>CAYNIG010000240.1:0-7686 GCA_964396995.1 uncultured Saprospiraceae bacterium | reverse complement strand
ACTGTTTATTGGGCGCCAATGGTGAATACCGATTTAAATGGTAAAGCTACGGTTGAATATTTTAATACAGATGCTGGCTCTACCATACGAGTATATGTTGAAGGCTTATCAACAAATGGCAAAATGGGAGATGGTTTTATTAATTATAAAGTGATAAAATAAGTGAACGCACTGCATTGTAAATCAAACTGAATTCCGTGCCGCATTTATTATTCCAAACGAAGAGCGGATAATCAGCTTTTCATACACCGATTTTAAATCACTTTCTCTATACTCGGGTTTCCTCAATTGCATCAGAGCATATTGCTGTATTGTAAGAAGAGGCTGCACTATTTTTTCACGAATATCTATTGATAAAGCATCAGCCGGGTAATCTTCCATTAACGATTTATGAGAAGTTAGTTTTAGGACATATTTCTCCGATCGGATATACTCATCATAAATTGTTTTAAATAGTCCTGCAAATTCAGGATCGTTTTGTAAATGGATGGTCAATGGAAAAAAACATTTTTTCATTGCCATTTCAGTATTTTCTATCAATGTCTTGAAAAACAAGGACGATTGATAAAGATCCTCTACATCAGACCATTTTCCTTCTTTTTCCATAGCTTCTAATGCAGAGCCAACACCAAAATATCCGGGCACATTTTGTTTTATTTGGCTCCAGGAGCTTACAAAAGGTATAGCTCTTAAATCATCCAGCACCAGACTATTGGTTTGTTTTCGTTTGCTTGGCCGGCTTGCTATATTGGTCTCGTTATAATAATTCAGTGGACTGATGACAGTGAGATAAGAAATAAATTTAGGATGATTTTTAAGATCAACAAATGCTTCATAACCTCGTTGGGCCATGGTAGATAATAAATCACGATGATTTTGATTGAGGGTATTGGAATGATCAGCCAATACATCGTTATAAATTCCTGCATTTAATAATTGTTCCATATTAAATTGTGCAGAATCCAAGGTCCCGAAACTACTGCTTACCGTTTGTCCTTGAATAGTAAGTTGAATTTCGGTGTTGGAAATTTTATGACCAAGGGATGCATAAAATTTATGTGTTTTACCCCCGCCACGGGAGGGAGGTCCGCCACGGCCATCAAAAAATATGACCTTTATTCCGTGTTCTCTGGAAATAGTAGTCAATGATTCTTTTGCACTGTAAATACTCCAATTGGCCATAAGATAACCGCCATCTTTAGTGCCATCTGAAAATCCAAGCATGATGGTTTGATTATCTGATCTGCTTCTTACATGAGATCTGTACGTTGCATTTTGATACATAGATTGCATGATTCCACCTGCATTTTGCAAATCCTGAACTTTCTCAAATAAAGGGACGATATCAATATTTATCGAATCACTCCTCCAGATGGTGCGAATAAGGAAAAACACTTCAAGCACGTTTTGAATTGAATCACATTGACTTATAATATAGCGGTGACATGCCAATTCTCCACTCAGCTTTTGAATATCTCTTATTAATCGGATGGTATGATAAGTATCGTAAACTAAGGAGGTGGTATCCAGTTCAGGTTCCTTTATGAATTCAGGGATAGTTAAAAGAAATTTTGTTTTTTCATCATCAGTCAATGAGGAATAATTCTGAATATCGGTTTGTAAATAAGGCAATAACTGGTCTATCACATCCCGATGAACGGCGCTATCCTGTCTTATATCCAGGGACGCAAAATAAAATCCAAAAGATTGAACTTTTGCAATGAAAGAATCCACTAATTCAAGGAATAAACTTTCATGCTCATTGATCATGATAAGCCTTACCTGTAGCAGGTCGGCAAGCAGTAGTTCTTTTGAATATTCGTTTTTATCTGTTCCATTTAGTGATTTTACGGATTTTTCAATTTTAGCAATAAGGTTGTCGACATTTTTAAATGTCAGTCTTTTTTGTAACAATTCAATATCTTCCAAATAACATTCTATAATATTTGCCCTTAGATTTTTGATCACTTCGAATGTAGTAGAGGGTACTACAAATGGATTTCCGTCGCGATCACCTCCAGGCCAAAACCCTAAATGGATTAAAGGTTCCTGCTCTTTTGCAGTTTCGGGAATAAGACTGATCACTCTTTGATTTATCCTCCCTATAGCAGGATAAAAGATATTTTTTAAATACCAAATAAGGCTATTCGCTTCATCTACCGGGGTGGGTTTTATTTGTTTGAAAAAAGGGGTACGGCCAAGTTGTTTTAATAATAAATTTATCTCAGTAATATTATTTACGGCTATAGACTTGGTGAGGTCATGTATAATTCCCAACACGGAGTCCGGATAAAATTGCGTAGGATGGGCGGTCAATACAATACGTACCGCAAAATCTTTTAGCCTCGCGGCTAACTCTCTGGTCAGTCCCTTCTGTTTACTTTCGGATTCTATTTGTTTTAAAGTACCGGTTCCTTCAATATCATGCGTAAAATCAAATGCAGCATCTTCCAACGCATCAAATAGTACTACCTGCCTCTCCCCATATTGTATAAACCTGAATAACAAATCAAGCTTTTCCTTTTCATTGGTGTAATCTGTCTGCGTTTTGAAAAAAAAATTCAATATTTCTTTTGGATTCATTCCTTTTCCATATCCATCTTCACACTGGGAGCTCAGTAGCGATAGCAAAATTCCTGTTTTTTCAATTTTATGAAAAGGCAACGAAGTAAATAAACTATTGAATAATTGATACTTGAGCACTACCTCTTGTCTGAAAGTATCTACCGTATTAGAAGAAAAAGACATATATGCAAATATCTGACTTATAATAGATTATTTACCCTGATCTTCAAATAATTTTAAACGACTGCAGATAGATGTAAATAACAAAATGTCATCTCAATAAATAAAGTCAAAATAGAGAGTGAAAATCTTATGCCCCGAATTCAATTATATTTTCGATATTTCGCTTTCTTAAACTTTAAATGTATGAATAGTTTACAAACCTTAGATTGGGTAGTACTCGGTGGATACTTTGCTGTTCTGTTGGGTGTGGCCTGGTGGGTAATAAGACAAAAACAGGAAACCTCAGAAGATTATTTTTTAGCAGGGCGAAATGTAGGTTGGTTCGTCATTGGTGCTTCCATATTCGCTTCCAATATCGGCTCCGAACACGTGGTGGGATTGGCAGGTACTGGTGCAGAAAGTGGTGTGCCGATGGCTCACTATGAATTGCATGCCTGGATTGTCCTCCTCTTGGGTTGGTTTTTCCTGCCTTTTTATATGCGTAGTGGGGCCTTTACGATGCCTGAATTTCTGGAAAAAAGATTTGATGGAAGATCCAGATGGTTTGTTTCTATTTTTTCCATCGCAGGGTATGTATTGACCAAAGTCTCCGTCACGATTTACGCTGGGGGAATTGTAGTAGCTAATTTGTTGAACATTTCATTTTTACAAGGCGCTGTCGTCACCGTGATCATTACCGGGATATACACGGTAATGGGAGGCATGCGTGCAGTAGTATATACTGAAGCCGTTCAGACAGTATTAATATTGCTTGGCTCTGCAATCATTACTATTATTGGATTAAATAAAGTAGGGGGTTGGACAGAATTAAGAGCTACAGTGGGTTCAGAACATTTTAATATGTGGCGACCAATGACAGATCCCAATTTTCCCTGGACCGGTTTGCTTTTCGGTGGTACCGTAGTAGGTGTCTGGTACTGGTGTACGGATCAATATATAGTTCAGCGCACACTATCTGCTCCAAATTTGAGTGAAGGTCGAAAAGGAGCAATTTTTGGTGCATTCTTAAAATTGGCGCCGATATTTATTTTTCTGATTCCCGGTATTATTGCTTACGGATTAAAACAGAAAGGAATGATCTCGTATGAAAAAAGCGATGAAGTGTTTCCAACTCTGGTGAAAGCTTTATTGCCTACCGGACTCAAAGGGCTGGTTGCCGCGGGTTTGATGGCAGCGCTGATGAGCTCTCTGGCCTCCGTGTTTAACTCAGCCTCGACCTTGTTTACAGTTGATATTTTTAAACGAATGTATCCCGCCACTCCTGAGAAAAAATTGGTATTCATTGGCAAAGTGGCTACTACCATTATCGTTTTATTGGGTATGCTCTGGATTCCGATTATGAATAAAATCGGTGGTGGTATTTTATATCAATATTTACAGAATGTGCAGGCTTATATTGCTCCACCTATTACTGCGGTATTTGTCATCGGTATTCTGTGGAAGCGAATGAATGGGCAAGCAGCCATAGCCACTTTATTTTATGGCCTTATCTCAGGCACTCTACGTATTATATTGGAAGTATCAGGGGATAAAAGTTGGTTTACTACATTAAACTTTTCTCATTTTGCAATATTTAATTTTCTTGTTTGCGTAGCAGTTGCTGCAGTGGTAAGTCTTTCTACACCAGCTCAGTCTGAGGCTCAACTCTCAGGTCTTACGATGGGTACTCTTACCCCAGCTCAGCGAAAAGCCACACGAGAAAGTTTTGGTACCAGTGATCTGGTCATTTCTGGCATATTAGTTGCAATAGTTCTCACCGTATTGATTTATTTCAGAGGATAAAGAATAAAAATTCAGACTCAAAACGAATTTTTAATTTAGGGGGATCAGAAATGATACCCCTTTTTTAATTGATGGTAGCAAAAATGGCTGAATCAAAAGGAGTGCTTCATTTTGTTGATCCTCTCACCACCAATTCTGATCTGAGTATATGATTTTCATTTGTAATTACGAACTTCTTGTTTTCAAGGTACTTTATCAACAATGATGCTGATTGCAAGCCCATCTCATGTGCGGGCTGAGTAATGGTAGTAAGGGGAGGTGACAATAAATGCGCTGAGGGAAGATTAGAAAAAGAGATTATTTTTACATCTTCCGGTATTCTGATCTTCAGCTCTCTGCATACTTCATAGCAGATCAAAGCCAGTGCTTCCACACAGCAAAATATACCCGACGGTCTTTTCTTTTGGCTAAGCAGTTGATGTATTTTATTATATCTTATTTCTTTGGTGCCGGTGCATTCAATTACCCTCTTACTCTCATCTAAAGTGATATTGTGTTTTGAAAGTGCTTCCATATATCCCTGCATCCTCTTATTATCAATCGAAATAGATTTTCCAATAGATAGATAAGCAATATCCCGGCTTCCGTTGGAAATCAGATGTTCAGTGGCTTTAAAGCCACTGAGATAGTCGTCTGTAATTACTTTAGCAGTTTCTATTTCGTGGCATACTCGGTCAAAAAAAACTATAGGAATCCCTGATTGGATGATGGAATGCAGGTGCTGATAGGTGTTGGTGGATAAAGAAAGTGACATTATGATCCCATCTACCCGACCATTTTGTAATTGATGCATTATACTGGCCTCTTTAGTAATGTCATCATTGGAATTGTATATAAGGGTATGATATCCCGCTTCCTGCGATTTGGATTCGGCCCCGCTTATTGCCTGAATAAAAAAATAATTGTTCAGTTGCGGTACTACAATTGCTATGGTATTGGTCTTATGGTGTCTCAGAGAGCCTGCATAAGGGTTTGGATGGTAGCCAAGCTCTTCTGCTTTGGCCATCACTTTTTGTTTGGTTTCTTCACTTATCTCATGGCTATTATGTAACGCTTTAGAAACAGTGGAGATGGATATATTCAACACCTCAGCAAGCTTTTTCAAGTTTACTTTTTCCATATACTTTAGTCAAACAACATTTTACAATGGTAAATCTACTAAAACGTTTGCGTAAAATGTCCTAAAAAATCACTAAAATTATTTAGTTTGTACCTTCTTTCATACCATTTACAATTGAAAATTAATCAATTACATTAAAATACATATTCAAAAATAAAGAGGCAATGGATTTCACAATTTGTTTTTAAAGTTTACTAAAACGATTTCGCAGAAAGATGCCTGAAGCATTTTTATTGCTTACATATTTTACTACCTTGTTTCACTTACTTGATTATTTTTTCGTTTATTAATTATTAAAATTCTTATTTGTATGAATAAAAAATTCTCACTTATTATAGGGATCATGTTTGCCCTGTATTCTCAAATTCTCGCTCAGACTAGACAAATCAGTGGTATTGTAAACGATGCTACCGGAGGCGGATTACCTGGTGTGAGTATTACTGTCAAAGGTTCCGGGATAGGTACTGTCACAGATGCTGATGGTAGCTACACCATTTCCAATGTTACCGACAATTCAATACTGGTATTTAGTTATGTAGGGTTCACTACTCAGGAAGTTGCAGTAGGTGCTAACAATACAATTGATGTAAGTTTAACCGAAGATGCCACCGTAATTTCTGAAATAGTAGTTACCGGATACGGTACCCAAAAGAAAAGTCAATTAACTGGTGCTATTTCTTCTATTTCTGCTAAAGAAATTGCCGAACTACCCGTGACTAACTTGGCCCAGGCCCTTACAGGTCGGGCTGCCGGTGTGAATGTGACTCAGTCCGGATCCAAACCGGGATCAACTCCTAAAATTTTAATCCGGGGCCGACGATCATTTAATGCCGGAAATGATCCTCTCTATGTAGTGGATGGTATTCCTCTATCAGCAGGTTATGAGGACATAAATCCAAATGATATTCAATCACTGGAAGTATTGAAAGATGCTACGGCAACTGCTATCTATGGTGCCAGAGGTGCCAATGGGGTAGTGCTTGTCACTACCAAAAGAGGTTCATCCAAAAAAGGGAAAACTACGGTTACCCTGGATACCTACGCCGGAAGATCAGATGCCTTGGATAAAATAGAATTATTTTCTGGCCCAGAGTTCGCAGAATTTGTTCGGGAATCTTACAGAGCTACAGGCGGATACAAAGATGCTGCTGGCAATCCGGTACCTACCGGTGTAGCTGATGCAGCTGCCGATGCCAAAGTTGGAGTATTGGGTGGTGACCCCGCCGTTGCGGCCGGTATCGCAGCCAATAGAAATACCAATTATCAAGACCTTATTTTAAAACCAGGACTTATGCAAAACCATACTTTAGGCATTCAAGGTGGTAATGATAAAACAGAGTTTTATATTTCGGCTGGTTTTTTCCAGGACAAAGGGATCACCAAGGGACTTGATTATTCCAGGTATTCATTGAGAGCTAATGTAGATCATTCTATTAATAAAGTTATCAAAGCTGGAATTTCCTCTTATATGATGTTTTCTGATCGTAATGGAGAAGGATTAAACCCATACTCTTTTACCATTCAACAAAATCCTCTTGGCCGACCCTATGATGATAACGGCAACCTAATTTTTTCACCAACCAATGATGCACTCCTCACCAATCCACTGTATGAAATATTAGATGGCAATGTGGTAGACAATTCTAAAAGGTATAGAATTTTTAATTCTCTTTATGCTGAAGCTAATATCCTGGAAGGTTTAAAATACAGGGTAAATTTTGGACCGGATTTTACTCTATCGAGGAGAGGTCAATTTTGGGGAAGTTTAACCAATAATAGAAGGTTAGGTGATCCTTTTGCAGCAAACAACAATCAATTTGGTTTTAACTGGACATTGGAAAATATCCTTACTTATACAAAAAAACTAGGAGCACATAACTTTAATTTCACTGGACTTCAATCCATTCAAAGAGATAGATTTGAATCATATGGATCTTCGGTTACCGGAATACCTGCAGATGCTCAACTTTTCTATAGTCTTGGTTCAGCTAGTGCTGTGCAATCTATAAATTCAAACTTGATTCAATGGACCATAA
>CAYNIG010000239.1:0-7751 GCA_964396995.1 uncultured Saprospiraceae bacterium | reverse complement strand
AAATTTTCTTTCAATCAATTTGATTTGCAGGTTTGTACTCAATAAATTTCGAATTTCTTGCTTAATCAAAGGGGCCACCAGCGTAATATTAGCATTTCGCGAGTTAGATAATATAGAGTGGAGTTTTTCAAGGGCAACATTTCCACCGCCAACGATTAATAATTCAAAATTCTTTAATACAAGAAAAACGGGGTATAATTCATTTTTATTTTCAGCGGGAAGGTGTACTGCGTCCATTAAAATTAAAATTTTTTACTAATACGAGGTTAAATACAGATTGATCATATGCTTTTCGCATTACATACATATACATAAAGCTCAATGAAAATCCATGGTTCATTCGAGTTACCAATTGAGTGATAAGCCTTACCTGATCACTCCCTAGTTTATTAAAAGTAACAGATTCAAAATACTCTGATCCTAGGTGCCACGCAAATTGATTTGTAAATTGGTATCCTAATAATACTCTTCCCGCCACTCGGAATGAATGATATGCATCCCGGGTAGAAGTACCGCTAAAAAACCGTTGTTCATTTCTCAGACGAAGGTCGAATACCATTTTTTTTCTTCGACTTGATAATCGTTGAATTTCCTGGTAGATTCTGAATTCGTGGCCATATTCATGATTTTCAGGTAAAAAAGAAGTTTTTGTATTAAAATAAGCCACTCCGCCTAAAAGTGATATTTTTTGATTGAAATGATACCTGAGTCCCGATCTTATAAAATTTTGATATGGGGTAAAATCGTGGCTAATGGTTCTGTATCCGAGATCGGTAGTATTGGACCAATTTGAATGAAATCGGGTATTGATCAAGACAGATGACCATGCGGCAAAAGGGGCGTCTTGACCAAATACATTCATTGAAAATGAAAGTAAAAAGACTATATACCCAATCCTGCAATTGATATCAATACTCATATTTATCTATCCATTCTTTAGCTTTGTCGGCTGCATAGGAAATAATTATAGTGGCCCCACTTCTTTGGAGAGCAGCCCATGCCTCCATATGCGCTTTTGACTGATCTAAGATACCACGTTCACTCAATAATTCAATAGCAGCGTATTCACCGCTTACCTGATAGGCAGCTATTGGCCGTTCAATCTCATCTTTTAATAGCGCTATAATATCCGTATACAAGCCCGCCGGTTTTACCATTATTATATCGGCACCTTCGCTCTCATCTCTTTTCGCTGAGCATAATGCCTGGACTGGATTGAATGGTGACAATTGATATGATTTACGGTCTTTTAATGAGGATTGACTGGACGGTGAGGAATGACAGGCATCCCTGAAAGGACCATAAAGCTGTGAACTAAATTTGGCGCTATAGGCCATGATGGTTTTATATTCCAGTTTGTTTTCAGTTAACCCATCTCTGATGGCTTTAACTCTACTGTCCATCATATCACTGGGAGCAAGACAGTCGGCACCGGCTTGAGCTAATAAAACAGCATATTTCGATAAAATTTCTACCGATTGCTGATTTAATACTTCTGTTCTCTCTTGATTCATTATTCCACAATGACCGTGAGTAGTATATGAACAAAGACATATATCTGCCGCCAACCATATTGAATCTCCAAAATGGGCTTTGATTTTGGTGACTATATTAGAGGCGAAGCTAAAATCATCTGGTATATCTTTCTTGACGGACGGGACCGGAAATAGTAAAAATTTGTTAATACCATTACTAATTGCCTGTTGCATTCTTGGAATTATGGAAACCGAGGTTTGAACTGAGACCGATTCCATATTTTGAATTGGCCTGGGTCGTTCTAAGTTTTCTTCCACAAATACAGGAAGAATAAAACTTTGGTGCGAAAGTCTCAGGGGATTAACTAATGACCTTAACACAGCATTCGACCTCAGGCGACGGAGGGAACCTGGATATACTTTTTTTTCCATTGATTGAATGCTTTTTTAGTGGGGAATAGAATAGGTTGGTGACCTTCTTTTCTTAATAGTTCGGCGGTTTTGCCCGGCAAGCAACTATGTATTACACCAGCAGGTAAAATCTCTTTTAGGTGATTAAAGTGGGCGAAACAAGACCAAAAAATAAGTCGGGCGGACTTCAATTTATATTTATCAATAAGATCTGACTTGTAATGTATGGAATAGGTTGCTATGGCTTTTATATTGTCCTCAGTCCACCGTTCAGCAGATTCCTCATTGGTAAGAACAGTGATATCATTCTGGATGTCTATTAAAGGAGTATTCAAAATCGAAAAAATACTATTGAAACCAAGTGAATCCGCACAACCTTCTACCCAAATATTTTTTGCAGCCAGTTTTATCCAGGTTTCAATACCGGCAGTCCATACCCTCAAATTAGAAAAATCAATATACGGCATTTCAATGGCAGCAATATGAGATATAAAAACTGCTTTAGATGGAATAGGGATATCTGAAACCAGGATAGTTTTTTCTGCTACAAATCCGAGTTCATCGGAATTAATAATGTCAAAATTAGAAATATTCAAACGGATATCCTTTAACCCATACCATGTGTCTATTTCATTATTATTCGAATCGATCCCATGTGCATAAACCGATGTTTGTGCACCAAACTTTACTGTAGTTACTCCGAATTTTTGAATGCAACCTGATCCATATTCAGATGCAATCTTTTTTTCATTGGTACAGTCCTGATACAACTCTATGTTGTTAATACAATTTAAAATATAAGATGCACGCTCATTTTGAGGACTGGATTCTGCTGCTATGGCTCCCTGACATGGAGCAGGAGTACAATCCAGTAGAGGCAATACCATCATTCGTTTGGTGGATAATAGTAATTTAAAATACTCCCGGTGTTCAACGGAGGTCAGCATTCTATTTATCCCTGCAAAGGCAAGTATAATACCATCGTACCGTCCTTCACTTAATTTTTTTAACCTGGTATCAATATTTCCCCGGATCGGTAAAATTTCTATATTTATTTTCTGACCGTAAGCAGGTAAAACTTTTTTCAAGAAATCACCGGCCAGGCTTTCTCGTCTAAAAGAACATGTACCAATTCTAATTTTCTCTCCGGCTCTCAGAAGGTCGGCTATATTTTCATTAAAGATGGCAACATCTCTTACTTCATCCCGGTCTACCACAGCAAATTTGGTACCTCCAAAAAAATGTTCAGAACTAAGGTCTTTTAGTGAGTGAACTGCAATATCAATTTCCTTATTTTTTAAGGCTTCGCTCAAATTATCGGTGAAAAAATCTGTTCCCTCCTGGGTATGCAGTGGAATATCCGTTAGTTGGTCTCCGCGGGTATCAATATAGTTTTCTTTCGTTTTTATCCATGGCATCACTGCATTGATTTTATCCCTTACTTTGCCGATTTGTACCTTTGAAAGCATGGAGCTTCTTCCGGAAAGTATAATGTTGTCAGTAAATACACCTTTGAGATGATACACTAATGAATGAATTTGATCAAAACTATGTCTTGGAGTAATAGTGATGCGTATGCATTCCTGTCCTTTAGGTACTGTCGGTGAATTTATGGGTTGTACATATATACCAGCAAAGGATAACAGATGATCCGATATTTGTTTGCATTTGATTGCTTCTCCAATCACCAATTGGGTGATATGCGAATCGATACCGCGGTACGGAATTCCAGCCTCATCTAATTTGCTTCTCAGCAGACTTACATTTTTTAAAAAATGATTTCTGAGTTTTTGATTGATAACGATTTCTTCGATGCTGTAGAGGGCAGCACTGCAAATCGCGGGAGGTAATGAAGTGGTAAAAATAAATCCACTGGCAAATGATCGTATAAAATCTATCCATTTTGCACTAGCGCTGATGTAGCCGCCAAACGTGCCTATTGCTTTTGAAAGGGTACCATTAATAAAATCTACTTCTGTGTTTAGATTGAATTCTTCGATTTTGCCTGATCCATTTTTACCATATAATCCTACTGCATGCACTTCGTCTATATAGGTCAGTGCATGGTATTTTTTTCCAATGGAAATTATTTCTCTGACGGGTGCAACAGTCCCTGAAATTGAATAAATACTTTCAAAAACTATTATTTTGGGCTGTGTGGGGGATAAAGTTCTGAGTATTGATTCGAGATCAGACAGGTCATTGTGTTTGAATATAATTTTTGTATTTGGACAAGACCTCATTCCTTCAATTAAAGAAGCATGATTTTCTTCATCAGATATAAATACCATATCAGGAATATGTCTGCCAAGGGTGGAAAGGGTAGTGAGATTGGCCTGGTATGCACTATTGAATAATAAGGCTGATTCCTGTTGATGCCAATCAGCTAATTTCTTTTCCAGCTTTTGGTGCAAAATAGTGCTTCCTGAAATATTCCTGGTACCACCACTTCCGATTCCATATTGCGATGCACATTCCAATGTGGCCTGAATTAATTTATCCGAAGTGCTCAAAGCCAGATAATCATTGGAGCACCAATTGACTGCTGATTTAATTTCCTGTTTTGAGTCTGTATATGAAAATACCGGAAAGGTTTTGGCGTTTTTATCTATTTCTATAAATTTTCGATAACGACCATCAGATTTAAGTTCATTCAACTTAGTTTCGAGAAACGAATTAAAATCAAATTGGCCACTATTAAAATTGTTTAACATAGACAATCTTACACCAACACAGTTGGGTGAGTATGAATAAAATCGCCAAAGGTTATTTCTTTAGTATTGCGTTTACTGTAATGCTCAAAGAGTTTATCTAAAATGGACAATACCTGTTCTTCATTGACCCCATCATACCTTTTTGTATTTAGGCGAAGACCCAGCCGGTCACCACCTAAATGAAGGTTGTAATGCCCATAGGAAGTACCTATTAATCCGATTTCTGCAGTGTAAGGTCTGCCGCAACCATTGGGACAGCCTGTCATGCGAATGGAAATGGGATCATTTTCTAAAGCATATTTTAATAGCAATGGTTCGATTTTGCTGATCAATGCAGGCAGATATCGTTGTCCTTCAGCCAAAGCCAGGGGACATGTATTCATTGCCACGCAGGCGATGCTATTTCTTCTGATTGGGCTTGCTTTTTCTGTATGACTAATCAATTCAAATTCATTCAATATTTTTTCGATTTCATCTTTATCTTCCGCATTTATGTCTGAAATAATCAGTTTTTGATTGGCTGTAAATCTAAAGTTTGCCTTGCCGGTAAGGGCAATTTCATACAGGGCAGTTTTGATCGCTACTTTTTCATCAGCGATCCTTCCATTTTCGATAAATACAGTATAAAACCATTTTCCTTCATGATTTTGATGCCATCCAAAATAATCTGTACGATCATTAAATTGGTAAGGTCTTTCTGCAGCAAGCGTAAATCCGCATCTTTTTTCTACTTCCTTTTTGAATTGATAAATGCCCATTTTATCAATGGTATATTTAAGTCTGGCATTCTTTCTGTCGGATCTGTTACCAAAATCGCGCTGAACAGTGATGATTTCGTATACCGCTTTTAGCGTTTTTTCTTCAGTATCGGTAAATCCGATCACAGTACCCAGCCTGGGATAAGTTTGCGTATTACCATGTGTAGTGCCTAAACCACCACCGATAGAAATATTAAACCCTTTGAGTTGATCATTTTCAATTATGGCAATCAGACCTATATCGTTAGTAAATACATCTACATCATTATTGGGTGGTATTGCAATGGCAATTTTGAATTTTCTGGGAAGATACCTTTCCTGATATAAGGGGTCTTTCTCTTCCTCTTTATTTAATAATGGTTCCCTATCCAGCCAGATTTCATAATACGCATTGGTTTTGGGTAATGCCATGGTACTGATCTTATCTGCATATTTAAACACTTCCTCGTGTATTTTGCTTTGTTTGGGATGGGCAGCACAAATCACATTGCGATTTACATCACCACAGGCAGCAATACTATCCAGGCGTTGTGTTGCAAATGCTTTTAATGTTGGTTTTAGATGCGATTTGAGTATTCCATGTAGTTGGACGGTCTGGCGGGTAGTGATTTTAATTACCCCTGTAGTGTGTTCTCCTGCAATATGGTGCATATTTATCCATTGCTGAGGCGTAAGAAATCCACCGGGTAACCTCAGCCTGATCATAAATGAATACAGCCATTCTAATTTTTTTACAGATCTCTCTTCACGCTGGTCACGATCGTCCTGCTGATACATACCATGGTGTTTTATGAGTGATTGATCGTCTTCCCGTATAGCGCCGGTGAGATGATCTTCAAGACTCTGATTTAAGGTGCCCCTTAGACCATCACTTTTGTTTTTTATTTTTTCAACTATGGAGAGATTAGTACTCATTTATTTTTTATTTAAACTTAATAGACATCTGCTTTATAAATTCCAGCTTCTTTCAATTCATTCCAGTACTCTTCACTTTCAGGAGCACTTTTACCGCTGTGAGTATAAATGATTTCAATCATTGCTTTTTCCACATCCTCACTCATTGGACTGCGACTACCACTCACGAATATATTAGCCCCGTTTTTAATCCATTCATAGATCTCTTTTCCGTGTTCAAGCATCTTGTGTTGTACATATATTTTTTTGTCAGTATCTCGGGACCATGCTAAATCAACCCGGTTCAACACACCGGTGGAAACATATTGCTGTATTTCTGACTGATAGAAGAAGTCTGTAGTAAAATGCTGTTCACCAAAAATAAGCCAATTCTTTCCGGAAGCTCCTGTGCTGTCCCTTTCTTCTATAAATGCACGCATAGGGGCCATACCGGTTCCAGGACCAATCATGATGATGTCGGTATCTTCGGATGGCAACCTGAATGATTTATTTTTGTGTATGTAAAATTCTAACTCTGTACCGGGTGCGTAATCGCTCAGCATATCACTACACAGTCCATATCTTGTCTCAGTATCAACTCTGAAATTATTTTTACTCACCAGGATATGAATTTCTTTTTCCCTCAGAGAAGGTGATGAACAGACGGAATACAATCTGGGTGACATTTCATTTAAGTAGGCCACAAAATCTAAAAATGCAATTGGTTTTATTGGGTATATTCTTACCAAGTCTAACAGATCCATCCTTACTGTAGGTATGGAATGCCCGCTTAATTCACCGTATTTCTGCACCTGCGTTTCTTTTAGATAACAGATATTTAATTTGCTTGTAAGCAAGGAAAATAGGGTATAACTCAATCCTTTGTAGGGTATCCGGAGGTTGGAGTCAATCTTTACCTCATTAAAAATAACCTCAAGTATATCTTTTTTATTTTTTGGCATTACACCGAGTGCATCTCCGGCTTCGTAATCAATAGGTTCATCAGAAATGATTTCGATATGATGTGTCTGTTTATTGGATCCTCGGCCGTTCAGATCAATATTGGATTTAAGCAAACCATGATAGTATTTTTTACCGGTTATCAATTTCTTTACAGGTCCTGGATCTACCTTGGTTGCCTCCGGTGCAGTAAATGATTTTAGATAATTTTGAAACCAATATGTGGCATCGTTTTGATAGTCTACATCGCATTTTTGAATTGGAATACTGGCTTTTGCACCAAGAGCAGATAATCGATGTGCCACATCTTCTCCGGCTTTACAAAAATAGGGATATGAACTGTCACCCAGGGCTAAAACAGCATACTCCAACTTATTTAGTTTTAGTTCAGATGACATCAACGCATTAAAGAATTTTTTAGCAGAGGGTGGGGGATCACCATCACCGTGGGTACTCATAATTATACAAAGGTTAGATTCATGGGCAAGGGCTTCTGCTTTATAGGTGTCCATGGAGGCAACCTTTACTTTGGCACCATC
>CAYNIG010000238.1:0-7779 GCA_964396995.1 uncultured Saprospiraceae bacterium | reverse complement strand
GTGGTTCCAAAACTATCCTTGTTTTTAATTGGGAATATTGGACAGTATTGGATCAATTAGTCCCTGTAGTGGATACTCACCATTAGTCTGTCATGGATACTATATAATGGGTTTGAAAAACCAATGACAAATCTGAGAGATAAAATGACTAAAATTAATTAAAACAGCTATGGAAAAGGTAAATAATTTATATTTTGACAAGGATTACGAAATGCCAATTTTATGTTAGCGATTTGGGGGTTCGCCATTATACTTACTTTTCTTACTTTGATCATTTTCAAAAAAATGTCAGTTTTGACAGCATTGGTATTAATCCCGGTTTTATATGGTTTTATAGCAGGATTTAATATAAATGACCTGGGAAAATTTGCATTGGATGGCATCAAACAAGTAGCACCTACAGGAATATTGCTAATGTTTGCCGTTTTATATTTTTCTGTGATGCTCGACACAGGTCTTTTTGATCCGGTGATCTCTTTAATTATAAAAAAAGTACATGGAGATCCGCTAAAAGTAATCTTAGGTACTTCGATACTAACTATGATAGTACACCTCGATGGCGATGGCACTGCAACTTTTATGATTGTTCTTTCTGCTTTTTTGCCCATCTATCAAAAATTAAAAATAAGCAAACTGGTGTTAACTACCATTGTGGCTTTGAGTGTAGGGCCTTTACATTTAGTACCCTGGTCAGGGACATCAGTAAGGGCTATTTCTATATTAAAGTCGGATGCAGCCCATATCTTCAACCCCAATATTCCTTCTATTTTAGCCGGAATAGTATGGGTATTGTTTGTTGCATGGTATTTCGGTCATAAAGAAAGAAAAAGGCTGGGAATAGTGAATTTAGAATATCAACATCAAGATAATCTCTCTGAATCACAACAAAAGCTTCGTCGACCCAAATTACTATTATTTAATGCCTTGTTCACCCTTTCATTGATCATCATCTTAATGAAAGGCTGGATCCCGGCTTCTGTATTATTCATACTGGCCAGTATGATTGTATTATTGATAAATTATCCATCCATAGTTACACAGCAATTAGTATTAAAAGGTCATGCCACTAATATATTTATGGTAAGTAGCATGATCTTTGCAGCAGGGATATTTTCCGGCATATTAACCGGATCCAAAATGATCGAATCTATTGCCACTGCCCTGGTCTCAATAATACCGGCACAATATGCCAGCCTTTTGCCGTTTATTACTGCTATCACCAGTTTTCCTGCAAGCATATTATTTACGCCTGATGCCTTTTATTTTGGAGTAGTTCCGATATTGTCTGAAACATATGTCAAGTTCGGAATGGATTCACTGGAAATAGGACGCGCTGCCTTATTAGGCCAGATGACCGTAGGCTTCCCCATAAGTCCCCTTACTGCTTCTACTTTTTTATTGATCGGGCTTGCAGAAGTTGAGTTGGGTGATCACCAGCGACATACTTTTTTTTGGGCTTGGGGCACTACATTAATAATGACATTATTTGCATTACTCACCGGATCCATTCATTTATGAAAGAAAAAATAAGAATAGGTTGTGGAGCAGGATTCTCCGGTGATCGATTTGAACCATCCATTCTGTTGGCTGAAAAGGGAAACTTGGATTACCTCGTATTAGAGTGCCTGGCGGAACGTACCATTGCGTTAGCACAAAAAAGAAAATTAGCAGATCCAACCAAGGGATATGATCCTTTTCTGGAAAGAAGGATTACCGGACTGCTACCCCATTTAATCAAAAACAGTATAAAACTAATCACCAATATGGGAGCAGCCAATCCCATAGCAGCTGCAAAAAAAATAATGGATATAGCGAAATCAGCAGGAGTAAAATTGAAAGTTGCCGCTGTATCCGGGGACGATATACTTGAATATTCAGAATTTCTTCCATTCCGTTTTACCAATTTTGAAATATTCGGCACGGATGAAAAAGTAATACATCACAATTTATCACCAATCCTTGATCAGGATGTAATTTCTGCCAATGCTTATCTTGGAGTTGAAGGCCTATTGGAAGCTTTGAAATCGGATGCCGATATCATTATTACAGGACGCGTTGCTGATCCGTCTTTATTCCTGGCTCCTATGATTTATGAATTTGGGTGGTCTTTAAATGATTTCGATCTCTTGGGCAAAGGTACCCTAATCGGTCATTTAATGGAATGCGCCGGGCATATCACCGGAGGGTATTTTGCGGATCCTTCAAAAAAACCGGTTGTGGGTATGGATCTCTTGGGGCATCCATTTGCCGATGTATTTAATGACGGAACTGCAATCATAAGTAAAGTAGAGGGTACAGGAGGTATAGTCAACCTCCAAACCACCAAAGAACAATTATTATATGAAGTAGTCAATCCATATGAATACATCACTCCCGATGTAATAGCTGATTTCACCAAAGTCAACTTAGAAGAAATAAAAAAGGATCATGTGAAAGTAACCGGTGGCACAGGTAAACAAAAGCCAGATAAATACAAAATAAGCGTTGGCTACAAAGCTTTTTGGCAGGGAGATGGTGAGATTTCTTATGCAGGACCAGGATGTTTTGAAAGAGCAAAATTAGCTGGAGAAATAGTGTGCAATAGATTAAAAAATGTGTTTGATGAATTGCTGATCGAATATATTGGTGCCAATTCCATATTCCACACTGATTTGAATCAGATTAGTGACGATGGTTTTCGGGAAATAAGGGTACGCGTAACCGGTAAAACCAAAGATATGGCGCAAGCTTATCTAATAGGCGAAGAAGTAGAGGCCTTATACACGAATGGGCCGGCAGGCGGTGGAGGGGTTAGAAAATATACAACTGAGATTATCGGTATTGTATCTGCATTGATTGAAAGAAACAAGATATTAAACAAAGTTAACCTATTCCAAACATGAAACTGTATGATATAGCACATAGTCGCGCCGGAGACAAAGGAAATACATCCACCCTTTCATTGATTCCTTATTATCAAGAAGACTATGCCTTTTTAAGCCGCACGGTGACCTCTGAAAAAGTAAAACAACATTTAAGTGGATTAGTAAAAGGAGAAGTCATTAGATATGATATGCCCAATGTTGCAGCATTCTTATTTGTATGTCATGATGCTTTGGATACAGGGGTGACGACATCATTGAGATCAGATATCCATGGAAAAGGACTTAGTTATAAATTATTGGATATGGAGGTATAAGGATTTAATCATGCATAAAATCATTTATTGAGTGGATTAGGACTAGTCATTAATCAAAAAAGATAATTTTATAGAACAAACAAGACTATTAAACCCAATCCATGCATAAGCAATGGATTGCCCGAAGGGTCTGATGAATACTGTAGTCGTATCAGATGGTGACGACAAGTGTCAGCAAACTGATAGAATTATCAGTCACTCGTAGGAAAGGTAATCATAGCATTTCTAATTCATGATTCGGGTTAAATAGAATGATAACCGTGTTTTTGGTATGAATTCTTATTTAAAAAAGATGATCACACCACATTAGTTAACCTTTCACATAAGCCAATTTTTCAGCCACCTTACCATTTCTGACTTTAAATACATCTACTCCTCTCAAATGCCATGGCTTTCCGTCTTTTGTCTTGCGGTATATCCATCGTACCACACATCGGTCACCAGCTGCAAATGTATCTTCAGCCTCAAAAAATGCATCAGGATTATTTTTAAAAAATTTTTCCCAATAGGCTCTTACTGCGGTGGCCCCTTCTACACGAGTACCATCCGGAGAAGGGCTGGTGTTTTCGAAAATGCAATCCTCGGTCATTTCATTCATCACGGCATCTACATCGTGTTTATTGAAAGCCGCATTAAATCTTTCTACAGTGGCCAGTGTAAGTTTAGAAGCACTATTATCTTCAGTCATAGTTTTTGATTTTTCTTTTTGAATGGATTTTGAATTACAAGAGATCAAGATCAGGGATAATAAAATAAATTGAAATGAGATTGGTTTCATGCATTTAAATATAAGCATTTTCACCCATTTTCTATGATTCCGATTATACTTTTTCATGAAATAAATCATTATAAAATCATTTAAAAAGAATTTTTACCTTGCTCTGAAATAACCATTAAAAGAATAGAAAATGTCTTTACCATTTCGCGCCGACCATGTAGGGAGTTTATTGCGTACTGCCAGGCTCAAGGAGAACCGCCTACGTTGGAAACAAGGTCAATTAGATGATTCCACTATGAGACAAATAGAGAATGAAGAAATAAAAAAAACAACTGAACGCCTGGAAGCAACCGGAATGAAAGCAATCACTGATGGGGAATTCAGAAGGGATTATTTTCATCTTGATTTTCTGCAGCAACTTGGAGGAGTTACCGTAACCGGAGGAATAGAAGCTAGCCCCGCAGCCAAAGCAGCCTCCGACGGATTTACACCTCCTAAACTCAGTGTTACCGGTAAACTAAAACACATCAAAAACATCCAAGTAGATGATTTTTTATATCTGCAATCTGTCACCCAACAGACACCTAAAGTGTGTATCCCGTCACCTACTATGGTTCATTTCAGAGGTGGTCGTGCTGCAATTTCAATTGATGCATATCCAGATATAGAATTGTTTTTCAATGATTTAGCTACGGTATACAAAGAAGAAATTGCAGCCCTATATAAAGCAGGATGCCGCTATATTCAACTAGACGATACCAACCTGGCATACCTGTGCGACCCTAAAATGCGTGCTGCTGCTAAAGAGCGCGGCGAAGATCCCAATTCGTTGCCATATACTTATGCGGAACTCATCAATAGTGTTATCAATAACCGCCCAATAGATCTTACGGTAGGTATTCACCTGTGCCGTGGAAATTACCGTTCCACCTGGTTTGCAGAAGGTGGCTATGAGCCTGTCGCGGAAGTATTATTCAATGAAATAAATGTAGATGCATACTTTCTAGAATACGATGATGAACGAAGTGGAGATTTTGCCCCATTGCGCTTTGTTCCATCAAATAAAAAAGTCGTTGCCGGGGTCATGTCATCCAAAGTCGCTGACCTTGAATCAGAATCTTTTTTAACTGATCGTATCCGGGAAGCTTCCAAATACATGCCACTTGAAAATTTATGCATCAGCCCTCAATGCGGATTCTCAAGTACTCACCATGGCAATCAATTGACAGAAGATGATCAATGGAGAAAATTTGAAAGATTGGTGAAGGTAGCAGGATTGATTTGGGGTTAATTCAAAAGTGGGCTTCTTTTTTTTTCACTACCGATCAGAATTATATTGTTTTGTCAATCCCAAACTGAATGCATGAATTTCTATAAGAGTAAACCACCAAAGACTGAATGAAACATTGTGCTTAAGTACATCAACCAGTAACTCAGATTATTTAAATGTCAACTCACCTCTTTGGATCCCAATCTAAATGTAATCAACCCGGCCAATAATGCCGGTAGAGCAAAAACAAGAAAGTTAGCTGTCATAGACAATCCTGCACCGATGAGAATTCCTCCCAATGCCGGCCCTACAATGCCGCCCAATCTTCCAGCACCCATAGCCCAACCCACACCGGTTGCTCTAAATGAAGTTGGGTACATTCTGGCTGCCACAGCATACAATCCCACAAAACCACCTTGTATACCAAATCCCAATAATCCGAATATCAGTAATAACAAACCAGATCCGGCAAAAAAGCTAAATGAACACATCAGAATTGTAGTGAATATAAATATGTATCCAAGTGTTTTTTTGAGGCCAAACTTAGTAGATAAATATCCCTGGCTCATAATTCCGAAGAATGCTCCTACATTAAATACAGTACCTGCATAAATGGCCAGGTGCAGTGGCAGTCCGGCATTTGAGGCGAGTTTGGGAATCCAGCTGGTAAGAAAATACAATGTTGCAAATGCCATAAAAAGGGCTGCCCACAATTGAATGGTGTCCTTTTTGTATTCTGTATCCAGCAATTTATCCAGTGGTATTGCCGCTTGTTTTGGGGGTAGTGCCGGAAGTGCTGAAATGCTACTATGCTTCATTTTAGCAAGGATCTCATTTACTTTCATTAAAGCGTTCCGGGGTTGAGCTTTGAGATAATAATCAATTGATTCGTACAAAAAAAATAAAATTACCGGTACAGCGAGGATGGAAGCATATCCAGCATATTTAAACATCTGGGCCCATCCATCGACAGGAATTACTTTAGCAGAAATTAACCCGGAGACTACGGCGCCTGTAGGATAGCCTGCTATCGCTGCACTTACCCAAAAATCTTTTGTTTTATTCGGCGTATACTCTGCAATCAACGCAGCCGTAGTGGCCAGCATAGATCCTATACCCAATCCACTTACAAATCTGAATATCAACAAATGATTTACAGAAGTAGAATACGAAGTAAGGTAGATACATACGCCCATGATAATGGCGCTGATGAGCATCATATTTTTTCTTCCTATCCTATCGGCAAAAGGAGAGATAAATAAGGTGCCAATGGTCATACCTAATAATCCGGTACTGAATACTGCACCCAGGGCTTCAGGCCCGGTACCCCAGGCTTTGGCAATCGCTGGTGCCGTATACGACATGATCAATACATCCATACCATCCAGCATATTCATCAGGAAACAGACCACCACCACTGAAAATTGCAATCCGGTCATGGGATGATCGTCAATCAGGCTTTTTATATTCATATCTTATTGGTGGTAAGATAATAAATGATATGGAATTAGGCTTGGATCATTTTTTGACATTTGAATGGGAAATGGGTCTATTTCGCTAATTCTCCATTTTGTTGGGTCCAGAGGCAAAAGGTTAACTTCAGCTAAGTTATATTAAATTAGTGCCAAGTATATGCGCGCACTAAAAGAAATCCCCAAAAGAAGAATATACCATCTACTCACTAAAAATGGAATTTTAACAGAATACGATGGGCTGATTTTCCAAAAGGGCATATCGGGCATAATTGCAGTGAATAAATTGACCGTAGGATTAAGTCTGGGATCGGACAACCTGTTGGATCATAATAAGAAGAAGTGGATATATGAAAATAAACTATGGTACGGTCTAATGTTAGGACTTAATTTGAATTAAAATTTGAAAACGGCAGAAACAGCTTGTGGTGGCAATCCGTGGGCGGCAACCTATCTCGATTGTTTCAGATATTTGGAACAACTCGGCAGGCTCGCTAAAAGAATGTGCAAGTAGTCATGCATAATACCCTTGCCCGTAGCGAATATGCTTTGCTCGACCATGATACCTACAATCCAAGACCCAACTATTGGGCAGCTTTATTATGGAATAAACTTATGGGAATGCAAGTATATAATTCAGTTAATTTGATAAATGGTGTTGATATTTTTGTACATAATTTAAAAGGAAAACATAAAGGCAGAGCAGCTTAATTTTAAATACAACGGATAAAATATCATCCATACAAATACCTTCAAATGGAAAATTCTATTTATTTACTGCAGGCGAACTATCAACTAAATCTGTAAAACTGAACGGTAAAGAACTGAAATTGACTGATAAAAACGAGTTACCAACCATTTGGGGAGAAAAAATATCTTCGGGCTTATTCCAAATTCCATCAAAAAGCATTCTGTTTCTTGAGTATAAAAAAGTATAACAGTAGCTCGGTTATGCGTGAAGATATAATGCCAGAATTGCCAATATGACTTGCCATCAAAGACCGTTTACCGAATTGATTGTAGTTTGCAGTGATGAATTAAAATGGAAATGGTGTTACTTACTAATTAGGGTCTGCTGGGGAAATTATAAAAGATTGACGCCTATTGATTTATTGAAAGAAATAGATCGAGTAAGTGCAAG
>CAYNIG010000237.1:0-7790 GCA_964396995.1 uncultured Saprospiraceae bacterium | reverse complement strand
AAAGTGGGTGCCACTAAATCAGAAGAGTTTACAGTAAAAGACAATACCCTTGCAAAATACGCCAAGGCATTATCTCATCCTGCGCGAGTAGCCATACTCAATTTATTGATCAAAAAACAATCCTGTATCTGCGGTGATATTGTAGACGAATTACCACTTTCTCAGAGTACGGTGTCACAGCATTTAAAAGAATTAAAGGAAGCAGGGCTGATCAAAGGCGATATAGAAGGGGTGAAGACCTGTTATTGTATAGATGAAAAGGAATGGTTAAAAGCCAAACAATACATAACTGATTTTTTCAAAAGTTATGAATTAGCAGCTAAAAACTGCTGATGATTTTTTTACCTAAATGTATCGTGATATTACGATTGAATTAAAATTTTATAACCATAAAAAGCAAAACAAATGCAAACAGAATCTCAAATCAAAGAAATGGTAATGCAGAAATACAGTGAAATAGCATTACAAGACAAAGAAACCAACGAATCATCTTGTTGCGGAGCCAGCTGCTGTACTACGGAGGTATATAATATTATGGCGGATGATTACAGTAAAATGAAGGGATATAATCGTGATGCAGACCTGGGACTGGGTTGTGGATTGCCTACTCAATTTGCAAAAATCAAAAAAGGAGATACAGTGGTTGATCTTGGCAGTGGCGCCGGTAATGATTGTTTTATTGCCAGAGCTGAAACTGGTGAATCCGGAAAAGTAATTGGCATAGATTTTACCCCGGCGATGATAGAAAAAGCCAGGAATAATGCAGAAAAACTGAATTATAATAATGTTGAATTCAGGCAAGGGGATATCGAGCACATGCCTTTAAATAATGAGGTGGCTGATGTAGTGGTGAGTAATTGTGTACTCAACCTGGTACCCAATAAGGAAGGTGTGATCAAAGAAATATTCAGAATTTTAAAACCGGGTGGTCACTTCAGTATATCCGATATTGTATTAAAAGGCAGCCTTCCGGATGCTTTACAAAAAGATGCAGAAATGTATGCAGGTTGTGTGGCCGGGGCTATACAAAAAGAAGAGTATCTGCAATTAATACAAAAAAATGGATTTAGCAATATGGTGATACAAAAAGAAAAACCAATACTATTACCTGACGATACTTTATCTAGTTACCTGGATAAAGAGGAATTAGTAAAATTTAAATCAGGTGAAACCGGGATCAGCAGCGTAACAGTTTATGCGGAAAAGCCATTGGCTAAGACACCGTGTTGCGCCCCGGGCTGTTGCAATTAATTTTATATTTTATATTTTATTCGTTTTTTAATTATGACTGTATTATCAAAAAGCATAAACCAGGAAACTAGAGAAGACGCAATTCAATTGTTAACTTCTCAAAAATTACCAACATCGGATTTACCGACCAGTTTAAATGATTTTTTTGTTGCTAAAGAGGGCGACCAATTAATAGGCCTCATTGGTTTAGAAAAATACCATGAAAATGGCTTACTCAGATCCATGGTCGTACATCCGGATTTTCGTAATAAAAATATTGCTTCACGGTTGGTACAAAAGATAGAAGAATTGGCTAAAGCAGAATCTCTTCGTGCAGTCTATTTACTTACCGAGACAGCAGAGAAATATTTTGAGAGGAAGGGATATGTGAAAGTAGACAGAAGTGAAGTTCCCTCCGGAATAAAATCCAGTTCGGAGTTTAGCAATGTTTGTCCGGTATCGGCAGTAGTAATGATGAAAAAAATATAAGCATGTACGATAACCTAATAGAAAGTATCGAAGCACTGAGTACAAGTACTATTTCAGAGGAAAGGAAAAGAATACTCCAGCCTTTGATAGACTATATCCTGAATAAAATAAAAGAGAGAAATACCATCAGGTTAAATTTTATCTGTACACATAATTCACGAAGAAGCCATATCGCCCAGGTGTGGGCTCAGGCCCTTGCTTATTATTTTAATATAAAAAACATAGAATGTTTTTCCGGGGGAACAGAAGGCACCCGAATTCACCACAAAATCATAGATACGTTTGCTGATCAGGGATTTAAAATCCTTTCAATGAGTGATTCCGACAATCCCATTATCGGAGTAAAGTTTGACCGGAATGAATGGCCGGTGATTTGTTTTTCAAAAGCCTACGATCATGAATTTAACCCTATGTCGGAATACATGGCAGTGATGGTTTGTGATGAGGCTGATGTAAATTGCCCAGTGGTCATCGGAGCCGAAGCAAGAGCATCCATTACCTATACTGATCCCAAAAAGTATGATCATATGGAGATGGTGGACCAAAAATATTTGGAAAAAAGTGTTGAGATTGGGATCGAACTGTACTACGTTTTTTCAAATTTGAGTGTTTGATGGGCAATGGCCACTAAAGGATTCAGATTTACTGAAATAAATTTTTGCAGGTATTTTAATTCGCGTCCATTCGTGAAAATTCGTGGATAAACATGCAGGTATGGCCTTTGGCCATTATAAAACACGAATTGCGTGGGTTCCACGTTTCTTTGTATGAAGTCTGTGTTTGCGCTATGCGCACCTGTGGTTACTAATCAATAACCACAGGTGCCTTTGGCACCACAGATAAAATAAATTTTATACACGATTAATTGATCCGAATCAAACTGTGTATGCAATCTGAGGAATCGCTAGATTCCTGTGGTTTTAATATGTAACAACTTAGACTTGGTTCAATTGTCTTCTTTTGAATTTTTAATTCGTGGATAATACATACCACTATGGCCGTCGGCCATCTATAAACACGAATGAACACGGATTCCACGGATTTACACGAATTGTTTTTGTTGCATTCAAATTCGTGTCCATTCGTGAAAATTCGTGGAGAAACATACAGGTATGGCCTACGGCCATTTTAGAACACGAATCGCGGATTACACGAATCTTTGTATGTAGTCTGTGTTTGCGTTATGCGCATCTTTGGTTACTAATTTATAACCACAGGAGCCGTTGGCACCACAGATAAAATAAATTTTATAAACAGTTACTGGTCCGAATCAAACTGTGTATGCAATCTGAGGAATCGCTAGATTCCTGTGGTTTTAATATGTAACATCTTAAACTTGGTTCGAATCGTCTTCTATTGAATTTTTAATTCTTGGATAATACATACCACTATGGCCTTTGGCCATCTATAAGCACGAATGAACACGGATTCCACGGATTTACACGAATTGTTTCTGTTGCGTTCAAATTCGTATCCATTCGTGAAAATTCGTGGATAAACATACAGGTATGGCTTTCGGCCATTGTAGAACACGAATTGCTCGGATTACGCGGATTTACACGAATTGATTTTGTTGCATTCTAATTCGTGGTCATTCGTGTAATTCGTGGATAATAAACAAGATTAAGGCCGTAGGCCATTTAGAACACGAATTGCGCGGATTACGCGGATTTACACGAATTGTCTTTTCTTTTAATTAGTGGTGAATAAATGACACTATGGCCTTCAGGCATTTTAGAACACGAAATATCACGGATTACCTGGATTTTCGTAAATGAAATACATCCGAAACAAATAGATCAAGTCTTAAACTCTAACAATTTTTCTGTAATATAATCTTTGAATTTATCCTCTTCATTAAGGAGAAAGTTCACCTCCACGGGCAATATAAATAAAGGCAATTTATTTTCAATCAGGTATGGTCTGTGCAATTGAAATCGGGTTGCATCTTTTTCAGTAGTGATTATAATTTTATTGGGACCGGGTAATTCATCGTATTGTCTTTTTATTTGTCCCAGGTCGTAATTTGTATACCAATGGTGATCCGCAAAAGAATATTTTTGAATATGTCTTCCTTTCGCTTGAAGGTAATTTTCGAGGTATTCAGTATTGGCTATTCCCGACACCAGTAATATATAGGTACTCTCATTCCATTCCCATTTGTAACCGGGATTAAAAATATAATAGGGCATTTTATAACGGTAATCGGTAAAATATAGTTGCTGATGCTTCAACGGCTTTATTTCTTTATCCAGGATTATTGATTTTTCACGGGTCAGATCCCTGGGACATTTGGTGACTATAATGATATCAGCCCGTTTATAGCTTGATCTCCATTCCCTCAACCTGCCTGAAGGTAATATATAGTCGCGCGTAAATAGGGAGTCATAGGATGTGAGCATTATATTTATAAATGGCTTTACACTGAGGTGCTGAAAAGCATCATCGAGAAAAATTAATTTTATATCGGGAAACGATTTTAAAAGTAAGGGTATGCCGATTTCCCGGTTTTCTGAGACGGCTATGGGCACTTCAGGGTGTTTTGTAAGAAACTGAAATGGCTCGTCGCCAATTTGTTTTACATCTCTTGCCTGTTGTCCAAGGACGAAGCCGGTACTTTTTCGCTGGTATCCTCTACTCAATATACCTACTTGCATATATTCTTTCAGCCAGGACACCATAAAATCTATATGGGGTGTTTTACCAGTACCACCCACACTGAGGTTGCCAATGCTGATAACCGGAATATCAAACTTGGCTGATTTTAAAACCTCATTTTTATATAATGCATTCCGGAGGCCGATAATTCCACCATATAATAATGAAAATGGAGCTAATAACAACCGTATTACTGTTTCTCTGATCATAAATGGGATTTTATTAGCTGATGGCCGATAGTACAATGTAGACACCTTTTATCGTTACAATACTTGTTTTTTAGTTGGATCAGGGCCTGACTATGCATAGCCGTTCCGGCTTTCCAGCCTAAAGCTGCCCAACCCCTGGTAATGGTATTTAGTTCAGCTGGCAGGGATTCCAGCCATTCTATAGCTTTTTCTTTATACGAATCATTAGCCGTGGAGAGACCATAGGCAAACATTAAAGGAGATAGGGTATTAATGATGATCGTATGTATCGTTTCTTTTCCGAGTCGCTTTTCTTTGTTCTCACTTTCACTATTAAATGTATAATTATTTTTACAATATTTAGATAAGGTAACAAACAGCAAATTGATTAATTACTTTAAATGGAATGCCGCGAAAAATTTGGAGAATAAAAAATCGGTTTGGTATACTATCCGGGCCAATTGAGCGATTCGCAAGGTTGGAAAATTGGCCGGGCGCATTCGCAAAAACTTCCATTGGGATGCTGCTAAGGGGGTCAAACCGTATTTTGATTGCAAAAAGGAATATTCATTTTTTAATTTGACTATGTACTCTTCAGGCTGATTGGTATCTGCTAATAGTCCTGATTGTCCGAATAATAGAGCTTCTATTTGCAGGAGTTGATCCCGGTGCTTATACAGTATATTCAGGGGAGTGATTCTGGCTAATATCTCCATGATTTCGCCATTCACCTGGCCTCCCAGAGATCTTGCCAATTTTTGATAGCTTACCGCTTCCCAATCCCCTCGATTCTGATTCAGCGAATCCAAAATGCTTTTAGATTTTTGTTCCAATCTTTCGGCCATCAAACGGGATAACCATGATTCTTTGATCATTTCCGATACCGATTGAATGGAATGAGCACAGGGCACCCAAAGTTGATTTTGCATCATATACTCATATTGTGACAACAGCAGATCATCAACTTTTGTACTTAGTTCCAGGCAAGGAATTACCTGACCGAGACTGTTCTTAATTTCCTGGTCGTGTATCCAGACGATATGTAATATTACTGAATTATAAGAAGGATCTTCCACATGACCATGCAGATTCCAATCAGATGATTTGATGTGTATTTCGATATTCCCTACCCATAGCTGCCCATTGATTCTGATTTTTGACAGGATAAAATCAGGACCTGAATTAGTATTTCGTATTCCGGTCTCGATAATTTCTATTTGTTCTCCTCGAGTAGTTTGCACACCTTTGAAATGAAAAAGTCGGAAACGCCAGATATGATACAATAGTTCTTCTGTTACCTGCATGAACTGGCAAAAATAGAGGAAATGAAGCGTTGAAATTTTACAATTTACCTGGTTATCTATTTTACCATACTTTCTGTATTTCCTTATTCGATACCCATTTGCTCCAGCTTTTATTGTAGGTGTGTACTTTATTTGATGCAGTGCCGTCATGGGTTACTAAAGGTAGACCTTGATTGGCCCATTCGAATATACTACCGTACAGATTAAACACCTGTGTATATCCAAGGTCTTGTAACTTTTTGGCTATTTTTTCACTTCGATAGCCAACGGAGCAGTATACTACCAATTTCTTTTCCTTACTTATACTTTGTATACTGTCTTTTGCCCAATGAGTGTATCCGATATGTACCGCACCGGGAATATGACTGACATTGTATTCTTCCTTTTCGCGGGCATCCAGAAATAGAATATCTTTCATTTTTTGCGCTTCGGATACCGATATAGCTTTTACATCAAAGTCAAGCAAAGTATAAATAGCTTTGTCAAAGGCGGGATCTTGAACCATTCCGGTAGACTTTTGAGCAGCAGTCTTACAGGATGTGGCAAGGCATATTACCACCACACTCATTATAAATAGATGACCTTTTCTTTTCATTCTTTCTGCAAAGTAACCTTAGTTGTATGAATTATTTGCGAATATATTTCGACACCAACTGCCGTTTTTAAACAAGGGATATTTAACAAAAAATCGCTACAAGCCATTTAAAAAAGATTTTTCATCATTGCAATATGCTCTATATATTGCATGCTGATCTGGAAACAGGAGTGAAATCATTTTTCAAAAAAGGCATATTGGAAGCAGGGGTAGACGAAGCAGGCAGGGGTTGCCTGGCCGGGCCGGTATTTGCCGCTGCCGTAATTTTACCAAAAGGTTTTAAAAACCCGGGTATTGATGATTCAAAAAAGTTAAATAAAAAAGAACGGGAGCGGTTGCGGGGTGTTATCGAAAAAAAAGCATTGCACTGGGCTGTGGCATCCTGTACACCTGCAGAAATAGATTATTACAATATTCTGTGGGCATCAGTAAAAGCAATGCACTTTGCTTTGGATAAAATAACGACTACTCCCGATCTGATACTGGTGGATGGAAATAAATTCAGGCCTTATAATGAAGTAAAACATCGTTGCATAGTAGATGGTGATGCCCTTTTTTTGTCTATAGCTGCTGCATCAATACTGGCTAAAACGTACCGGGATGAGTATATGGAGAAATTGCATGAGGAATTTCCTCAGTACAACTGGTTTTCAAATAAAGGATATCCTACTCCGGAGCATAAACAGGCATTAAGATTGTATGGAGACTGCCCTCACCACAGGAAAAGTTTTCAATGGAATGTACCGGAACAAGGAGTATTATTTGAGTGATTATAACTTACTTCGTGAATGATATCCCATTTTTTATGATTTCTCCCTACATCCAAAAAATAAGAGAAAAGATAGGTCATGATTTTTTATTGCTGCCGTCTGTTACTATTCTGGTATTTGATGCAGAAAAGAAAGTAATGCTGGTGAGGCATTCTGATAGTAATGTATGGGTTGCACCGGGAGGGATGATAGAGCCGGATGAAACTCCTGCCCAGGCTGCCATTCGGGAAATGCAGGAAGAAACTGGTTGTATTGTAAATCTCACTACTATATTGGGTGTCTATGGCGGACCCGAGTTTCAGGTTCAGTATCAAAATGGCGACAAAACAGGATATGTGATGATCGTTTTCCAAGCCGAAATCAGTACCGGTGAATTAAAACCAGATGGAAATGAAATTCTGGATATTCAATTTTTTACTTTCGAAGAAACCAAAACATTGCCCCAGGGAAAGTGGTTGCCATCGGTATTGAACGATATCTACACTAATAAAAGAATTTAATTAGAGTCTGCTGGGGAAAACATAAAATATTGACGCCTATTGATTTATTGAAAGAA
>CAYNIG010000236.1:0-7806 GCA_964396995.1 uncultured Saprospiraceae bacterium | reverse complement strand
GGAGGGCCGTGTAACAGTACATGATCCAATGCCTCACCCCGCATTTTTGAAGCCTGAATAAATACCTTTAAGTTGGCCACTATTTTGTCCTGTCCACTGAACTCTTGTAACGCAGCAGGCCTCAATGTCTTATCAATGACTTTGTCTTCCGGAGTCAATGCGACATTAGTGATTTCTAGCGGTCTTTCTGCCATGGCTACTTTAGTGCCCACACGGACTCTACATTTTGGTATAGTTTCAACTTAGCCTCACAACTGGACTGCCCATCGTTTTTCGGAAATTCACATATCATGTCGCCATAACAGTTGTACACCTGCACATTTACATTACCAAACAAGATGTATACAGCTTGTGATTCTTTGTATGCTCTTTTTATTTCTGTGACCTTATTGCGCATCACCATTTTCTTTACCCAGGCATGAGCAAGTGGTGCGTCAGTATCAATACACTCCCGCTTGGTAAATAGTTGTCCGACTTTCTCACCTGGCTTAATCTCCTGTATACAGTTGATATTCGCAGGCAGTGCAGCAGTAAGACATGCCGACACCAAATCTTTTTGCAATTTGTAGTCAATCTTTACTATTTGCCCTTCCGAAAACAAAAATTCCGGATCGATTAGAAATACCGGCAATAATCGAGTCCCATCTTTTAATTCCAATAAAAATCGGCAACCATCCAATCCTGTGTAGTCCAACACTTTTGCTTCCGTGGTACAGGCAGCAGGCTCCTGAACAGTTGAAATGCTTTTGGAGGTGGAGCAACCATAGGTAAAAAACAAAGTGATGATAAACAGTATTGATTTCATTTTATTTATTCAATTTGGCTTGTAATCCTGCATCGAGAGCATCCAGAAATTCTTCAGTATACAGATAGTGTTCACCATGATTTACTTTATTGCCATGAATACATACCGCCAGATCTTTGGTCATCTTGCCTTGTTCTACTGTTTCAATACAAACTTTTTCTAAGGCATGACAGAAATCAATCAATGGTTGATTACCATCTTTTTTACCTCTGAACTCAAGTCCCCTGGTCCAGGCGAAAATAGACGCAATGGGATTGGTACTGGTTGGCTTTCCTGCCTGGTGGTCACGATAATGCCTGGTGACCGTGCCGTGTGCAGCTTCTGCCTCCATAGTCTGACCATCCGGAGTCACCAAAACGGAAGTCATTAATCCGAGTGAACCAAATCCTTGCGCCACCTGATCAGATTGTACATCCCCGTCATAGTTTTTGCAAGCCCATACAAAGTTACCGTTCCATTTCAGGGCTGAGGCTACCATGTCATCTATAAGTCTATGTTCATACACCAGCTTTTCAGCGTCCATTTTAGTTTTGAATTCATTTTCATACACCTCCTGGAAAATATCTTTAAATCTGCCGTCGTATTTTTTAAGAATTGTATTTTTAGTAGAAAGGTATAATGGCCATTTTTTCTGCAAAGACATATTAAAGCAAGATCTGGCAAATCCCCGTATACTTTCATCAGTGTTATACATAGCCAGAGCTACTCCATCTCCTTTGAAATTAAATACTTCAAATGTTTGCGGAGCAGACCCATCATCAGGAGTAAATGTTAGCGTAAGCTTGCCTTTCCCTTTGGTCAGTATATCCGTAGCCCGGTACTGATCACCAAATGCATGTCTTCCCACCACAATGGGTGCAGTCCAGTTTGACACAATACGAGGTACGTTTTTGATCACAATTGGTTCCCTAAAGACGGTGCCATCGAGTATATTTCTTATGGTGCCATTAGGACTTTTCCACATCTGTTTAAGACTGAATTCTTCTACACGAGCTTCGTCCGGGGTGATTGTGGCACATTTAATACCCACACCACAAGCCTTTATTGCATTTGCAGCGTCTATAGTCACCTGGTCATTGGTCTGATCCCGGTATTCCACCCCAAGATCGAAATATTGAATAGGAACATCTACATAGGGTAAGATAAGTTTTTCTTTAATAAATTTCCAAATGATCCGGGTCATTTCGTCGCCGTCCATTTCCACTACGGGATTGGTAACCTTTATTCGCTGCATATCAATAATTTAGTAGGATTAATAATGTTTTTCGTTGAATGGGCAAAAATAGGGACTTTCTATGTTTTTTTAATGGTAATCTGGCTTAAATATATTATTAAAAAAAATAATATCAATGAATTGAATATCAATACGTTATTAAAAACCAGACAACCACTCCTGTGTCTTTGATTTAAAGTTTTTCCAAATACTTTCACGTGATTCAGGATTGTCTTTGATGATCACAGGAATGTTTTTTACTGGATGAACGAACCTCATACAAGCACAGTGCAGAGCAAGTCCTTTATGATCGATTTTGCTGCCATACCTTTTGTCTCCAATGATGGGACATCCTGTGTGTGCTAATTGAGCTCTGATCTGGTGTCTCCTTCCCGTTACCAGTTCGATAGCCCAGCACGCTTCAGTGTCGCTCATTCCAATGATATGATACTTTAAAATGGCTTCCTGATCAGATTCTGATTTTTTAATATCTGTTACAGACATCCTGTATTCTTCGTCTTTCCGCGAGAAAAAATTTCGAAGTACACCTTCCATTGGCATTTTCTTCTTTTCCGTGATGGCCAGATAATATTTGGAAACCATTTTGTTTTTAAGTAATTCGTTAAAACGTTCCTGGCCTTTAGAAGACTTAGCTAATATTAAAACACCAGTGACCGGTTTGTCCAACCTGTGTAGTACACCGATAAATGCTTTTCCCGGTTTTTTATCTCTTTTGCCAATAAAATCCTGCATAATCGGAATTACCGCATCATCCTCTCCGGGCTCATCGGCTTGCACGGACAATCCCGCAGGTTTTGAGATGGCTATATAGTGGTTATCTTCGTATAATATATGTGGAATCCAGTTCATGATTTTGGCCATGAAGGTACTAAAATAACTATCGCCTTTTCGCCATGCCCCAATGATACCTTCATGATGGATGCGTTGATCAATGGAAAAATTAAACAGTCCATATGCTTTGAACCCCATCTAATGGATATTCAGCAATTAAACCAGTCCGCCACAGAATTCAGCTATGATGTCACCAAAATCAGTGCAGCACATTACCCATTGGTTGCAAATCAATATGAAATATTAGATGCAGGATCAGCTATGGGTTTCGGCGTGGGCCCGATATTGGTTTCGCAACGTGAAATCCACCCTGCAGATGTGGTTAGTTGTGTGGTGGGTATTCCGGGCAAGAATACCACTGCAAACCAATTATTTCATCATTTTTATAAACCGAAACAGTCTGAATTTATTTTGTTCTCAAAAATGGAAGGGGCCATATTGAATAATGAAATCGATGCCGGAGTTTTGATCCACGAAGGAAGGTTTACTTATAAATCTAAAGGTTTGCGATTAATAGAAGATCTCGGTACCAGATGGGAAAGTACTTATCAATTGCCCATTCCATTGGGAATATTAGTAGTGAAAAAATCATTACCAGGAAAAATAAAATCAGAAATCAACTCAGTTATAAAACAAAGTATCCAATTTGCATTTGACTACCCTGATGAATCAAAGGAATATGTCAAAATGCATGCACAGGAAATGAACAAAGAAATAGTGGACCAACATATCAAACTATATGTAAATGACTATAGCCTGAGCATGGGTGAACATGGTAAAAAAGCACTGAAATTTTTATTTGATAAATTACAGTAACAATTTGACCAACCTTTTCTTTTAGTGATTGACTATAATTTTTTGCCGGAATATTTTGTCAACACTTTTCAATTCAAGCAGGTAAATACCAGAATGAATGGCTTCCGTATTCAAAACGATCTTATTACCTGCTGCTTTCTGATGGAGCACCAACTGTCCATTCATGGAATAGATTTTAATATCAGCATCAGGTAATTCTTTTTCACATAAAATACTTAGGGAATGGTTAACCGGATTTGGAAAAACAGTTATCTCCGGGTCATTTTTATCCCGAATGCTTACCTTAATATCACTTTCGATATTGGTGGTATACCAGGCTAAACCACCACGTTGATTTCCCACCAACACATCTAAAAATCCATCCGCATCTATATCTCCGATGGCTGGATGCGATTCGTCACCTTCATGTATTTTGCCCCAATTGGAATTGATTTGATTAAAACTATCGGCACTGGCTTTTGGATCTGTAAATAATAGAATATCCTTACCACTGGTACCCAAGGCAAGGTAGGTTTTGTTTTTACTTTGAAATAAGTATGGAGCAGAATTACCGGTAGCAAATCCTGCTACACGGGTATCAATTTTCCCCAATGTACTCAAGTCCGGAATAGTTGAAAATAGAACAGTAGAAGCTGTGCCTTTATTTTTGAAAAAATTCACAGTACCATCTCTTTCTCCAATAATAAGGTCCTGTTTTCCATCTTTATCCAAATCAAAAATCTGTGGTGTAGAGTATTGGCCAATATCTATATTAAAATAATCAGACTTAATTTCTGAAAATATCATAGGTTTATTTTTTCCAGCCGTATTTTCAGCAAAAAAAAGTCTTCCTAATAATTCTCCAACTACTACATCCTGATCTCCATCGCTGTCAATATCTCCAAAAGCAGGTGCAAAACTATTAGTCTCAGAATTAAATGATTTGATATTTAACCAGTTTGAATCTACTAATTTGAATGCCGGCGCTTTGGCGGTGCCAACATTCTTAAATAAAAACAAACCCGCATCATGTATACCTGCACGATCGAAATAGCCTCCACTACCTACTACTATATCCAACAATCCGTCAGCATCCACATCTGCCAAGGCTGGATAGGTATTTTCGCCAAAATCAATACTTTCGTCTATTATAAACGTATTGGATGTAAAATTAAAATTTGCGTGGTTGGTCTGATCCCGATCGTACCGCCACAGGCAATGATAATTGTCGGATCCAAAATAAAAATTGGAAGCGGCAAAAAACTCCTTTATCCCATCTCCGTTTACATCTGCAATAAATGAGTTTACGAAATAAGGAATGTCTACCGACTTCGAATTTACCGGAAACTTTATTTCTTCCTGATCCATCCATGCCTTTACCGTGTCGCCCCCATTTCTCAAATAGATCAATCCGGGTGAAGAAATATCACCAATCATCAGGTCGAAGTCTCTGTCCCCGTCTCTGTCAAACGCAAGGATGGTGGAACCTGAATGGCGGACTTCAAGGGGTGGAAGTAAACCGATTGGGCATTTATTTTTATCCTGGCTCAGCGTGATTTTTTCAGAAAACCCATCTTCTACAATTTTACCATAACATCCATCGGCAACTACAAAATCCAGTGTATTCGTCCCAAGATTTTTTTCCTTAGATTGATTTTTATACCAAATAATCTGAGACCCACCAACATCGTATGATAAAATATCCACATCCCCATCCCGGTCTATATCTGCAATGGCAGGATAGTCAATATTACTTACATATATATTGAATCTGCTGGAACCAGATTGATAATAAAGGATATCATTTCGGTCGTTTGGAAATTTGATTTTCTCAAAAGCAGATGCATTTGTCCCTGCACCATGCCTGTACACATCGAGGCCTGCAACACCGGGAGTAGTGGAATAAGAAAATATATCTAATGCCTTATCTTCATTATAATCAACCATTACAACCCAATCTTTTACCACTGGATAAAAGGGCTTCAATTCAGGTCTGTAAACCAATTTTCCATCTTTCACTTCAAAAGGAAGCCACACACTGCCGGTACGATCAAAAACCGTAATACTGGCTTTAGTATCAACCGAATAAACATCACTATTCATGATTTGGGGTGTATTTAATCCGCCAATCCATGGATATTTGAGCTGTTTATTATTTACGGTAACGGGAGGGTTTATTGATTTAAACGATTGAGCGGGAAGAAATACAGGACTAAAAAGTGTGCAAATGGTTAAGTTGATCAGGAGGCACGTTTTTTTGACTTTTTGCATTTGAGAATACAAAAGTAAATGAAATGCCGGAATGAATGAGGATACTGCCATTTATAACCTATCCCCTATCTCCACCACACCTTCTACCAATGCATCAAAATCAATCTTCTTGGTTCGGTGATTTACATGGGCAACCCGGATCACATAAATGCCATTTAAAATGGTATAGGATGGAGCAGCAATTGCACGTTCATGCAATTGCATCAGGATTTCTTTATTCAATTCATTCAATTCCGGCAAGGTCAATCCCTCTCTGATATATCTGAAGCAAACAATGTTCATGGGGACTGGTGCCACCAGCTCCAACCTGGGATGCTTTACTATTTTATCTGCCAGGTATTGACATTGAGCTATATTTTGCCTAATCATATCCTCATACCTTTTGCGGCCATGTTCCTGCAGACAAAACCACGTTTTTAATGCTTTGAAACCTCGCGATAATTCCATTCCATAGTTTCCTATGGATTCGGGACCAGATGAGAGGCCCCTGTCGTGCATAATCAGGTAGTTGGGATGTAAAGCAAACGCATTGCGGTGCTTTATTTTATCTTTTACAAGCAAACAGCCCGTTTCATAGGGCATATACATCCATTTATGCAAATCGAATGCAATGCTGTCAGCAAGGGCCATGTCGCCTACCAACTCGTTGTATTCAGGTAGCAATTTTACCAATGCCCCAAAAGCACCGTCTATATGCAGCCAAAGATTGTATTTTTTACATATCCCGGATATTGATTTTATCGGATCGATCGCACCTGTATTTACTGTGCCCACATTGGCTACTACACAAAATGGGTCTTTACCTGACTGCAAATCTGATTCTATTCCTTCTATTAATGCATTCAAGTCCATTGCATAATCAGCATTTACTTTTATTTTATGCAGACCTTTTGATCCCAGGCCAAGAGCCTCAGCTGCTTTATGCTGACAACTATGTGTTTCTGTGGAGGCATAAAATACCAATGGTTTCTCCCGGGATTGAATACCTTCCTCTCTAATCCTGGGATCAAAACTATTTCGCGCTATCATCAGTCCCGTGATATTTGCCATTGAACCGCCGCTCAATAAAATACCACTGGCCTGGTCGGGATTAAACCCCATAACCTCATTAAACCAATTAACCACTTGCTTATCAACATACATTGCAGCATGATCTCCTATGGTCACATTTGAATTCATCACAGCAGCTAAAAAGTCTGCATAGGCACCGGTGACAGTCCCTGTACCCTGCACCCAGGACCAAAACCTGGGATGTATGTTACCTGCTGGATATGGAAGTATATTGTTTTTGAAAGAGCTGTAGATCAGGTTTAGATCTGTAGGTTGTTCTTTCCATTCTGCCTTTACAATATTCATCAACCCAGGAGAGGGTTTAGACCAGATTGGCTTTTGATCAATAGTCTTTAGATATTCAACCATTTCCGTGATCATTTCGTGACCTTGAGACGCGGATTCAGCCCAATTTTCCGGATCCAGTGAGTTTTCCTGTTCTAGTATTTTTTGCCAATTTTTTACTGGACTCGTATTAAAATCCATTCATCATGCTTTTGCTGTAGGCGTATTGAAGTTCATGGGTGGAAATCCGGGAAAGTCGGTATCATCGTGTACTGAACCAAACTGAGCCTCGTATTTTTTAATATTGTCTGACAATGCCGCCATTAATCTTTTGGCATGTCCCGGAGTGAGGACTATTCTGGATTTTACTTTTGCTTTGGGCACATTAGGCATCAGGCGGATAAAATCTATCACAAATTCACTATTCGAATGGGATATGATGGCCAGGTTAGAATATATGCCCTCTGCGATCTCTTCACTCATCTCAATATTAATTTCTTGCTGTACTTCTTGTTCTTTTGCCATATTTATTATA
>CAYNIG010000235.1:0-7844 GCA_964396995.1 uncultured Saprospiraceae bacterium | reverse complement strand
GGCTTATGACAGACTACCACCTGAAGCTGATCCAGATTGAACTTTACATTTTCTATCAGGCTAACCGGATCATCATAGTATTGGTAATTTATGGTTGCCAGTCTTGAAACCAGGTTTTCACTTTCTACAAATAAAATCACATCATTGGAAAGGTGAGGAATATTGTTCATTATATACAAGGCATAGTTGTAGTCGAAATTATTATTATAGGCATGATTATCTCTGACTTCTCTGAATGCTTCCCACAGTTTTAGTAATCGACTAAATGAATACCCTTTAGGCACTCTGAGACTGCTGACATTTCTGCATCCAAGGCCAAAATACAGAAATACATCCATCCCCAGTGCCATTAATTCATCATCCGATTCATCACCGGTAATAATGGCTAATCCTATCCTGCTCTTCCTGATGATATTGGGGTATTTATCAAAATAATAATGAAAATAACGGGAAGAATTATCACTTCCGGTGGCTATTACCGCATCTATCTCTTTGATTCGTTCCACGAATTCAAAATAAGGCGCGACCCTGGAGTCGATTGCAATAAACTCATCTATCAATGCGGGTAATAATATTTCATCTTTCTGAGAAAGCTTGATTTTGCTTTGATGACCTGAAATAAAGGATGCCAATACATCGTGAAATACCACCAATGGAATATTTCCTGCAGCTACGATTCCAATTTTTTTTGAATTAGTTTCGTCTATTGAATAATTTCTTACCCAATTGTGAAGTGCTTGCCATTCAAGGTAATCAGTTGCTATGTTTTTTACAACTAATTTAATATTCGATTGGGTAAACCAAACATTGGCTTGCCTGGCTTTTTCACATGCTTCTAAAAACTTCTCACCTGGATTCAACAAACTTTTACCAAGCCTGGAAGCTGCTTCCATTCGCTCATTTAGTTTCATGATTTTAATTGCTTTTGATTGGAAACATAGTTTCTCCATTTGCTCAATACATATTCAAATGCCGGCGGTAAAGGCGAATCAAATTCCATTCGAACACCCGTACCCGGATGGGTAAATCCCAAAGTCTTGGCGTGTAACGCGTGTCTTGGAAAACCTTCAAACAGATTATCTACAAATTGTTTATATTTTGCATATACTGTGCCTTTCATAATTCTATCTCCGCCATATCGCTCATCATTAAAAACAGGATGCCCGAGTGATTGCATATGTACCCGTATCTGATGCGTACGACCAGTTTCAAGAATACATTTGATCAGACTTACATAATATAAATTTTCTAATACTTCCCAATGTGTCACGGCATTTTTACCTTGATCACCATCAGTAAACACAGTATACAATTCCCTTTTGCGCGGATGCCGTCCTATATTAATATCTATTGTACCACTTTCATCATCCAGCTCTCCCCATATCAGAGCCACATACTCCCTGGTCGAAGTATGATCAAAAAATTGTTTTGAAAGATGGCTTAATGCAAATTCGGTCTTGGCTATCACCAATAAACCAGAGGTCTCTTTGTCTATCCGATGTACCAATCCGAGTCTGCTAAAATTAAATTTATCAAAATCACCTTTTTCAGGTTCTATTTTTAAATGAAATGCCAATGCATTAAGCAATGTTCCTGATCTGTTTCCAACCCCGGGGTGTACTACCATACCTGCGGCCTTATTTACAACCAAAACTTCCTCATCTTCATAAATAATGTCCAGGGTGATATTTTCAGGAATGATTTCGAGTGGCTGATGATGAGGCACAATTACTTTGATCTCTTCTAGGGGAGAAATTTTGTAATTTGGTTTGACTACTTTACCATCTACAGTGATTGCACCGGCCTTTATGCCTTGCTGTATCCGTGTGCGTGATACATTTTTAATTTTATCATTCAGAAAACTGTCTATACGCAACGGGGATTGATGGCGATCCACTGTAATGATCAGTTCGTCTTGCAAATCATCATTTAATTCTTCATCCTGAGAGGGTCCACTATTTTCTATCATTTGTCTTTGATTTGGTTCATCATATACTTAATCTCTCAAATATTCTAATCTGCATCCTGCTTTAAATGATGTAAACCTGCCGTGATCATAGATAGGATATCCATTTACAAAAGTGGAATGCACCCAACCTCGCAGTTGAAAATTTTCTAATGGTGACCATCCGCATTTATATAAAAGATCTTCTTTCTGCAGTGTAGTAAGCTCATTTGGATCAAATAATACTAAGTCAGCAAAATATCCTTCCCTTATATATCCTCTTTCTTTCACATTAAAGCAGTCCGCCGGAGCATGACACATTTTACGAATTATATTTTCCAGGCTGATTAAATCTTCATGATAAAAACCCAACATTATCTGCAGTGATTGCTGGACCAGAGGTAATCCGCTTGCAGCATTGAGATAACTGCCTATTTTTTCCACTAAGAGATGCGGTGCATGATCTGTAGCCAGGACATCCAGTTTGTCTTCCAGCAAGGCCTTCAGTAAGGCCTTTCGGTTTTCCGGTGCCTTGATCGACGGATTGCATTTAATCTTATTTCCAAGCTCAGCATAGTCATCGCTATCGAAATATAGATGATGCACACATACTTCTGAGGTAATCTTCTTATCTTTTAATGGGATATCATTTCTAAATAATTGAATTTCATCTAAGGTACTGATGTGTAAAATATGCAGTCTTGATCCAAATTTTTTTGCTAAACCAACTGCTTTGGAAGAGGACAAAAGGCAACCCTCAGCGCTGCGTATATATTCGTGACAATACGCCGGAATTTCATCGCAAAATTTTATTTTATACTCCTCTAATCTTTTTTTATACAATAATTCATCTTCACAGTGGGTAGCAATAAGGCAAGGAGCACGGTCAAAGATTTTTTCGAGTGCCTCATCATTGTCTACCAGTAAATCACCTGTGCTCGATCCCATAAATATTTTTACCCCGGCATTTCGGGCAGGATCAAGTTTTATAATCTCATCCAAATTATGCTCAGTTGCTCCCAAATAAAAGGAATAATTAGCATAAGAACTGCGATGGGCGATATTGTATTTTTCTTCCAATAAATCTATAGTCGACGCTACTGGTCTGGTGTTTGGCATTTCCATAAAGCTCGTAACCCCTCCGGCTACCGCGGCTTTAGATTCGCTGGCGATATCTGCTTTATGAATAAAACCCGGTTCCCTAAAATGCACCTGGTCGTCTATAATACCTGGCATCAGGTAAAGTCCATCTGCATTTATCTCCCGGACACGCTCTGGCGAAGATAAAGATCCTATTTTTTCAATTCTACCCTGTTTTATATATAGATCTTGTTCCAGAATTTTTCCTTCGTTTATAATTTTAGCTCCCTTGATGACTATATTATCCATACTTGCAGAAAATAAAGACGAAAATTATCTACTTTTGACCATATTCAGATGAACTCTTCAGACATTTCATTATCCATTGGCATTTTAGGAGGAGGACAATTGGGAAAAATGCTTGCGCAGGCTGGTGCCGACTGGAATCTTGATCTTGCCGTACTTGAACCTACCTTACATGCACCAGCCTCATGTTGTGCCAAACAAATACTGGGAAATTTCAGAAAATTTGAAGATGTAATGAAATTTGGCGCCGATAAAGACCTGATCACTGTGGAAATAGAAGATGTAAATCTGGACGCATTGAATGCGTTAAAATTACTTGGAAAGAAAGTGTATCCTGATCCGGATAGCCTTTTATTGATCCAGGACAAAGGATTACAAAAAATATTTTATAAAGAACATAACTTTTCCACCGCTGATTTTCTGCTGGCAAATGATAAATATGAAATCATTAGTCAGATTGAAGAAAATAAAATTGTATATCCATTTGTTCAAAAACTCAGAAAAGCCGGTTACGATGGAAGAGGAGTTCAAATAATAAAGAGTGAATCGGATCTGGAAACGCTATTCAACTTGCCTTCTGTAATTGAGAATAAAATAACTATAAAAAAAGAAATTGCCGTAATGGCTGCTCGTAATCCTTCAGGTGAAGTGGTTACCTATGACCCGGTAGAGATGGTTTTCCACCCGAGTGCTAATTTATTATTATATCAGGAGTGTCCGTCAAGCCTGAGTGAAATTCAAATGCTAAAAGCCAGGGAGTTGGCAGCTTGCCTAATAACGAAAATGAACATCGTAGGATTGCTCGCTGTAGAAATGTTTTTGGATCAGGAAGATTCAATTTTAATAAATGAAGTAGCGCCCAGACCTCATAATAGCGGACATCATACTATTGAAACCTGTATTACATCTCAATTCCAGCAACATTGGAGAGCCGTATTGAATTTACCTTTAGGTGACACCCAATTGCTAGTCAATTCTGTTTTACTCAATATTTTGGGGGAAGAAGGATTTTCCGGTAACGCGATCTATAAAGGATTAAATGAATGTCTTCAAATGCCCGGGACTTACATTCATCTTTACGGCAAAAAAGAAACAAGACCATTTAGAAAAATGGGACATGTAACCGTTACGGGAAAGAATATGAATGAGATCAAAAGCAAAGCGGAAATGGTAACCAAAACACTTAAAGTAATTGCATAAGCTATGGCAAAACAAAAAAAAACAACAGTGGCTGTCATCATGGGATCTGACTCTGATCTCAGTATTATGAAAGAAGCGTGTACCATACTGGATGCTTTTGAGCTGGGCTATGAAATAGATATAGTGTCTGCGCACCGCACTCCCAAATACATGATGGACTTTGCTAACCATGCCCATATTAAAGGTATAAAAGTGATCATTGCCGGCGCAGGCGGAGCAGCCCATTTACCGGGTATGGTTGCCTCCATTTCTCCATTACCAGTGATCGGTGTACCCATAAAATCTTCCAATTCTATCGATGGTTGGGACTCTATATTGTCAATATTACAAATGCCTGGTGGCGTACCGGTGGCTACGGTAGCACTTAATGGTGCTAAAAATGCTGGTATTTTAGCTGCTCAGATTATAGCCTCCAGTGATCCAAAAGTTCTTGATAAAGTAATAAAATTTAAAGAAAATCTGGCAATAGAAGTTGCTGAGAAACGTAAGAAGGTTAAATAATATTCTAATTTTAAGCCATGAATAAATCTATAGCTGTATTGCCAGGTGATGGCATCGGCCCTGAAGTAATAACCCAAGCCGTTAAGGTACTAAAAGCTATCGGAGCGAAATTTGGACACCAGTTTAGTATAAAAGAGTACCTGATAGGTGCTGCAGCGATGGATCAAAACCTGGAACCCCTGCCAGACGAAACGTATCAGGCTTGCGTGGACGCCAATGTAATCCTGGTAGGAGCTGTTGGTGATCCCAGGTATGATACGAATATGAATGCCGCTGTAAGGCCGGAGCAAGGTTTACTAAGCCTCAGGCGAAAAATGGAGCTGCATACTAATGTGAGACCCATCAAATCTTACAGAAAATTATACTCCCTCTCTCCATTAAAAGAAGAACAAGTTCAAAATGTGGATTTAATCATTTTTCGTGAACTGACCGGTGGCCTGTATTTTGGCAAAAAACAAAAAGATGAATTGGGTAAATGGGCATGGGATGAATGCTTCTATCATGTGGATGAAATTACACGAACCTCGCGCTTTGCCTTTGACGAGGCCATGCAACGCCGGAAAAAACTCACCTTGGTAGATAAATCTAACTTGTTAGAAACCGGCCGTTTGTGGCGAAGTACAGTCACCAAAATACAACAGGAAGAATTCCCTGAAGTAGAGCTTGATTATTTATACATTGACAATGCGGCAATGCAATTGATACTCAATCCGCGAAGATTCGATGTATTGCTCACTTCAAATATGTTTGGAGATATACTTAGCGACGAAGCAAGCGTAATTGTAGGCTCTATTGGATTATTACCTTCCGGATCATACGGGGAAGGTGACAAGGCATTATTCGAACCAGTACACGGCTCTTATCCCCAGGCTGCCGGTAGAAATATTGCCAATCCTCTGGCCAGTATCTTATCTGTAGCAATGATGATGGAACATTTTGAATTGCATGAAGAAGAGCGACATATAAATGAATGTGTCGAATTTGTCATACAGGAGGGACTAGGCACGATGGATATGGTACCCAGGCAAATGATATCCTGTTCCGCATTGGGAAATTTTATATCTAACTTAATATTGGAACCCAGGAGTAAGTGGGCAGAAATGAGAAAGAATGTAGCTGTGAACTAAATTTATTCAATGACCAATTAGGCAAGATTGTGAAATACTTTTTGTACATCATCGTCTTCTTCTATCCTGGCTACCATTTTCATAACCTCATCGGCCCGCTCATCATCCAGCGAAGTAGTATTTAAAGGGATCCATTCACTTTCTGCGGATATGGTAGCAATTTTTTTATCCTCCAGGGCTTTTTGCATTGTCCCAAATTCATTGAAAGGTACCCGAATTATCAGTATCGGTTCATCATTTTCACCAGTACTTTCTCCTATTTCTTCCAGCCCAAAATCAATTAATTCAAATTCAAGATCCTCCACATTTAGCCCTTCCGGGTGCATTTTAAATACACCCATTTTTTTAAACATAAAACTTACCGATCCGCTTGTTCCAAGGTTACCATCGTGTTTATTGAAATAACTGCGAATATTTGCAACAGTACGGGTATTATTGTTGGTGGCCGCTTCAACCAAAACTGCTATTCCTCCGGGTCCATAGCCTTCATACAGTATTTCATCGTAGCTTTCCTGATCTTTTCCGGCTGCTCTTTTTATCGCGGCCTCTACCCTATCCTTTGGCATATTTACCGATTTGGCATTGGCCATCACCCGCCTCAATTGTGAGTTGGAATTGGGATCAGGGCCTCCGGCTTTTACTGCTATTATAATCTCTTTACCTATACGTGTAAACTGTTTTGCCATGCGATCGTAGCGGGCAAACATTTTAGATTTCCTTACTTCGAATATACGACCCATTAGTTTAAAAATTTGAGCCGCAAAAGTACAAAAAACTAAGCTGGCAGTAAAGCCTAAGATTACGTGGTGTGCTTAAAATTTAAATCTTGCCCCTATGGCCAGAGAGGTTGTATTTACTGATAGTCTGTTTGTTTGTACACTGGATGATCCATTCTGTGGTAATACTTGCTGGGCATCTATAAAATCCATTTTATTTGATTTAAAAGAAGGTGCTATGAGTCTGCCGAAAATACTCCATCGGTTATTCAGATTATAGCCCAGCAATCCAACTATCGCCAATTGGGGTGAATAATTTGTTTTAGGTAATTGATAATTGGTGATCTTATTCTGATTGGAAGTAGCTAGTTGATTGGAAACCGATGACACCGCTATCAACAAAGGATTATTTTTAAATTCGTCTCTTAGGTCCAAGCCTGACTCTGCAAAGAATCTTTTACTGATTTGGTATCCCAGGGAGATTTTAAAATTATACTGCATACTCCGGTGTTTATTGATTTTGGCCTGATCCGAATTAGAAAGATATAATATTCCATTATTGATGCTGGTCACAGATCTTGTACTCTCAAGTATTACTCCTGTGATTGGGATTGCCGGATCTAAGCCGGATGCTGCAGCCTTATTTGCATCAAATGCGGTGTTATTCACCGGACTTGCATTCGCCAACCCCTGGTTGTCAAGATACAGATTGGAATTGGAATACGGATATACAATACCTGCGTGACCGGTAAGATAAAATTTATGGGACACCTGTTGCTTAAACACCATATTGGCACTGGAAGCAAGATAATCCGGATTGTTCACGGTATTTTTCAAAAAATAATCCATCGAAGTCTCAATAAAAAAAGACGAATGGAATTTGGCTTTTATATCTTTTGAAATTACTACAGGTGAGATAGAAGCGTTGGTTTCCTTGCCATTTTTACCAGGATGTAGAATTACATTCTG
>CAYNIG010000234.1:0-7851 GCA_964396995.1 uncultured Saprospiraceae bacterium | reverse complement strand
TATTTTAGAATCCAGTCAATACATGGAAGCAGTGGAAGTACTATTAAGAATTGCCCCAAATTTTGATGCTTTGGAATATCTCGATCTCGGGTCCGGTTTCAAAGTTTCTTATTTTGAGGGAGACCACGCTACAGATATGGTTGAATTGGGAAAAGTAATCAGCACCAGATTCAACCAGTTTTGTAAAGAATATGGAAGACCCTTAAAGTTGATTTTTGAACCCGGTAAATTTTTGGTGAGTAATGCAGGTTATTTTTTAGTAACCTGTACAGGCATTAAAGAAAATGGGGGAATCACATTTGCCGGAGTAGATTCAGGTTTTAATCATTTGATCAGACCTATGTTTTATGGGGCATATCATACGATTAAAAATATTTCCAATCCTGATGGTGAGTTGAAAACATATGATGTGGTTGGAAATATTTGTGAAACAGACACATTTGCCTCCGAAAGACAGATCCCGGAAATCAGAGTGGGAGACATACTGGCTTTTGAAAATGCAGGAGCTTATTGTTTCTCGATGGCATCACCTTATAACTCCAGACCAAGACCGGCTGAAGTATTAATCATGTCAGATGGTCATGATCGGCTTATACGGAAGCGAGAGACGATGGAAGATATATGGCATAATCAGGAATAATATGATTTCATCCCGATTGGATTAAACACCAGAGTCAATTACCCAAGCATAATAACTATTTCATTAAAAATCAAATACCATTTGACTACCAGGCCTTTGAAATAAACTACAATTTAAGCTCTCGTATTTTTTGGCAGGCATACCGTATTTTTTTCTCGCCAGTTGAAACTGGTTTCTAATTAATTCAGCATACTTGCCCTCCCCTTTCATTCTGATTTTAAACCTGTTGTCGTTCACGGATCCGCCATGGCATTCTGCTGTTAGGTTTATGATTTTTTCTGCTCTATCAGGAAAGGTCTTCTTTACCCAATCAATAAAAATCGGTTCCACATCGCCATTGAGCCGAAGTATCGTATAATGTACATCATAGGCTCCGGCATCGTTGCAGGCTTTGATCATATCGAAAATTTCATTATCAGTGAGGCCAGGTATCACAGGTGCCATCATTACCATTACAGGAATCTCGTGTCTTGAAATTTCAAATATGGCATTCAGTCTTTTTGAAATAGTAGCAGTACGAGGCTCTAATAATAATCTCAATTTTTCATCCAAAGAGGTAAGGCTAATAACCACCTGTACCAGGTTCAGTTTATTGAGTTCAATCAAGAGATCAAGATCCCTGATTACCAAAGCATTTTTAGTAATTATACCCACAGGTTGCCTGTATTCAAGACAAATCTCCAGCAATTGCCTGGTAAGCTTAAAATCCTGCTCTGCAGGTTGGTAACAATCGGTATTCCCGGAGAGCATTATAGTCTGACATTGATAATTTTTATTTTGTAAAAACTTCCTTAGCAGTACAGGAGCATCATGTTTAATCAATATATTTTGTTCAAATTCAGTACCTGCGCTATAACCCCAATAAGGGTGAGTATTCCTGGCATAACAGTAAACACAACCATGCTCACAACCCTGATATGGATTCATTGATAATGAGAACGGTAAATCAGGGCTTTCTACTTTGTTTACAATAGACTTTGCCAGTGTGTTAATGTATTTTGTACCGACACCGGCCCCTTCAATCTCCTCACGATGATATTTTTCAAACCTGGAAACGGGATTGATTTGAGCCCCCCGACCTCTCAATATTGATGTTGTTTTTATAGACACTTAAAGGTCGAATTTATAGACATTTCTCGAATTACAAAAATATTTAATGTGTTTTTTTTCGCCACCCACTTTCCCAACTTCCAACTTCTAACTCCCAACTCCTAACTTCCAACTTCTAACTATATTTGCACATGCTAATATCAATGACAGGATTTGGTAGAGCCTCCGGCTCGGTGAGAAATCAACAAATTCGTGTAGAAATTAAATCTGTCAACAGTAAATTTTCTGAATTCCGCTTCAGACTTCCTGCACTGATCAAGGATAAAGAATTTGAAATAAGGAAATTATTAACTGGCGCTATTGACCGTGGGAAAGTCGATTTTCTTATCGAACAGATCTATGGAGATTCAGATGATATCCATATTGACAAAAATAAGTTTGTAAAATATGCTGAAGTTATAAAATCCCTTGCACGGCAAATCGGGCTCAATGAAGATCATATCTTAAGCAGTATCCTTACCTTACCGGATGTAGTTGGCGCCATAGATGAGCCTCTCAGCGATACTGAGTGGTCAGAAATCGAAATTACCATTCAAAAGGCCATTGAAGAATTCAATCAATTCAGAAAACATGAAGGGATGGTTTTGGCTGGTGTAATCAGGCAAAACGTAATTCTAATACAAAATCTGTTGGAGAAAATTGAATCCCTGGAATCAAATAGGTCGGAACAATTAAAGCTGCGTCTTCACAAGATGATTACTGAGTTTTCCTCCCGGCCGGATTACGATTCAAACAGATTTGAGCAGGAATTGATCTACTATATGGAGAAAATGGATTTTACTGAAGAAAAAGTGAGATTGGATAAACATTGTAAGTTCTTTATTGAAAAATTGATGTTGCCGGTGAGCAATGGCCGTGAATTAAATTTCATTTCCCAGGAAATGGGCCGTGAAATTAATACTCTCGGGTCCAAAGCACAGGATCATACCATTCAGCATCTCGTGGTTGCTATGAAAGACGAACTGGAAAAAATAAAAGAACAACTGGCAAATGTAGTCTAGCGGTATGGGTAAGATTTTAATCATTACAGCCCCCTCGGGCTCTGGCAAAAGCACCATTGTCAAACACCTATTAAATACAATTTCCACTACGGCATTTTCTGTCTCCGCAGCTACCAGACCAAAGAGAAATAACGAAACCGATGGTGTGGATTATTATTTCATTACTCAAGCGACTTTTAAACAATACATACGGCAAAGGAGATTCGTTGAATGGGAAGAAGTATATCCAGGCCAGTTATATGGCACATTAAAGTCAGAAATCAAAAGGCTTTGGAAGCAAAAGAAAACCATCATTTTTGATGTGGATGTCATAGGGGCCAAAGACTTAAAAAGAATTTTCCCTCGAAAGTCATTTGCCATTTTTATCAAACCTCCTTCTTTGGAAGTATTGAAAAAAAGGCTCGAAAACAGGAATACGGAAACTGCGCAAAAGATTGCTACGAGGATAAAACGGGCCACTATGGAGTTGAACTATGAATTTGACTTTGATGCGGTCGTACTGAATGACCATCTTGAAAAAGCACAACAAGATTCACTTGATTTGGCAAATAAGTTTATCTTTGGAAAGTGAGTAATATCAATACAAACGATAGAAATCTTAAAACAACCCATGGCATAACCATAGAGGTGAAAGTAAAATTTCAAACTAAATATTCTATGCCGTTTTCTGATCAAAATGTGTTTACCTATGAAATTAAAATTCATAACGGCAATTCGTTTACGGTTCAACTCATGAGACGATACTGGAAAATATGGGAAAGTAATGGAACGATAAGGGAAGTAAAAGGAGAAGGAGTTATTGGTATACAACCGGTAATCGCCTCCGGAGAGTATCACCAATACGAATCTTTTTGCCCCATCATATCTGCTTTAGGTAAAATGACGGGAAAATATCAAATGATCAGATTGGATACCAATGAAAAATTTGAAGTAGATATCCCTCAATTTACCTTGACTATACCTCAAATATTAAATTAGAATTTGTAAAACTGCTTTATCCTTACCAAGATAAAGTAATGATAATCAACAAAAAGGTCACCACTTCATTCCAACAGTATTACTGATCTCCTGTTTCTTTGCGAAGTCTTTCAACCTGAGTTCGCCAGAGCTGCTTTTGTTCTTCTACTTCGTCGGCCCAGGCAAAATCATAAATTTCCAAAATAGTTTCATCGGTGATATCTGCGGTACTGATTCTAAACTCAAAAAACTCTTCCTCATCCTCGCCATCCAGCCATCTGAATCTCAATCTTTCATCTTCATAATCATCTATAAGTTCCGCTACCTCCGTATTTCCCTTCCAGGAGAAAGTAAAAAACTCACTGGTAATATCTACTGCGTCACAAAACCATCTGACCAGGCAGGATGGTGTGGTAATAAAATGATAAACTATGGTGGGGGAAGCCTTCAGCAAAAAATCAACTTTAAATAAAACCCGCTTTGCCGGTTTGCCAAACCGCATTAACATTTTTTCCTTATTCACAGGCATTATCGGGATATTACTAGGTCTATGAGTAGGTACTACCTGAACTAATTTTTGTGGCTTTTTTTCTTGTTTTACTTTTGGATCTTTGGCATCCTTGGGTGGTTTAGTCGCTTTTGCAACCTTGGCAGGAGCCGACATAGCCAATCTGTCTTTGATTGGTGGCGTAATTGGCTTAAGGGTTTCTGGCTTTGATATCGGTTTTCCTGATTTGGTTTTACCATTTGAGGTACTATTTCCAGGAGAGGACTTACCGGTAGTAGGTTTAGCAATGGAAGGTTTTAAATCTTTTTTAGCTGCCAGGTCTTTCTTAGGTGTACTGATTGATTTTGCAGGTTTTGATGAAGCTGCAGAGCCTTTTACAGCCGGGGAAGGTTTGGAAGTTTTTAATTTGGACTCTGTTTTTTTCATCAAGTTCTATTTAGTTGTAAACAATGCAAATGAAAAACAATTTTCTGAATTGACAACAGTCAAATCAAAAAAAATCAAATAAATTTTCAAATGCAAGCTAATAATAAATCAATGTATATCAATAAAGTAATAGCATATTATAAAGAAAACGTTATCTTTGCGTTCCTTATACCTCAAAATAAGCACGGTATTATATTTCGTATTTTATTAAAAATCAAAACAAAAAGTCCAAATGAGGCAATTAAAGATAACAAAATCTATCACAAATAGAGAAAGTCAATCTTTAGAGAAATATCTTCAAGAGATCGGAAAAGTAGATTTACTCACTCCGGAAGACGAAGTGACCTTAGCAAAACTTATAAAACAGGGCGATCAGGCAGCACTTGAAAGGCTAACCAAAGCTAACCTGAGATTTGTGGTTTCTGTGGCCAAACAGTATCAAAACCAAGGACTTTCACTTAGCGACCTTATAAATGAAGGTAATTTGGGGCTTATAAAAGCAGCGCAACGTTTCGATGAAACGCGTGGATTTAAGTTCATATCTTATGCAGTATGGTGGATTCGACAGTCAATACTGCAGGCATTAGCTGAACAGTCAAGAATAGTGAGGCTACCGCTGAATAAAGTCGGATCACTAAATAAAATAAACAGGGCTTTTTCTGAACTGGAACAGCAATTTGAAAGAGAGCCTTCTCCAGAAGAATTAGCATCCATCCTTGAAATACCAAGTGAAGAAGTTGAAACCACCCTGGGGGTAGCTGCACGACACGTTTCTATGGATGCTCCTTTTATCGATGGTGAGGACAATACATTGCTTGATGTGTTGGAAAATATCGGTACCCCTTCCACTGACAATGGATTGGAATACCGAGAATCTCTACGAAATGAAATTGAAAGATCCCTGGGTACACTGACCGACCGCCAGGCTGATGTAATCAAATTGTATTTTGGCATTGGTGTGGAGCACCCTATGTCACTGGAAGATATTGGTGAAAAATTTGGACTTACCAGGGAACGGGTTCGCCAAATAAAGGATAAAGCCATAAATAAATTACGTACTGCATCCCGGAGCAAATTACTTAAACATTACCTTGGCGTATAATCTCAGGGTATCAACGGTCTGCTAATACTTTCCTGAAGAGAAATTAAAGTCTCTGTCCGTTGAACTCCCGTGATGGACTGGATTTGATCGGTAAGTATAGATTTAAGGTGCTTAGTATCCTTACAAATTAGCTTTACAAAAATGCTGTAATTGCCTGTGGTATAGTGGGCTTCCACTACTTCAGCTATTTTATTGAGTTTATTCAATACATCATCATACATTGAACTCTTATCAAGGTAAATGCCTAAGAATGCAGTTACATCATAACCCAGTTTATGGTAATCAACAGCAACATATTCCTTTTTGATGATGCCAAGGCTTTGCATTTTTTTTATTCTTACATGTATGGTTCCCGGAGAAACAAACAGTTTTTTACCCAACTCTGCATAGGATAGTCCCTCACCCTGCATCATACTGGTGAGAATATTTTTATCCAATTCGTCTATACTTTCAATTTTTTCAATCATGCTTTTGTTGCTTAAAGTTAACCTATTTTTTTTGACCCGGGAGCAGGCGATATTTCCGTAAGTTTGAGCTTCAATATTTAAAAATCCTGATTTAGTAAATCAAAGAAGACCAAATACAGAATAGCATTAATTTATGGATGATAAAAAGCCATTAAAAGAATATTTCATTTTTCAGCCTTTGCTATTGGCATCTATGGTAATACTGGGTATTGTACTTGGTAAAAAGATTGAGGACTCATCCACACCCATCTCCCCTGCTAAATCAAGATCAGTAACCACCAGGGAAACCAGCAATAGCGCGGTAGAGGAAGCGAGCCGTTTTATACAGGCCAGATTTATTGACTCCGTGAATCTTTCGCGGTTGAATGATATGGCTATAAAAAATATGGTGAAGGAATTAGATCCCTATTCAACCTATCTGGTACCTGATCAGATTACACAAATTCAATATAAAAGCTTTAAAGATGCCTATGGATTTAATGTAACCATGATTAACAATCAATGGATAGTGGATGAAATAGTTCCCGGTACGGCAGCCTGGAATAGCCAGTTAGAAATTGGGGATCAGCTGATTAATGTAAATGATTCGGCAGTCAGTCCAGCTTCATTTACCAAATGGAATGATACTTTACTCAAAATAAATTGCAGATCAGTATCACAATATCGCAATTATGAATTCCTGCGAAGAGATCAGGCTGGATCTACTTCAGTCTCCGATGTTTTTACCCTGTCAGCCAATACAGGGTATATTAGAATCAACCGATTCGGTGATACAGTATATGATGAATTCATTACAGCCGTAGATTCATTGTATACTTCGAAATCAATTAAAAATTTTGTTCTTGATCTGAGGGACAATGCGGGTGGTTATATCGAAGAATGTATTCGGGTTCTGAATCAATTTTTTAAAGAGAAAAATATTTTACTGGCCTATACTGAAGGTCGCACCGTAAGGAAAATCGAATATAAGACAGATGGAAGACAATTATTTAACTTAGGAAAATTAGCGGTACTGATAAATGATGGATCTGCCTCGGCTAGTGAAGTATTTGCAGGGGCAATTCAGGATCTGGACAGGGGAAAAATAATCGGTGGGCACAGCTATGGCAAAGGCTTGGTACAAGAACAATATATGCTTTCTAATGGTGCTGCCTTGCGGCTTTCAGTATCCCGGTTTTATCTTCCATCCGGCCGATCTGTTGATAAAAACGGTAAGGAGTCGCCGGAATCTTTCAAATACTATAATGTAAATAAAAAACTTTTACACGCAGGGAAATATATATATCCTGATATTTACGCAAGTCCTTTATCCGGTGCCGCTTCTGATGAAGTGATCAAATCCGCAGTGGTTAATTATAAAATCAAACATAATAATCAGGGAAAAGATCCGGTAAATTCAATTTACAATTCAATTCTAAGTACCAGAAAAAAATGGTCGGCTGCGGAAAAGAAGGAATTGCTGGCAGGAATTAAATTTACCTGGGGAACTACACTAAAAGATACCAAATCTGTACTCCAATACCAGATTCTGATTCAGCCTGAAATCAAAGCCGCACTAAAAGCGCTCAACTAATTAGAGTCTGCAGGGGAAATCATAAAATATTGACGCCTACTGATTTATTGAAAGAAATAGATCGAGT
>CAYNIG010000233.1:0-7900 GCA_964396995.1 uncultured Saprospiraceae bacterium | reverse complement strand
TAGATGAAATTTAAAATCTTTTTTGGCAATGGTATTGGCCGATACCATCATATCATCGCCTAATTGCAGGGCAGATTTATTCCATCTCTTTAACAATGGAAATTGGGTAAAAAAATGGAGTATTCTCTTAAATTGAATTGGACTGTAAAACAAACCATAGCCAAAAAACAATCCATAAGTCACAATCAAAAAATAGAAAAAAAATAAGGAATATCCAATCTCACTGATGTCCGACAGGGAATGATATGAGGGATATATAATGTTGGCCCCGTACATCAACATCAATAAAGGAATGGACAAAACGAAAAACAGACTATCCAGTACTACGGTATAAATAATTATGGTCAAAGTTCGTGGGGCACCCAATTTTTCATGTGAGAGTACAAATACAGAAACAGCGGATCCGCCCAATGAAGAGGGTGAAAGCGCGGAGCTAAACTCCCAGATCACGATTAACTTGGCGCATTTCCAGAAACCAATGGTGCCTTCAGCCAGGTACCAAAGCCTTAAAGTGTAAGCAAGATGCCGGATTAATAATATAATCACGGCAAGCAATAACCATCCAAAAGAATGGGCGCTCCAGGTTATGGATTTTAAAGCAGTGGCATCAAAATTTCGGAACAATAAAAATATAACTACACCTAAGCCGAGAAAAATAGGAAGCCAGATTCTCGAACTTTTAAATGATTTAATTACTGAGCGGGTATGCTCATCTTCTTGCTCCAGTAATGCCTTTTCCTCTTCTGACCTCATTCAATCTCAAAGATAAACGATTCTGGACTATGCCTTGAGCAATCGGAGCAGGTATTCACCATACCCACTTTTTATGTATTTGTTTCCCAGGTTTTCAAGTTGCTCTCTTCCAATAAATCCCATCTGAAAGGCTACTTCTTCTATGCAACCGATTTTTAATCCTTGTCTTTCTTCAATCACCTGTATAAATTGACCAGCTTGCATCAGTGACTGATGGGTTCCCGTATCAAGCCATGCAAATCCTCTACCCATAGGTTTAACATAGAGTGCACCTCTTTCCAGATAATATTTATTTACATCTGTGATTTCGTATTCCCCTCGAGGGCTTGGCTTAAGGTTTTTGGCTATGTCGATTACGCTGTTATCGTAAAAATACAATCCCGGTACAGCAAAGTTACTCTTTGGATTTGCTGGTTTTTCTTCAATGGATAAGGCACGATGATTGGCATCAAATTCTACCACACCGTATCTTTCTGGATCAGACACCTGGTATGCGAAAATGGTTCCACCATTTGGGTGCTCACAGCTTTTAAGAATACTGCCTAATCCAGCACCATAGAAAATATTATCACCTAATATTAGTGCAGCCTCGTCAGTACCTATAAAATCGGCACCGAGTACAAAAGCCTGGGCCAGACCATTGGGTGTTTCCTGTACTTGATAAGAAAAATTACAGCCTATTTCTGATCCGTCTTTTAACAATTTTTCAAAATTGGGCAGATCTTCTCTGGTAGAAATAATTAGTATATCCCGGATATTGGCCATCATCAGAATCGATAAGGGATAGTATATCATGGGTTTGTCATAGACAGGCATCAACTGTTTACTCACAGCTAAGGTGAGTGGATATAGTCTGGTGCCAAGGCCTCCGGCGAGAATGATTCCTTTCATATATATGGACAAAGATTTTGGTAAAAATAAGACGATTTGGCGTATAGAAAATTAGAATAGTGTTTGGGGCTTGATAGCCCGGAGTTTCCAATTCATTTTAGCTCATGACTGAATAAATAGTGAGCCATGGGAACTCGTAAAAACGGAATTATTAAATTAGTTGAAATCATCCAAAAAAGCGAAGAGTCAAAATTGCATTCCAGCGTTGATTGAGTCTAAGAATGACATTATTTAAAAATATTACAGAACTTGATTTATAACCATTGGTATTTCCACATCAGCATTAAAGGGTACTGATTTAACATAGATGTGAGAGAATAAATAGTTACACATGGATAGGCTCAATTCGCCAGACACCAGGTATGGAACCTCCAGAGATATGGGTTTCTTGCGCGCAGGCATACGTATTAGAAGAGTTAAGGAAGATTCGAAATGAAATAGAATCAGGTATACTGGTGAAAATCGAATAGCCTACGACAATCCTAAGCCATTGGTGTGATTTTTATATTTGGCTTCAAAGCAAGGTCCCTATATTCCTGGGTGGTGTCAACAAATCGATCGGGTACGACATTTAAATGCATCAGATTATAATTTAAATGCGATTTTGGATACCATCTTATGATTCTCTGTGTTCATGACCTGGGTAAATATACGAATTGGGCGCCCAGCTCGCTTAAAACGAAAAAGCATATGAAATCAGCTGTCGATTTATATGATTTTTTAAAAGCAACCAATTTGGATTTTAATATGATTTTCTTTTGAACGAATTCTTCGAGGGAAGAAACATTGATATTCCAATTGCCTTTCACTTCATATCGATTGATGATGGGTATGCCGGCTTCAAAACTATCCTGGTGCGCTACAAAGATGGGATATTCGGTTACTCCTTTGGCTAGTATGATTTCCAATGCTTTATTCATTGCATTTCTGTACACTTTTAACTCCTCCTGTAACAATAAAAATTTTTCTGCACCTATTTGCATAAGATCCTATTTTAAATTCTGTGGAGCAAAGTTACGTTCTCTATATGTGCTGTATGAGGAAACATGTCTACCGGTTGGCTAAGGATATGTTTAAAATGACTTGATAATAATTTGATATCCCTGGCCTGAGTGGCAGGATTACAGGATACGTAGATGATCCTGGGTACCTCGGTATCGATAAGCATCGGGATATTATCCGGGTGCAGACCGGATCGGGGCGGATCCAATATAATCAGGTCTGGCTTGCCGTGGGTATCAATAAATCCCTGTGCTAATAATTTTCTCACATCACCTGTATAGAACTCTGCATTCAGGATATTATTCATTTTAGCATTAAGCTTAGCGTCTTCTACCGCTTCTTTTATTTCCTCTATACCGATTACTTTTTTTGCATGCGGTGCCAGGTACAAACCAATGGTTCCCGTACCGGAATATAAATCATAAATTAATTCAGTGCCATTGAGGTCTGCAAACTCCACCACGAAATGGTACAAAACATGAGCTTGCCTGGTATTGGTCTGAAAAAAAGATTTAGGTCCTACTCTGCATTGCAGTTGGCCCAATACCTCGGTCAAATAACCCTTTCCATGTATCAATTTCAGTTCCTGATCAAATATGGTATCGTTATGCTTGAGGTTGATTATATTGTAAAAAACCAAATCGGGAAATTCAGTAAGTATATGCTCGTTTAATTTGGAAATTTGCTCTTCATTATTTTCACCAAATACCAGGATCAGCATGGCAGTTCCGTCTGAAGCTGTTCGTATAATCATATTACGAAGCAAACCCGTATGATTTTTTACATTATAAAAACTAAGATGGTTTTTTACGGCATACTCGCGAATCGAATTTCTGATCTGGTTGCTTGGGTCAGGTTGTAAATAACAATGTTGTATATCGACTATCTTTTCGAAAGAACCGGGCCGATGAAAACCAACTGCATTTCGATGTGGAAATTCACCTTCTGACATTTCATTCGGCAACAACCACCTGCTGTTTCCAAAGCTAAAATCAAGTTTATTTCGATAATACGTGTCATTTTCCACTCCTTTTATCTTTCTAACACGTAAATCATCAATACCGGCAACTCTCGTAAGAGCATCAAACACATTTTTTTGTTTGTATTCCAGCTGTCCTGTATAAGTCATGTGTTGCCACTTACAACCACCACAGGATCCAAAATGACTGCAAAAGGGAGTCTGCCTCCATTCAGAGTTTTTCAGTATTACACTGGGTTTGGCATAAGACACGCGATTTCGATGTTTTTTTACTTCGACATTCATTTCATCTCCGGGTACAGCATCCTGTATCAGATATACTTTTCCATTCGCATCTTTCCCTATGCCCTGGCCCTGATCGCCCATGTCCACGATCTTTACATTTTCTATGAATTCCAGTTTAGATTTACCCATATGATCCTGTTCCTTATTTCTTATTTTTTAGTATTATTTCGACTCGTCGGTTTTGTGCCCTGCCTTCCTCCTTATCATTAGAAGCTATGGGCTGGAGATCACCATAACCTGTAAAGTTAATCCTATGAGCTTCTATTCCACTTTGTATGATATACTGACATACTGTTTTTGCTCTTTCAATAGAAAGTTGTTTGTTTTCATTTGGATTACCCGTGTTATCTGTATGCCCAATTATTTCCGCGTATAAGTCTGAATGATCGGTCAGGAAGCCGGCCACCGATTGCAATTCAGAAAAGGATTCTTCTTCCAAAATAAATGATCCGGATTTAAACAATACATTTTTTAATATTATTGGATTTGCAAATAAATTGGAATCGGATACCACCGCTTTACTCAGCAGTACATTATAACTGATGTTTGAATTACCATTTGCCAGCAGACGGTCGGAATAAAAATTGTAACCAATGGCAGTAGCATAAATCCGATAAGATCGATCAGTCGGTAAGACCAATAAAAACTCCCCATCCGCATCGGAAAGCACAGAATCTGTTCTTATAAATCCATCATTTGATTCAAAATATACCGTGGCGGGAGTAATGGGATCAGTTGTTTTTGCATCCATTACTTTTCCTTTTATAAAAATACAGGACTGGGCCGATTTATCCGATGGCAATCTAAAGCGAATGATATTGCTTTCCAAAAGCTGATTTTGGAGGCTAATAGTCTGATCAGAATAATAAGCTGTATAGCCATCCAAAGTGACAATCATGGCTCCCTGTTCTCTATGATCATTAATAGGGAAGCCCAGGTTTATGGGTTTGCCCCATTTTGTGGATTGATCTGATCTGGATAAAAAAAGATCAGCGGAGCCATATCCTGGCCATCCGGTAGATCTGAAATAAAGACTTTTTCTGTCTGCATGTATACAAGGTGAAGATTCTTCCCATTCAGTATTAATAGTGTTGCCGAGGTTAATGGGTTTACTCCAGGTGTTTTGATTTAGATTGGATTTCCAAATATCGGTTCCTCCATATCCGCCGGCACGGTTGGATGCAAAATACAATTCTCTTCCATCGGCTGACAAACTGGGTTGACTTTCCCAGGCATTAGAGTTTATTGCATTTCCCATATTTTGTGGTCTGGACCATCCACCCTTCCGGTATTCACTTATATAGAGGTCGCAACTGCCAAACCCTTCGGGCAAATTACAGCGGGTAAAGACGATTGTCTTTCCATTTGCGCTTATGGTATGTGCACCTTCATTTTGCGATGTGTTCAACGGCCATGGTAGAGCAGTGATCCACATGGAGTCATTATATTTTTTCTTTGAGATAAAAAGATCTTCGTTGCCATTTATTCTCCTGGTAAAAACTATACTTTCCTGAGCGGCATCGACTGAGGGTAAGTATTCCGGTAATTTTGTATTTATTTCGGCCGAAAGGGGAGTGGGACTAAAACTCACTTTTGCAGATTGGTTTGAGATAGCGTATTCTGCTTTTAATTTGTACAGGGAAGCTTGTTTCCGTGTGGTTTCGTCTTTGGAATTCAGCCCAAGATATTCCATTGAATAAGTAAGGGCCTTTTCATACTCTCCCGTTTGAATAGAGAGTTTAGCCGCATTGAATAATAAATTGGGCTTGTCTTTTGATGCGTATCGGCTGGCGTTTTCTAACGAACGTAAAGCGTTTGCTCCTTCATTTTTTTCCAGATACAGGGAATAAAGTGCCAGGTGTGCTTCCTTATAAGACGGATAGATGAAAATGGCTTTATTAAAATAAATAATGGCCTTGTCAGCGTTATTTTTTGATAGTTCAGCTTGACCTGAGGCGTATGCCTTTGATGCTTTTTTAGGTATCTGTGCAGAGGAGATACTTAAAAAAATTGAAAATAAAATAGTAATAGATTGACGAAGCATCTATAGCAAATAAATATACCTTATTTAGTTTGAAGTATTTTTTGGGCTTCTTTGTTGCCGAGTGTAGCTGCTTCTTTAAGGTCAGCCATAAAGCCATTTTTGCCGGCTAATTTCTTAGCCAGGCCACGTTGGAGTAAAATATCTGCTTTGGTAATTTTCGAACTTGTTTTAGAATCATCTTCCAGGGAGGCCAGAGCAATATTAAACCGTTGGGCAGCTTCTTCAAACTGTTCCTGTTCCATCAGTATCTTGGCATAGGTAAAAGCTGCATCTCTTTTTTTCAGGTTATTGGAATCAGTAGCATCAAAATGCCTGTCGGTGAATAATTTTAATTCGAATGCTGCTTCTTTAAACTGCTTTAACTGATAGTGCAGTTCTCCTTTCTGATACCTGGCTTGCCAATGAACCATCTGTAATGCAAGCGATTTTTGTATTGCCAGGCTAAGGTCTTCGAGACTTTTCTTTTTATCTTCATTTTGAAGGTGTACCTGCGCGCGGCCGTAATAAGCCAATGCATTATTTTCATCAAAATGGATGGCTTTGTTAAAATCATGCATGGCGTCCTTATAGTTTTTCAAAGTGAAATTTACATAGCCCCGGCGCTCGTATGCCTGGCTGTGTCGTTCGTATTTATTGATGGCTGCATTCAAAGCTTCGATGGCTTCCCTTTCTTTGCCCTTGGTACCGACCAGTTTTCTACCCCGAATGTATTCCTGTACAGCAATCTTATCACTTTGAGGTTCTACCATTTTGTGACGAAGTACTTTGCCATTGTCAATCAACCACGCTCCGAGTGAGCCTGCACTTGCAAATTGCGCAATATAATCAAGTAAATTAAGGGTATTGGTAAAATAACGGTCACTTGCCTGCATCACGGTACGGGGTATGTCTATATTGCCCTGGTCCATTAAAAAGATTTGCTCAGGCTTAAACATGATCTCATTCCTGTAATATTGTTCAGCTCTCACAGTATACAATTGTAAGGCCTTCTCAATATTTTTCCCAGGTCCAAACTCAAGTCTGCCCTGGAAAATGGACTTGTGAAAAACCGGATTGTTTGCAGCAGCATTCATATTATATACTTAAAAGCATTATAGCAGTTTCTTAGTATGATACCAGTCCTTATCTCGGTCTTGCGATCGAATTACATGTCAATCAAATGACTATAAATCAAAAGTTTTTTAATATGGGACCTAGCCTCCTAGTTAACTTATTGTAACTCACGAAGATAAGGGAATTCTATCGAAATGTTAAATAAATTATAGATAAAATATGGTTTAGATTTTTTGGTGATCAGATGGGTAAGTAAAAAAGCCCTTTAAATCGAATCAAAGGGCCTTCAAAATCCGGGGGGATATATTATTATGATATTACTATTATCTGTCTAGAAAAAATTCAGTAAAAATTTTTTCTTTATTTCTGTCTACTATCAGCTGATATCGGCCATTCGGAATGGATGTAAGATCCGTATGCACTTCATTTTTATCCTGCTGACCCTTTACATTTACAGTCTTTCCTTCCGCATCCCGTATTTCAAATCGAAGCACATCAAATTGATTCTTTAATCTGATCACCATCTGATCCTGAATCAGATCCTGATAAATTTCGAATGGGCTATCCTTTTCTTTGTGAATGGAAATAAAGGCCTGATTGGGTTTGCTGGCTAATGAGGCGGAAGTCGATTTTACCTGATTACCGGTAGCCACTTTTAAGCTTTGAGCGATAGATTCGGTAGATACTGTTAAGAGGAAAAAGAGGATGAAGGGGAAAACCTTTTTCATATATAAATATTTTGATTTTGATATTACTTGATTATTAATTGCTTGCATTTTAATGTACATGATTGTAAATCAAAGATAATAAATATTATATTTTTTCATAATATGTAATAGATTTTTTTTCAGATTTAACCTCTTTGCCATTTCCTAAATCTTTTTAGCGGGAAT
>CAYNIG010000232.1:0-7929 GCA_964396995.1 uncultured Saprospiraceae bacterium | reverse complement strand
ATTGGTAGTAACCGGGATGACTCTACCGGCACCACTCCCCTAATGGGTCAGTACTCCCAAATTAAAAGTAAATATCCGGATGCCATCCTTTTATTCAGGGTTGGTGATTTTTATGAAACCTTTGGTGAGGATGCCATTACAGTAGCCCGCACACTGGGTATTGTGCAGACCAAAAGAAATAATGGCTCGAGTGCAATCGAACTGGCAGGATTTCCCTATCACTCACTCAATGTGTATTTACCTAAATTGGTAAGATCAGGATATCGGGTAGCGATATGCGAACAAATGGAAAAACCAGTGCCAGGCAGAGTGGTAAAAAGATCAGTCACTGAATTGATCACACCAGGAGTAATAACCGGTGATCAAATGCTGGATACAAGGAAAAATAATTTTTTGGCAAGTATACACTATGGGAGCCGGGATAACCATGGCATTGCATTTATAGATATTTCTACAGGTGACTTTTATGTAGCTGAAGGAGACCTGAATTATTTAGATAAATTATTACAGAGTTTTAGTCCGTCGGAAGTCATCCTGGCAAAAAATACTAAAAAAATATTTGAAGATAGATACGGGAGCAAATATTATGTCTATACGCTAGATGATTGGATCTATCAATGGAATTTTGCTCACGAAAAATTGTTATCCCAGTTTGAAGTATTGAGTCTGAAAGGATTTGGAGTAGATACCATGGTCTTAAGCCAGGTCGCTGCAGGGGCAGCTTTATATTATCTGCAGAGCACCGAAAACCAGATAGACCATATTAAAAATATACAAAGAATACCGGAAGCAGATTATGTATGGCTTGACCGGTTTACCATTCAAAACCTGGAGCTGATTACGAATCAAAAAGAGACCGGCAGATCATTTATTGAGGTATTGGATCATTCTATTTCTCCTATGGGTTCCAGACTGATGCATAAATGGGTGATATTGCCGCTGGTTGATGTATTTGCTATTAATAAAAGACTGGATGTAGTAGATTTTTTTGTGCTCCATGCTGATCAGATTGAACATCATGATTCCCTTCTCAGACAGTTTGGTGACCTGGAACGGCTCATAAACAAAGCAGCTATGGACCGTCTTACACCCCGGGAAGCTGTTCAATTGAAACGGGCATTGGCTGTATTGCCGACATTTAAAAAATCACTTGAAGAAACGAATAACAATGAGGTTAAAAGCATTGGTTCTGCTGTTATGCTTTGCGAATCCCTATATGTGTCTATGGAATCAAAATTGCGGGACGATGCTCCGGTGGCAACTAATAAAGGCGGAATATTTAAAGATGGAGCCAATCAAGACCTGGACGGACACCGATACATAGTGCAGCATGCGCAGGATCTATTGATACAACTTCAACAAAAAGAATCTGACCGTACCGGAATACCCGTAAAAATTGGTTTCAACAGTGTGTTTGGTTACTATCTTGAGGTTACCAATAAGTACAAAGAACAAGTGCCTGTAGAATGGGTTCGAAAACAAACGCTGGCTAATGCCGAACGTTTTCTTACTGATGAATTAAAAAAGCTGGAGAGTCAAATATTGGGTGCTGAAGAAAAAATAAATGATCTGGAAGAAAACTTGTTCAGGGATTTGATTCTGGAAATTAAAGAGTATATAGTACCGATTCAAAACAATGCTCAGGTCATAGCCAAATTGGATTGTTTACTCTCCTTTGCCAAAGCGGCCATCCAAAACAGGTACTGCAGACCCGAATTACATGAGGGCAATACCATAGAAATAATACAAGGTCGGCATCCTGTAATCGAAAAAAACCTGAAAACCGGAGAGGAATATATTGCGAATGATCTTTTCATGGATAGTGATAGTCAGCAAATACTTATGATCACCGGCCCCAATATGTCTGGTAAGTCAGCTATCCTGAGACAAACTGCACTGATATCCCTGATGGCGCAAATGGGGAGTTTTGTTCCTGCTGAAAAAGCTAAGTTGGGTCTGTTGGATAAAATTTTTACCCGTGTAGGTGCTTCCGATAATATTTCGAGTGGCGAATCCACTTTTATGGTTGAAATGAATGAGACTTCACTGATCCTAAATAATACTTCAGCCCGAAGTTTAATATTATTGGATGAGATCGGCCGGGGTACCAGTACCTTTGATGGCATTTCCATTGCCTGGGCCATAGCAGAACATTTACATGACCATGATCCAAACAGACCCAAGACTTTATTTGCGACTCACTATCATGAATTGAATGAGCTATCAGCCAAACACGAAAGAATCAAAAACTTTCATGTGGCCACTAAAGAAATTGGTAATAAAGTGATCTTTTTACGATTACTGAGAGAAGGTGGAGTGAAACACAGCTTTGGAATACATGTGGCTCGTATGGCGGGCATGCCTGCCAGTATTATCGATAGGGCGCAAAGTATACTTAAACATTTGGAGCAGCAAACCATAGAGGCCAATGAAAATGAAAAAGCCGATCTGAATACTTCTGTAAAAAACATTCCATCAAATCTTCAACTTAATATATTTGAAACTTCCGACCCTCGGGCTCAGTCAGTAATCAGGATGCTGGAGGAAACCGATATTGACCGGCTTTCACCGGTCGAATGCCTGATCAAATTAAATGAAATAAAAACGATGCTGAAAACCTAAAACTATTCTTTATACCTTTTCTTCAGCAGATTAAGCATGTGTACATTTACTTCCCACAGTTCAGCAACAGGTTGTTTGGTATAAGGCAATGCCGGCATATAATTAGGCGGACCAAACTCAGTGAGAAACGTAAAGCTGGTATTCCCTTTAGCTTCATTTAGTTCAAGTACCTTATCCCACCATGCCAGATGGGTGTTTAAGGTATTGTTCCATTCCGGAGCCCTAGGATCATTTACTTGTGGACCTTCTTCATGCCCTACCCTTGTGTGGATATGTTTTGTTCTGCTCAGAGCATAATTTACTGCATCTGATTGGTCAGCTAATAATGACTCATGCACATTGCACCAATGTGATATGTCCAGTGTAAGTTCCATTTCGGGATATTTTTCTAAAAATGTTTTAGTGATATGAGCAGCAAAACACATACGCCCCCTATGCGTCTCATGCAGGATTTTCAAACCGGTTTTTTTAGCTTGATTTATAGTCAGTTCTATTATTTTAGAGTTTTGTTCAAAACTATAATAATCTCTGCCCGAATGGGAATTGATATACAAAGGTCTTTGAACAGGATTAGTCGATGCAGCCAACAAACTTTTTTCAAATGATGCGTAGTGTTTATTGTAGTCCTGTCCTTCTCCACTACCAATCAAAAAGCCTACTTCCAATTCATATTTTTGTAATGCAGTAAAAAGTGATTTTTGTGCAGCACCGTCGGCAGGCCACCACATTTCCAATCCGTCATAGCCCGATTGTTTGGTTTTTTGACAGAGTTCATCGTCAGAGCCGGTAAAGCCCCAATTGGTTTGAAGTATTTTTATGTTCATTTTTAGTTTTTTAGTAAAGTCAGCTACATGGGTATTGGATAACAGGCCGGCAGTAAGTCCGGTGTTTTTAATAAATGATCTTCTATTCATATAAATTAATCTTTCAAAACTTTATATCTCCTATCTAATGCGAATATAGGAAAGTCCCGGGTGATTAAGGTAAATCAGAAATAGGGGTTTACTCTTTTAGCATGCCAAAAAGCCTGATGGATCACTCAAACCACCAGGCTATGGGAATACTGAACTCTCTGTTGTTTATTTTTTCTCTATGATTTTAAGGTTTTTCCAGATAGAGTACGGGGCTCTTAATAGTACTGTAGTATCAACAGATATATCAGCTTGGGTATAATCATCGGATTCAAAGTGTAAATCTGCTGAATGTGAAGCGTCTATAGAAATATGATTAAACTTCAGATCCTTATTAAAAAAGAATGTACCGGTCCTTAATTTCATTTTTAATGAATCGATTTTCCATGTGTTAGTAATGGACCTGTCCATGTCAGCCGTTTTTATTAATTTATTAGGAATGTTGTATTTTTTAAAATTTTCCCAATTACATTTGGAAAAATCCAAATCCAAATCAAACGATTGATTGAGTCCTATGCTGTCAATGAAAATATTAGAATCTTCTGCAATGATTTTAGGCAATCTTTTACCCTTAAAAACAATTTGGTCGCTTGTTTGCAATAAATATTGAAATTCCATTGGTTTTTCAAAACCCATTATTCGATATTCTTTATAATTTAACACCAGCGTTTCAATTAAATCAAATTTTATCTTAAAAGGATCATACTTAGGAATAGCATTCTTTTGTGGCTTTACAAGTGAGATTTTTAATTCTGTACCTGCTTTTTCAATATTTAAACGAGAACCTGCAATTTCCTCATTAAAATGAAGTACATCAGAGGTATCCGAGTATTCATATCTAAAATTGGGTATCCCTGCAATTCTGGCTAATGAAATATTTTCCATAGGAATTGTTCTTCTGGCGGAGTGTGATTCCCATGCTTTATTTTGAAATTTATAATACAAATTAAATTTAATCAACAAGCCAGGTAAAATCAATAAAACTAATGAAGTACCTAAGAAAAAATTGCTTGATTTCATATTATATTAATTTATTTTTGATAACAAAAAGTTGATATTCTGTATTTATAGTTTCAATTGAAATTCCCAGTTCTTGCATTGATTTAAAAAATGTATTTAGTTCAACAAAGAATTTATTTTTTTTATCATTATTTATAATTTCAATTGAACCTTTTTCGACATAGCACCCTAAGCCTCTTTGCATATAAATTATTTTAGCTGATTGAAGTTTTTCATAAGTTCTCATCACAGTATTGGGATTCACCTCTAACAAACCAGCTAATTCTCTTACTGAAGGTATCCTATCATTTTCTTTCCAAATACCAGAAAAGATCTTATCGCGTATAAAATTTTCAATTTGTATGTAAATAGGAATTTCTTCGTCAAATTTCATTTATACCTCCTGTTCTTTTATAAGATAATAAATTGCAACCCAAAGAAATAACCAAACCGGAATCAATTTATATTCGTTCCAATGTTTAATCCAAGAAGATGATTTTACAACAAAATACTCCCCAAATTGGCTATTATTAATTTTATATAAATTTTGCTCAATACTTTCCCAATTTTGCGGAACAAGAAATAAATCTCCCAATTTTGCCTGAGCAGAATTATAAAATACGATTAAAATTACCAGCATTAAAATGGCTTTCATCATGGCAAATTTTTTAAAGAAAAGCATCAACGCTAACGACAGGCTCTGAAGTAATAAGATACTCGAAAGCCACGAACTATCAATAGATTTGAATGGTTGATAAAGAAAGGGCGGTAAAAAATTGGCATTCACATCTGGCAGGCTCTTATAATAAAGATTCTTTTCAAAAAGAACAGCCCATAAATAAATACCTGGATTAACTATTGAAAATAGGATTATATAAAGTATTATTGAAAATACTACACACCATAAAAAAGTATGTAAAGTCTTTTCAATAGGACTGGTTGGTTGTAAAAAATAATTTAATTTTTGAGACTTATCGCCTAACCTATTGAACCATAGTAAGCCCGTGGTGAAACAGAGGATAAGTAAACCAATATTAAATACATTCCATTGGACTTGATCATACTTACCAGGTGAGTAAATACTTGTTATTTCAAACCAGATAAGACTTAATATCATTCCCAGCCCACTTAATAAAATAATGATTAACCCCTTTCGCCAATTTCGGGTCCAATGCTCCCGAGAAAGATTCCAAATGCGTTGAATAGAAAATATCTCATTCATAAAAAATTAGTTTTTAATTATTTGTGACAGTTGCTCAGGCGAATGCATCACTGCCTTATATAAAAGCTCAATATCTACTTTGCTTTCAATGATTCCATCACCGGCAGTGATATAATTATACCCACGAAGCGACTCCTCAGAAAACAAAAATGGACTGTCAGGCGCCAGTTCACTAGTGAAGCCAAAATGCAATTTTCTTGAAATGACCTCCAGACTTTCATCCAACAGCACATTACCCTCATTTAAAATCAATACCCTATCTACCAGGTTTTCTACATCTTTAATCTGATGCGTACTGATCAGGATTGAATTTTCGTCGGTAATGGCCTGGGATACTAATTTTCTAAACTGGCTTTTGCTGGTGATATCTAATCCATTGGTCGGCTCATCCATGAGGATCAAATCTGTATGACAAGCGAGCCCAAATGCAATCATGGTTTTCTTCTTTTGACCATAGCTCATTTCGCCCATGCGGTACTTGATTGGTATCTCCAATTCATTTGAAAAGGCTAAGAAACTTTCGAAATTAAATTTTGGATAAAATCTTCCATAGGTACTGGCATAATCCAGCGGTTTTATATCCGGTACATACAGTTCTTCCGGCAATAAAAATAAATTGGACAGGATGGAGGGTTTCCTCTCCCCTGCCTTGACTTTTCCAATGTATATATTTCCTTTTTGAGGATGTAATAACCCGCAAATACATTTGAGCAAAGTGCTCTTCCCAACACCATTTTTGCCCAATAAGCCAACAATATGGCCTTTATCAATATTTAGGTTCAAAGAATCAAATACTTTCACTTTCCGACCATATTGATAATGTAAGTCATTGATTGTTATCATAAAATTGATTAATGTTTTAGTGTATTAATTTGCTAATACACTTCAAATGTAGACAATTCATATACACGTTGTCAAGTATTTAAGCCTAAATTTTCAAAATATTTTTTAATGATAATTAGTTGACTGAATATCAGTTATTAATACTTTGCTATTAAATTATATCTGTAAATCACTGAATGTTAAAAAAATTGGCACACTACTTGTTTTGGTTGCAATCGTGGTAAACATAGAAGAGATAAATAAAAAACACATCACCAAGACAGACTGTCTGTATCGGGTGGGTTATGGCTTGAAATCCAGGCTGTTAGACTTTCAGAATGGTATTTTTTACCTGGAAGTGGTCTTCGGAAACAGGTGGCATAATAATTACTCTGCTACCGTATTTGAACTAGCCCATTGCTGGAAAGACAACAACCCTGAGCTAAATTTTGCCCAAGGTTGTAAAGTTTTTATCATCGATGGCAGAAAATCTCCGGAGAAATTGGATTTGCATCAAGCTGGAATCAGGGTTGATTATGATGCAAAGAAGGGAATATTATTTGCACCCTTTACACTAAATTAATTAAATAGATTTTATTTTACAGCGACCTTATTCTACCACCTCGTCTGCCCCTATCTCCCAATCTGTTTTCACGAAAGCCCCTGTTTCTAAAATTTCGGTTTTCAAATTCTCTCCTAAACGAGAACCCATTTCTAAAGCCATTTCTAAATGCACGGCTTCGCATTCCCGGTACACATCTGTTTCTCAATGCAGATCGATTTTGTCTGAACCTATTCCCTTTTTGAAAACGATGTGCCCGAAAATCATCATGGTAATATCGCTGTTGACGAGACCTCTGCTCTAAACGCAGTTGACCATTATCACGACCGCCATACCTTTTAAAAGATTGAGCCCGGGACAAGTCTGTAATTCCAATAAGTAAAGTGGCAATAAGGAGAGATTTGGAGTAAATTGATTTAAGCATATTTAAATAATTTTAGTACAATTGATTTGACTAAAGTAATCCTTAATTGTTTAACCGATGGTGAAGGAATCTCTAAATAAATATTAAAGTCCGGAAAATAAACCAGCACTGACAACAGGGACCGGTGGTTATCTAACCTGGGTAATTTTGTTTATTGTCTAAACCTATTTATATTTAGGATGACGCATGAAAATATCACACTTCTATTTTTGGATTCCCTTTACGGTCATTTTATTTTCATTTTTATCTAATAAAAATGTAGAGTGGAAATTGGCTAAAACAAAAGCATGGTCTGACGGAACACTGGACTCTAATCACAAAAGATTATTAGCCTGTGATTATTATAACAATGAGCAATCGAGGTTAT
>CAYNIG010000231.1:0-7938 GCA_964396995.1 uncultured Saprospiraceae bacterium | reverse complement strand
CAGGGTGCTTAAATCTATCGATCGTGAATGGAACAAAGGGTATAATGAAGTGTGGCTTGATAAGAGAGAGATTAAAGCGACAGGAATTTTATTCTATACATTCGAGTGTGAAGGATTTACCGCGAGCAGGAGGATGGTGATAGTCGAATAAGTGCTAAGTTTTGGTTTCAATAGTATTGACCTGCAAAATAAAACGAGTACAAGAGAGGGCTTTGATGATTCAAAGCCTCTCGGATTAACAATATCACCCCTTTCTCCCATTATCTTCTATCTTTGCGCCCCGATTTATGCCAGATATACAACCCAGACGCACATTCGCTATTATTTCTCACCCGGATGCAGGTAAGACTACACTTACTGAAAAACTACTTTTATTTGGTGGTGCTATCCAGGTTGCCGGAGCAGTCAAGTCCAATAAAATAAAAAAGCACGCTACCTCTGATTTTATGGAAATTGAAAGGCAGAGAGGTATTTCTGTTGCTACTTCCGTAATGGCTTTTGAATACAATGGTATGCTGATCAATTTACTGGATACACCCGGTCACCAGGATTTTGCAGAAGATACATACCGCACCCTTACTGCAGTAGACAGTGCTGTGGTAGTGATCGATGTAGCGAAAGGAGTGGAAACACAAACAGAAAAATTAGTTGAAGTTTGCCGTATGAGGCAAACACCTATGATGGTCTTTATTAATAAACTGGATCGGGAAGGTAGGGATGCATTCGATTTATTGGATGAAGTGGAGAAAAAATTGGCCTTGCATGTAACACCACTAAGCTGGCCTATAGGTATGGGCCAACGATTTCAGGGGGTCTATAATCTTTTTGAGAAAAAACTCAATCTCTTCAAACCCCATCATAAACAAGGCGAAGATGAAACTATAGTGATAGAAGATCTATCATCAAATGAATTAGAAACACATATTGGCGAATCAGCATCAAAAACATTAAGGGAAGAAATTCACACTGTGACTTCCGTGTACCCCCATTTTGAAGTCAACGATTATTTAGCAGGTAAGATATCACCGGTATTTTTTGGATCAGCGGTAAACAATTTTGGAGTTAAAGAATTATTGGATTGTTTTATTGAAATATCACCTGACCCCCTTTCCAGAGAAACAGAAGAGAGGGTAATCCATCCCGATGAGAAAAAATTCACCGGATTTGTATTTAAGATACATGCCAACATAGATCCTAAGCATAGAGACAGGATAGCTTTTGTGCGAGTGGTAAGTGGAAAATTTGAAAGAGGGAAGCCGTATAAGCTGGTAAGACAAAATAAGGACCTCAGATTTTCCAACCCATATTCTTTTATGGCCGCAAAAAAAGAAGTAGTTGACGAGGCCTTTCCCGGTGACATTGTTGGATTGTATGATAGCGGTAATTTCAAAATAGGTGATGCCATCACTGAAGGAGAATCATTGCACTTTAAAGGCATACCTTCTTTTTCCCCGGAACAATTCAGGTACATTCTCAATACCAATCCATTAAAAACCAAGCAACTCAATAAAGGAATAGAACAATTAATGGATGAAGGCGTAGCTCAACTTTTTACCAAAGAGGATAGTGGCAGAAAAATAATAGGGACCGTGGGTGCACTGCAGTTTGAAGTAATACAATACCGTCTTGAACACGAATATGGAGCAAGCTGCACCTATGAACCGGTGGCATTGCATAAAGCCTGTTGGGTGAAATCTTCCGATGCAGTAGCTATGAATGAATTCAGACAACGAAGGAAAAAAGACCTTGCTGTGGACAAAGATGGGAAATTAGTCTTGTTGGCGGAATCTCCCTGGACATTAAGGCAAATTATAGAAGCTCACCCAAAGATTGAATTCAGATACAAGAGTGAAGAATAAAGCTTGCTAATAAATGACCAGGACAGTAATTTTGCCGGCTTAAGAATGAAACAGATATTATTTTCACTTTTTATTCTATTTTGTTGCAGTTCATTTTCCCACAAAAAAATAGTATGGGTGGCTATCGGTGATTCCATAACCTACCTAAACGATCATAAAGACGAAACCGGAAATAGAGTTTCAAAAGGATATATGACTCTCGTGACAGAAAAGCTGTCACCTATTGAATACATCAACCAGGGACATAACGGATGGACATCAGGAGGTATTGCAGATAAAATTGAAGAATTGGGATTGATAAAAGCAGATGTATATTCTATTTTTCTGGGCACCAATGATTGGTGGGCAGGGCGAACAGTAGGACAATTATCCGATTATACACAGAATACCGGAAACTCCACAGTATATGGTTCATTTCGGATCATCATCAATAAAATCAGAAATTTAAATCCTGAAGCAAAAATCATTCTGATTACTCCAATGCAGCGAGTGGATTTTGTGTATCTGGCAGATATGAATAATAATGCTTTTGGTTCATACAAAGAAAAAAATGGACAACACCTCTCGGCTTTTTCAGAAGCGATCACCGCCATCAGTAATTACGAACATTTTTATCTGGTGGACCTGTACAACCATAAAAAATTAAAGCTGGAAGATCTCGTAAAGTTTAAATGGCTCAAAGATCCGGTAACCCGGGTTTATAAGAAATACAGTTACCCGGCATTTGTTGAGATTCCATTTAACCCTAAGACTGACGAATATCCTTATCCTGTAAATGCAATTGCCATGACTTACGATGGTTTGCATCCTTCTGATGCAGGATATAAAGTGATTGCAGATGAACTTATAAAACACTTAAAAGAATTTAATTGATTTGTAGCTCAGAGCAGAGTTTTAGGCTAACTTTATCCTTATCTAATCTTTAAAACAGCATGGAAAAAACGGTATTCCAATCTATAGATCATTACCATTCGATTTTGACTCCGGCGATCAAAGCAAAAGCAGAAGAGCTTCGACAAGCAATAAAAAAGGCAGCGCCAAAGTCTGTTGAAGTAATCAGCTACAATATGCCTGCTTTCAAAATGAATAAGGTATTGGTTTATTATGCCGTGGCGAAAAATCACATTGGATTTTATCCCACTCCGGGACCCATTATTGCTTTTTCGAAAGAATTGAAAGATTACCATACTTCGAAAGGGGCGATCCAGTTTCCAATAAATGATCAAATGCCTTTAAGTTTGATAAAAAAAATAGTAAAATTCAGGGTGCTGCAAGACCTGGAAGCAAAAACCAAAAAGAAGTGAATGGAATTGCAATTTAAAGTAAACAAACCTTTGAGGCAGGTGTATGAAATGCTTTCTGATCTTAAAGTATATGGCAGATATCATCCTATCATCACAGATGTTAAACACATCGAAGCAAATAAGTACAGGGTATTTGAAACTGTGCGTATGGGATTTATTTCATATCATTTTAAGTATCCTGCTTCCGTACATTCAGATGGATTGAATTCCAGGGTGTGGTACGAAGCAAGCGTAATGAACCTGGTAAAAATAAAGATGGACTATAAGCTGGACTCTCTCGATACAGAAAGGACCTTGGTGACTGAGCAACTTACTATTAGATCCATATTGCCCGTGCATTGGTATTTAAGGCCATTGATCAAAAAATGTCATATTGAATTATTTGAAAGAATGTCAGTATCTTAAGTAGGGTTAGTAGATTTTGATGTGTCTATCTATTGACACTCCCCAATCGTAATTTTATCGGTGGTATGCAATCCTTGTTTATCTCCATTTAAAAGAAAAATAGGTACATGGTAAATCAGAGCTGTTTTTGATTTCATGTTTTTGATTACTTTCTATAAAATACAAATCCCCAGCATTGGCGCTAAAATGTTTTTCATCAATGATCATTTCGGTTTCGCCCTGCAATACCAGTATAATTTCAGTATCCGGATGGGTATGAGGATCATGGCTGGGGCCTTTCTGATTTAAAGTGGTGGTATGAATTTCAAAATTTTCGGTCATAGCAGTTGGACGATCAAAAAACTTCCTGGTGCTTCCTTTCGGAGTCTCTTTTGATTCCCTGTCAGACTCGTTTAGTAAGAGACTACCACCGTGTTTATAATTTCTGGCCATATCCATGGGCTTCTTTGATCTAAACATGAATACATAATAGGTAAGAGGGCCGTCACCAATATTTTCGAATGTCTGCATTTCCAACGGGGATATAAGTAATACAGCACCTGGAGTGAGAATGGCCTCTTTATCACCGATTTTAGTCTTCATTCTACCTTCTTTAATGATGATGAGTTCTTCGATGTCTTTTTGGTCATGAGGTGGCCTGGGGGTGGCACCTTGAGATTGTGTGGTAGCGTGCATTTCGAAAAAACTTAGTTCAGTTGTATTCCCTTCAGCAATTTTCCGGCTTTCCCGTTGGGCATCTTTTTTTAAAGGTAATGATGACCATAAAAAGGCACCTGATTTTATTATATTTGATTGGGAGTGGGCTTGCATTGTCAGGAGTAAAATAAAAAATGTTAATAGTATTTTCATGAAAGATTGGATTGCACTACCTAAGGTATAGAAAATAGTCAATTGAACGATTTATAGTTTTAAAATCCATGTTCTGCAATTTTTTTAAGATATTGGCTTCGAATTCTAAATTAGCTCATGCTCGAGTTTTTCCTAAGCAAAGTTTTTCTCAACCGGTATAAACAGGTAGAGGGGTGGATGGAAAATCCCATTCGGTATCAACAAGAACTATTGCTTGAAATTATCTATAAGGGATGCTTTACCGAATTTGGTGCTCATCATGGTTTTGAAAGAGTGAAGGATTATGACAGTTATGTAAAACAAGTGCCTGTAAGGGAATACCCACAGTTTTATCCTTATATCGAACGAATGAGAAAGCTGGAAGAAAATGTACTCTGGCCAGGCAAAGTGGACATGTATTCAAAATCTTCCGGTACCACCAGCGGTAAAAGCAAATACATTCCGGTCACACGGGAATACCTGGAAGCAAATCACATCCAGGGAGCAAGTGATACTTTGTCTATTTTATACAATCAATTTCCGAACCTTGGTTTATTTGACGGTAAAAATATGATTATCGGTGGATCAATAGAAAAATTAGCCAATTATCCCGGAATCGTGAGCGGTGATATAAGTGCACTATTAATACATAATATGCCCTGGTATGCCAGGCAGGCATTCACCCCAACCGTGGATATTGCTACTGCACCTGAATGGGAATTCAAGCTCAGGGAAACAATAAAGCAGGTACTTCAGGAACCCGTAGTGATGTTTGGTGGGGTGCCGACCTGGCTTATCGTGCTTTTTAGAACTATATTGGAAAAAACAGGTAAAGAAAATTTACTGGAAATCTGGCCAAAGCTTAAATTATACATACATGGCGGTGTTAATTTTTCGCCCATCAAACCGATATTTAAAGACCTTATTCCCAGTGAGCAATTTATTTATCAGGAAGTGTATAATGCAAGTGAGGGATACTTTGCAACCCAATACCAGGTGCATGAAGAAGGAATGCTGCTGCTGATGAATAACGCCGTATTCTATGAATTTAAAGAGCTTAATTCAGAACACATTGTACCGGTGGAAGGCCTGCAATTAAATAAAGCCTATCATCTCATCATCACCAATACTTGTGGGCTGTGGAGATACGATACCGGGGATGTGATTGAATGCCTGAGCCTGACTCCGGTAAAAATAAAAATAGCAGGAAGATCCACCCAATATGTAAATGCCTTTGGTGAGGAGGTGATTGTGGATAATGCTGAGAGAGCACTAAGCATGGCATGTGAACAGCACCATTGCATAATTACAGACTATACTGTAGCTCCTAAATATATGAATGAAGGAAAAGGGGCGCATGAATGGGCCATAGAGTTTGATCGACCCCCTCAAAATATGGATGCCTTTGCCAATTCTCTGGATCTCTCATTACAAAGTATAAATTCAGACTATGAGGCCAAACGCACAAAAAATATAGCCCTGGATAGGCTGATCATTCATTCATTGCCTAAGGGAAGTTTTTACAAATGGATGCAGTCACTCGGCAAGCTGGGTGGCCAGCACAAAGTCCCCCGATTAAATAACGACAGAACGGTTATTGAGTCGATATTGAAGTTTGTTGAATAAAATGGATCAAGGGCGTTAAAAATCATTTGATGGTCAGAGCTAAAAACGAGTATTTTTACATATTAAATCATGAAATACGAACAAGTAAAAGAGTTGTTTTCTGCCTACCTGGACAAGGGAAGTTTTCGTAAGACCCCTGAGCGATACGCCATATTGGAAGAAATATATAACCGCAATGATCACTTTGATGCGGAAGCATTATATATTGAAATGAAAAATAAAAACTATCGGGTGAGCCGGGCTACCGTGTACAATACACTCGAATTATTAGTAAACTGTGACATGGTAAAAAAACATCAGTTTGGTAAAAACCTGGCACAGTACGAAAAATCAATGGGTTATAAACAACACGATCACCTGATCTGCAATGAATGCCATAAGGTACAGGAGTTTTGCGATCCCAGGATTCAACAGATTATAAACACGATGTCTGATATCATGAAATTTAAAATTGAAAGTCATTCTCTTAATTTATATGGTCAGTGTGTGGGTGATTGTGAATATAAAAGATCCAAAGCAAATAAATCCTCTGTACAGATTAATACTGTACTCAATTAATAGATTGAGATTATTCTCCGTAAGATTAGTGTTTACCTTTAATGTCAAGCGAGAGAGAAGCGATAAAAATTACCTATTTCAGTATCATCACCAATACTGCATTGGCAATAGTAAAATGGTTGGGTGGTTATTTTGGAAATTCATATGCGCTCATAGCAGACGCACTGGAGTCTACTACTGATATATTTTCCTCTTTCCTGGTACTGCTGGGTATAAAATATGCTTCCAGGCCGGCCGATAAAAATCATCCATACGGGCATGGCAGGGCTGAGGCTTTAATTACATTTATTGTGGTTGCTTTCCTGGTGGTATCGGCTACCATCATAGCTTATGAAAGTATACAAAATATTCGTACCCCTCATGCATTGCCTAAACCCTATACATTATTTTTATTAGCAGCCATTATTATATGGAAAGAAACCTCATACCAGATGGTGTTGAAAAGGAGTAAAAGCACACACTCCGTTGCTTTGAAAGCAGAAGCCTGGCATCATCGCAGTGATGCCATTACTTCGTTAGCTGCATTCATAGGTATTTCAATAGCTTTATATTTTGGCGAAGGATACGAGCAGGCAGATGATTGGGCTGCCTTGCTGGCTTCTGTTTTTATTTTATACAATAGTTATCGCATTTTCAGGCCGGCACTGGGTGAAATAATGGACGAACATTTTTACGATCAATTAGAGGAAGAAATCAGGCAAATTTCTATGACTGTCCGCGGTATCAGAGGAACTGAAAAATGCCTGATTCGGAAATCAGGAATGAAATTTTATATAGATTTGCATGCCTTGGTTGACGCTGAAATTTCGGTAAAAGAAGGTCATAGCATTGCTCATGATCTGCAATCTGAACTAATGGAAAAACTGCCCCAGCTGGGATATGTACTCATTCATATAGAACCATTTGAATTAAAATAATTCTGCTACCGGGTTTAAAATATTTCCCAGTTCGATTTCCCGGTTTTCTTTTCTGAATCTTTTTTATCTTTAACTTAGGGTTATTCCCGATAAATATTTGATCCCAACCATAGGTCAGGATTCAAATATTTCATCGGCCTTCGGCGGATTTTGCACTTCCTGCAAAATCCGGGTTTAAAAAAATATCCCAGGTACATATGTAATTAATACGCAGAGGAAATGGATATTGACCAGGAATTAAAGTTTTTTAATGCATAAAGTGATATGGATAATATAAATGCAAAAATACCCAATCGGTATACCTGGCTGGGAATAGTGGTTTCCCTCTTTGGTATTTCCAGTATAAATTTGATTTTTAAATTTATTTTCGGGGATCAGCTCCATGATTGGCAAATGGTAACACGAGAGGTGCTGATCCTTTCATTGGTGGCAGCTTTGTTA
>CAYNIG010000230.1:0-7939 GCA_964396995.1 uncultured Saprospiraceae bacterium | reverse complement strand
ATACTGAATCGTCAGATTGTTCATTAGAAAATTCTAATGAACAATCTCGGATAAATATTGGAATGCTGACCTTTAGCGTCAGCATCAGACTCCGTCAAAGGTTTACCACCCGACTGGTGAAAAAGGCATTCAATAATTGTTACTGGTACTGTGTATTGAAGCTTCATTTTTTTTCGTCGGCCCCGTGGCCATACATATCCACTGGCATGGATCGGGTTAAAGTTTGTCCTTATCTTTAAGGAGGTTTTTTTTTGTACGAATAAATATTGCGAAAGCGAAATGGTTTTAGTTAATGGTTATGTTGTAACAGAAAGTCGGCACATGATTTTAATACCAGGTCTAAAAAAATTGTTTCCGTTTGATCTGACTAAAGTTTCGTTTTAATATTGGGGAAGTATTTTATTGCGTCTGATCTGGTATAGCTAAACAGAAAGTGTGCTTCCATTCAAAATTCAAATATTTTTATTAATCCGGGATTTTTCATTTTTTATCGGAGTATTCCCATTTACTTACTTTCAAATAATCGTGTTAATTTAGCCCTTGAAAATGGGTCTTGTAGCATTGTATTCAATGTAACTGGAGTCAACGGATAATGGAGTATCAAAATAAAAAGCGTCGGTTAGCAGCCATCCTATTTGCGGATATTGCCGGGTATACAGCCATGATGCAAAAAGATGAGATGTTAGCCGCTTCCTTACTGCACAAGTTTCACAGTACCATGAAATCGGAAGTGCCTCAATTCAATGGCCAGGTGGTACAGTTTTTCGGTGACGGATGTCTGAGCATTTTTGATAGTTCTGTTGATGCCATTCACTGCAGCATTACCATTCAAAAAATATGTAAGGCAGACCCTTATGTGCCTTTGCGAATAGGATTGCATAGTGGGGATATCTATTTTACGGCAGATAACGCATTTGGTGATAGTATAAACATCACTTCCCGCATTGAATCCATGGGTGTGCCCGGGGCTATTTTAGTATCTAAAAAGATGCAGGAGGAAGTCAAAAATCAAGCCTCCATAAAATTGGTTTCTTTAGGAAATTTTGATTATAAACATGTAGACGACTCGCTCGAAGTATTTGCCGTAGCTAACGAAGGAATCATCGTACCCAATGCAAGCCAACTCAAAGGCAAGTTTAAAGAAGTACCGAAAAATAAAAAAACATCCCCTTTGCTCATTCTTTCTCTTATTGTATTGGGAGTATTGCTCATCGGGTTTTTTGGAAAATCTCTTTTAAATAATAAAGTCAGTGTATCTAATGAAAATATTGCGGTAACAGCACAATCCATTGCCGTATTGCCATTTGAAATTGAAAACGATCAGTCCGGGCGAGAGTATTTCACCAGCGTATTAGCCGATGAAATCAGGGGCACATTGGCTCAAATAAAGCAGCTAAAAGTAATCTCCCGCTCGTCCTGTGAATTTTATAAAAACCAAAATCTTCCTTTATCAAAAATAGGAGATACCCTGGGTGTATCTCATATCCTTACCAGCAGGGCCTATTGGGAGGGTAATATACTGAAAGTAGTGGCTGAGTTAAATGATGCTTTAAAAGACGAAATGATATGGACCAAGTCATATGAGGTAAATATGCAGCAACTACCACAACTTAAACTGCAAATTGCCTCTGACCTTGCAAAAGTGATAAAGTTAGAGCTGACAGAAGAGCTCAAAGCAGCTTTTGCCACGGATAAGGTTCCACTGGCCAATTTATATGAAAAATGGCTGAAAGCACGACATAACCTGGAAGATTATACACCGGAAAAAATGGCGATCGCATACCAATTGGCCCGGGAAATTGTACAGGAAGATTCTACATATGCCAATGCCTATTATATACTGGGGTACCATCATTTGATACATGCTGTATGGTTTGGTTCGAAAGATCCTGCAACGGATATGAAAAAGTCAAAAATATTTTTTGATACCGGATTAAAATACGACCCTAAAAATGGCCTTTGCCTCGCCGGATTAAGCAATTATTATTTGTTTTATGAATGGAATTTCGTAAAAGCCGAAGAAGAAATTCAAAAATCTATAAGTTTAGGTGAACAAAGAGGCTACTTATCTTCTGTCATTATTAAATTTTATAATGGAGAATTTGATGAAGCAGAAAAAAGGTTAAACAAACTAAAGGAAATAGATCCATTAAGTATATACCATGACTATATTTTAGGTCGGGTTTGGTTTTTTCAGGGTAAAACCGAGCGAGCTAAAAAAATATTAAAAGACGGAATCGGTTTTTTTGATCTTATAGACTATTACCATAGTCTCGGTAAAATATATCTCAATACCAACGACTACCAGTCAGCGGTATCCACTTTGGAAAAAGGACTTAACAAAGCAATCAATAGAATTCACCCTCCTATAATGGCCGACCTGGCGTTGGCATATCATCAATTGGGTCAAAAAGATAAATCACTCGAGATTGAAAAATCATTGGAGTCTATATATAAAAAAGGGGAAGGTGGCAGCCCTGCCTTTTTCCTTGCACAGATAGCAAGCGGTAAAAATGAAAAAGACAAGGCCTTTGATTGGCTGGATAAAGCTTTCCATCACAGGGAAACTGAAATGGTATGGCTCAAGATTGAGCCTCAGTTTTTATCTCTCCGATCCGACAAAAGATATTCGGAATTAATATCTAAAATGAGCTTTCCTACCAAATTAATAAATTAGAGTATAGAATTGGATCAGTAGCTATCTGCTGGTATAATTTTTTTATACTCTACCTAGACCCCCAGGTGGGTACTGATAACTCACGCGGGTGGTAAACTAAACCAACGGCCTCAAATCGGTAGGCTGAAATAGCAGATACGAAAATTTTTTGGCAAACATGTGTTGATACAGTTTTTTACATTGATTCAACAGCCTGCCTTCTTTTTGTATGATCAACCACCAAAACAATATATATGTACAGCTAAAACTAAAAATACCTAATTGCCACATCCAGTCCATTACATAATAAATATCAGTGCCCATGCCTCTTACCAGGCCTATTTTGGATGTTTTATGGGTCTGCCTAACCCCTTTTAGTTTGACGCATGTTACAGTAAGATCTTTAAGTAATATATATCTATCCATTCCGATTTCGATTGCATTATTATAGAATAGCTCTGCGGAAAAGAACGTAAGCCATTCTGATTTTACCAATACTCTTTCACCTCCCACCACATCAAAAAAATTATAATATTCCCTCAGGCCGAGTGATACATTTGCGTTTTGGTATAGTACAGGGGCCAGCAATTCATTTACATGACTAGAAGTCAACCCGGTTAAATCTGCATCTAAAAATAAAATGATATCCCCTTTTGCCTCCCAAAATCCGGCAAACAAAGCAGCGGCCTTGCCTTTGTTGTTTTCGAATCGAATGAGATGGACTCTCGAATCTTCAAAAAATAAATGAGAACTATCTGTAGATCCGTCGTCTACCAATATTATTTCTTTTAGTGATACCTCTTTTAATGCGCTTACTACTGCTGGCAGTCTTTTGGCTTCATTGTAAAAAGGTATTATACAACTTACTTGCATTTGGCTGGCTAAAAATACAATGCAACCTCCAATTGCATTTAGTTTTATTTTATTATATTACCCATTATTTAATCACCACCATATCTGCCAATAAATGAGCAATCTCACTTCTTCTGATATCAACGTAAATGCCAATACTTATAATGGAGGTCCCCGTACAGAGATTAAGGACCTGACATTGGAAGTTACTCATGGAACCTTGCCTGCGGATTTAAGCGGGGTTGCCTTTTTTGGCAGTATGTGTGGTTCGGTAAATTCCGGCGGTCTGCCTTTTAAAAAAGAATTGGCAGATGGCGCTCCCAATCATGAATTTGGTACCCCATTTATCAATGGTGATGGAATGGTATTTTCAATTGACATGAACTCTCCTGGTGCTGTACAGGTAAACAGCAGACTTATGAAAACTCCCTGTTATTATGCCGATGAAGCCACCAGGATAAATGGTCCGGCAGATAAAAAAAAGTATCCGTTTTTCGAATTTAAAAACCTCGGATTGTCCCGAATGTCTCTTTTATTGGGATCGCGTAACTATGTAAATACTACGGTAACACCCATTGCATTCGATAACGATTCCTCACCTTCCTTATTAGCTACAATAGATAATGGTCGTCCCTATAAATTAAATCCTGCCACCCTCGAATTAGTCACTCCGGTGGGCTATAATACAGAATGGAACAGTGCCTTGCCTCCATTTTTAAAATTGCCTTTCCCTATGTTTGAAACATCGGCACACCCTTCTTTTGACCCGGTCACAAAAGAGTTGTTTTCAGTAAACTATACTCAGTCGTCGCAAACTGAAAGCTCCAGGTCTTTTTTACATGATTTCCTTCATCATGATAATGCCAGTCTGGAATCGCAACTTACAGATATAGCCACCCGTCACCAGGAACATGGTAATAATGAACGATCCATAGGTGAGCTTCACGAAATGGTTGAAAATTTTAGAAAAACCAGATCAAAGCATGAAGGATTCTTAAGCAAAGCCATCGCTTTTGTAAAAAATGTTCTATCCAATGAAAAAAACAAAGCAACCGAAACTATTGATCAGGTTTTTTTGATCCGGTTTAACAATAAGGGTGCTTTTAAAAAATGGAGGCTTACTGATCCGGAGGGGAATGATCTAAAAATATCCCAGTGTATGCATCAAACCGGAATCAGTAAAAATTATATTTTATTGATGAACAGTTCATTTAAGTTTGCATTTGAGCTATTAATAAATAACCCATTTCCTCACATTAAAATCATTGACCGTTTTATCCGCCTGATCACTTCCAAAAGCATGTTATCAACAACGGAAATGTGGATAGTAGATCGCCGGGATTTGAATGATAATGTAGAATCCATAAAGACCATTAAATTAAAAAACAATATTCCTTATGAATGTCTGCACTTTTCTGCTGAATACGATGATACCGATGACCAGGTAACCATATTTACAGCTCATAATAATGCAGCCTGTTTTGCCGAATGGCTGAGGCCCTATGATATCAATTTTTTCACTAAAGAAGCCTATCCTGACACCTTAGTTGGAGACTTCGCTACCGGTGAAATGTCTGTGGGAGCTTTAGGCAAATTTGTAATTGATGCCCGATCTGGTGAAACCGTGCAGGAAAAATTTATTCGGGAAATCGGTGATCAACTTCCTCCTGTAGATCGTATTCCACCTGGTGATAAGCCTTTCGATAAGGTAGGGCCCAACACCTGGGGTATAGGATTATATACTTTCAGAGATATCATTTCACCCACTGTACCCAATACCAGGATTAAGAGGATGTATTTTATAAACTATGGTGCCAATCCCATGTATCTCACCCAATGGATACATGATTTGTATGTCGAGTATAAAAACAGGGAGATTCCGGTACACGATTTTTTAGCTTATACCAAAAAAGGAATACCTCCCAGCTTAATAGCCATTGACACTGAAAAAATGGAGATCGTAGATTATTTCCAATTTGATATGAATGCTCATCCTATGTCTATTCAGTTTATTCCCAGAAAAGAGCGTTCATCAGACATACCTCCGGAAGCAGACGGATATCTGATCTTTACTACCAAATCTCCTGTGGTACACGGAGATGAATTGGAATATGTAAGTGAATTGTGGATTATGGATGCCAATAATATCCAGCAAGGACCTGTATGTGTATTAGGCCATAAAGATTTTCAATTTTGTTTTACTACACATTGCTCGTGGCTGGAAGCAGCAGAAAATTTAAAAAGCGGATACCAGGTAGATATAATTAAAGATTTACAACAAACAATCGATGCATCCATGCTCTCATTTGAAGATAAAAAGTATACAGAGTTTTTTAATGAGTTTGTGTATCCACACTTTAAATCCTAGCATTTTCAAGTTACTCCCGTTTCATGGTAAAGGAATTCGTTTATCTTCTTATTAAAGTGGTTGCCACGGTATTGGTGATACTTTGTTTTACAGCTTATGCTTTTTTTCAGGTTACAGCTATTTTGATAAATAAAAGAAATACATAGGCAAATCATTAAATTTACTGTTTATCATAGAAAACTATTAATACCCTTTTCTTTTAAAAAATGTAAATTCATCTCTTTATTCAAAATCAAACCGCATGAAATTTTTAGGAATTGATCATCCCGCCATTGCTGCAGAAGATGTGGAAAAATCAGCAGACTGGTATTGTAAAGTGTTAGGTTATGAAAAATGGGTGAGTACAGATAAACCGGTATGGATGCTCAAAGCTCCGGATGGAACTTATCTTGAGATCATACCTAAAGATAATACAGCAAGACCCGAACGTACCATCTGGACACCCGGTTATTCCCACTTAGCATTGCGGGTAGAAAATTTAAATGAGGCCATTACTGATTTGGACTCCAAAGGAATAGAATGGACCAGTGATGTATTCGAAGCTATTGGTGGTGGGAAAATCAGAAATGCGGTAGATTGCGATGGGAATATGATACAGATATTGGAGAGGCAGTTTTAGGAATAGCACACCCATTTTTAGGTCTCGCAGAGGCCCTGAGTACACGCAGGAATTTCGAATAATTCCTGCATATTCACTGCCCGGGTCAGACCTATATTAGAAATGTCAGATTTATATCTTTGGTGAAACATTGCGTATCATATAATTTAATCCAATGAAAACGAAAATTTATTTTTGCCTTTACCTGCTTTTTTTAATACCTCTATCTTCTTCGGCTCAATCCAACTCAAAACCCAATATCATCATTGTATTGGCAGATGACCTGGGTTATGGCGATCTCGGCTGTTATGGACAAAAAATAATACCTACACCTAATCTAGATCGTATGGCATCTGAAGGATGTCGTTTTACCAGTTTTTATTCAGGCAGTACGGTATGCGCACCTTCGAGATGTGCATTGATGACCGGAAAAGATATGGGACATGCGTATATACGGGGCAATAAAGAAACCCCTTTGCGGGATATGGATATTACCATACCACGATTAGCAAAAAAGCAAGGATATATCACGGGTATGTTTGGCAAATGGGGTTTGGGACTGGATACCAATAGCGGTGCCCCACACAAACAGGGCTGGGATGAGTTTTTAGGTTATTTACATCATAAACATGCACATAATTTTTATGTAAAAAACCTTTGGGAAACCAACAATGGTATCACTAAATCCCATGCAATGGATACGAGCCAGCATACGGCTCCATATATTTTTAATGCTGCTTTAAATTTTATTCGCAATCACAGGCAGGATCCTTTTTTATTATACATGCCTTTAACTTTACCGCATGCAGAAATTACCATTCCAAGTGGTGAGTCGATCGCGCCATTCTTAAATGCCAATGGAAAAAGTAAATTTACCGAAACTCCTTTTGTAAAGGGAACGGGTATGAGTATTACCTACTCCTCTCAATCCATGCCAAATGCGGCTACAGCAGCTATGATCCGCCAGGTGGATATGGACATGGGTGCATTGATCGCTTTATTAAAAGAATTAAACCTGGATCAAAACACTTATGTTTTCTTTACTTCTGACAATGGACCCCATCAGGAAGGTGGAAGAAATGTAAAAGAATTCGAAAGTACCGCCGGACTCCGGGGTTTTAAACGCGATTTATACGAAGGTGGTATTCGTGTCCCTGCAATAGCATGGGGAAAGGGCTTAACTAAAAAAGTGATCGATGAACCATTAGCCAATTGGGATTTTCTTCCGACCATAGCTGACATCATTAAAATGGAATCACCAAAAGACATTAATGGGATATCCTTTCTGGATGTGTTGCAAAAGCCCAAATACAAAAAGGTACATTCCTATTTGTATTGGGAATTTTTCGAGCGCGGTTTTGACCAGGCCATACGCAAAGGAAAATGGAAAGCCATCAAACGAAGTATAAATGGATCCAAACTGGAGCTGTATGATTTAAGTAAAGATTGGTCAGAGAACAATGAT
>CAYNIG010000229.1:0-7940 GCA_964396995.1 uncultured Saprospiraceae bacterium | reverse complement strand
ATTGTGCTCGGCCAGTCCCTTTCTGATGATTTTTAGTTGCTCTGTAGATTCGTTTAATAATTCGGAAAAACAATGTCCACTGAGGGTGTGAGGGGTAAAATTGGTTTCAAGATTAAACTTCGCCAGTTCAGTATCAAGCCAGGGATAGGATTCCATCTTTGCCAGGACCTCTGTATTGATTGGTGCAGGTCGGTAATTTTGAAGGTCTACTATTACCAATTCCTGTTCTGCACCAATTCTATGGATTCCCTTTTCAAACCAATCATGCTGCAACATGTATTCAAATGACTTTATATCATTCAATAAAGCCTTGGTAAATTTCTGCAAATCCTTGCTGGAATTAGGTTTATTTACTTTTTGTTCGCCCATAATTTTATTTAAAACTCCGGTAATGTAGGAATATTCCCGGGATCTTACCAAATACATATTAAATAAAAATTTAATAGATAATCTATCGGTAAACAATAGCATTACGGCCATGAAAGTTTTGCGATTTTTATTCCTCCTCGATTTCAAAAACCGGTGAAAATCACGTGACAAACGGGCTAAAAACAGTTCATTTTTTTTTTGTAAAACCTAGAATTAAAATGAGAAACAATTTTATTTTGATTTCATTCTTATTGTACCTTTGCGCCGCACGAAAAAATGGCAATCTGTGAATAAATTTAATTTTAGAGCAGTCATTACTGCAGTTTTAATCCTCGGTTTTTATTTTAATTCAAATGCACAGTCCTCTTCATCTGCTGATTCCTGGTTACTTAGCAGGGGATTTTTAGTGGTGACCGTATTTTTATTGCTTGGCTTTATATTGCTTATAGCTGATAAATTATTGCAAATACAGGCAATGAGGGCAGGAGAGAAGGATTTATCCAGGTATTCCATTTTTCCTCAGATATCAAAATGGTTTTCAAATTCCCCAAAATCTTTTGTAGGAAATGCTCCGGTGATCAAATTATCAAAAGGATATGATATGGGATTAAGCGGCGCACCTACGGATAAAAGCATTTCCAAATCCATTTCAAGGTTTGCTATAGATGCCAGCGACTTCAGAGGCATAGCACCTATACCCAAAGTCATTGTAGAACCGGGCAATGAGGTAAAAGCCGGAGATCCGTTGTTTTTTGACAAACACAATACTGCCGTTTTATTTGCAGCACCAGTGAGTGGAGAAGTGATTGAGGTAAACAGAGGTGAAAAAAGAGCTATTACCACAATAGTTATTTTGGCCGACAAAGAAATACAGTATAAAAACTTCCTGCCATTTGATCTCAGTTCCGCTTCCAGAGAACAAATAATAAAATATATGTGCGAGGGAGGTGTATGGCCTATGATCATAGAAAGACCATTTGGCACCATCGCCAGCCTGGACCACGCTCCGGATAATATTTTCATTTCTACGTTTGACTCAGCACCATTAGCACCGGATGCTAATTTAGTTGTAAAAGGTAAAGAAGCTGAATTTCAAAAAGGATTGGATGCACTAACCAAACTTTCGGCCGGAAAGGTTTATTTGGGCCTGAATGCAAAAGCCGAGACTTCCCCTTCATTGGCATTTACTGAAGCACGAGGTGTAGAAATGCATTGGTTTGAAGGAAAACACCCAGCCGGGAATGTCGGAATCCAAATTCATCATATCGCTCCCATCAAAAAAGGTGGAAGGGTATGGACATTGGGTGTACAGGAAGTCATTAGTATAGGAGCATTGTTTCTCCGGGCACGATATGAAGCTGACAGGGTAGTGGCGATAGGGGGTGGTGGATTGAAAGAAACGGGATATATAAAAACATACATAGGTGCCTCGATTGGTGACCTTAGCCAGGGCTTAATAAATGAAAATTGCAGGTTGATCAGTGGTGATGTATTGAGTGGGAAGCAGGAAACTGCAAATGGATTTTTACATTTTCATGACGATCAGATTTCCTGTATTGAAGAAGGCAACAAAGAAGTGATGTTTGGTTGGGCCATCCCAAGGATTATGCCTTCCGCATCCGGTGTATTTCCAAATAAGATTTTTGGTGATTTGAAATTTAATGCCAACACAAATACGAATGGTGAAAAAAGAGCTTTTGTAATGACCGGGCAATATGAAGATGTTTTACCCATGAATATATATCCACAGGCATTGATGAAAGCGATTATAACCAAAGATGTGGAAAGAATGGAAGGCCTGGGAATTCAGGAGCTGACAGAAGAGGACATCGCACTTTGTGAGTTTGCTTGCACTTCCAAGCAACCTCTGCAGGCTTTACTTCGTGAAGGATTAGATATGCTCAAAGCGGAAAGTTAATTTATTAAATAACAGAAACAGGATATTATATAATATGGCTTTACTAGATAAAATAAAAGCACTCGAACCTGATAAAAAGAAAAATCCTTTTTTACATACCGTGTACGATGGATTTTTTACCTTTTTATATCAACCAGCAACTGTAACCAGAGGGGGTGTTCATGTAAAGGATGGGATAGACCTAAAGCGCACTATGGCGATGGTGGTGCTGGCTTTGCAATTATGTTACATTTTTGGAACCTATAATATCGGCCAGCAGCATTTTATGGCTATTGGGAAGCATATTGGATTTTTTGAAGCAATACATCTTAAAATACTTTTTGGCCTGGTAAAAATACTTCCGATCTGGATTATTACTCATTTGGTTGGGCTCGGTATTGAATTCTACTTTGCCTATAAAAGAGGCCATGGCATTGAAGAAGGATTTTTGGTTACCGGGGCCCTGATACCTCTTATTATGCCACCGGATATACCGCTCTGGATTCTAGCTATTGCTGTTGCTTTTGCGGTTTTATTTGCGAAAGAAGCATTTGGAGGTACAGGTATGAATATATGGAATGTGGCCCTGGTGGCGAGAGTTTTTGTGTTCTTTGCCTATCCCGGTGAGATTTCAGGGGATAATTGTTGGGTAGCCGGTTTGAAATCATCAGGAGGGCAGATGATTACAGAATACGGCGGTTCCGGATGGGTTTTGGGCCTATTTGATAAGCTATGGGCCAATCTTGGCTGGAGTACTTTCGGTGCAGATGGAATGGTTGTAGATGGATTTAGCGGAGCAACCCCATTGGCACTAGCAGCTAATGGCGGATGGGAAGCGGTGACTGCCAAATACTCTACCGATCAATTGTGGTATGGTGCTATTCCGGGTTCTATTGGAGAAACTTCCAAGCCATTAATTATACTTGGTGCTTTGATGTTAATTGTGATGCGTCTGGGCAGCTGGCGAATAATGCTTTCTATGGTTTTAGGTTGTGCTTTTACAGGAATATTATTCAATGCCTGGGGATTCAATGTATACATGAATGTACCATGGATATATCATTTTTATATGGGTAGCTTTTTCTTTGCAATGGCATTCATGGCAACTGATCCGGTCACGGCCTCTGCCACCAACAGGGGAAAATGGATTTATGGATTCTTTATCGGAGTATTGGGTATGATCGTGCGGGTGATGAATCCGGCATACCCTGAAGGCTGGATGCTGGCTATTCTTTTTATGAATGCTATGGCACCTTTAATCGACTATTTTATTTATCAATCAAATATTTCAAAACGACTTAGCCGTGCATAATAACAGATATATATTAATGTATACTTTGGTAATGGCTCTCGTTACCTCTGTGGCTCTTGCTTTTGTGGTCAATGGTTTGAAACCGATTCATGACTCTAACGAGGCAGTGTTCAAGAAAAAAGACATTTTGGGCTCCATAAAGGATCAGATTGGAGTGGATCCTACTACTTTGAAGGATCAGGAGATTTTAAAACTTTTCGAAGAAAAAGTGGAGAAAATTGTATTAGATGCAAATGGGAAAAAAATAGATGGAGTGGATGCAGAGTCGATAGATATGGCTGCTGAAGAAAAGAAACCCGCGACTGAACGAAGGTACCCCTTATTCGTTTATAAGGGAGACAATGGAAATATTTACTTGATGCAATGCAGGGGAAATGGCTTGTGGGATAAAATTTGGGGTACCATCGCGCTAAAAGATGATTTTAATACTGTAATCGGTGCTTCTTTTGGGCATATTGGTGAAACTCCGGGTCTTGGAGCTGAAATCAAAGACAACCCAAATTTTCCCAAATCGTTTCAGGGAAAACAAATAATGAAAGACGGTAATTTTGTTTCAGTAGGTGTATTAAAAGGAGGAGCAAAGGATCCTTCACATGAAATAGATGCGATTTCCGGTGCTACTATCACCTCAAATGGCGTAGGTAATATGTTAAAGAAAGGAATAGCTGTTTATTTGCCCTATTTTGAATCCTTAAAGAAAAAATAATCAGAATAAATAAATCAAATTAAAATGGCTGATACTGCAACTAAAACTGCTCCTGCTGCTGAACCGAAAGAAGGTTGGTGGGGCAAAAAAGAAAAGGCACTGATAGTGGATCCATTGCATATGGACAATCCAATAACAGTACAGGTATTGGGTGTATGCTCGGCGTTAGCGGTAACCACCATGATCAAGCCCGCATTGATTATGGGTATTTCAGTAGCGCTGGTTACCGGTTTTTCTAATCTGGTAATTTCATTGATCAGAAATGGGATACCCAAACAAATACGGATGATAGTCCAGCTGGTGATAATTGCCGCATTGGTTACAATAGTTGAACAATTTCTCAAAGCATTTTCCTATGATGTATGGAAACAGCTTTCTGTATTTATTGGACTGATCATCACCAATTGCATAGTGATGGGAAGATTAGAAGCTTTTGCCATGGCCAATAAACCATGGAAATCATTCCTCGATGGAATTGGAAACGGGCTAGGTTATGCCTGGATACTGGTAGCCATATCAGCCATTCGTGAGTTTTTTGGAAGAGGAGCTTTATTAGGTTATAAGATTATAGGGCCATCTACTGATTTTTTAATTAATACAAAGTCCACTGTGTTATTATCTTGGTATCAGCCAAATGGCTTGATGGTATTGCCTGCATCTGCCATGTTTTTAATTGGAAGCATTATATGGATACAGCGATCAAAGGAAGCAAAGCTGGTAGATATTTCTTAATTGTGACTTATTTCATATCTTGAAAAATAAATAAAAAATGGATCTTTTAAATGTTTTTTTAAAATCTGCATTTATAGAGAACATGGTGCTCTCTTACTTTATTGGAATGTGTTCATTTCTGGCGGTTTCTAAAAGTGTCAAGACTGCTATAGGCCTTGGTGCAGCGGTGATTTTCGTTTTGGCCATTACAGTACCTATAAATTGGGTGATCAGTGAATTGGTATTGGGGCCAAAAGGCATATTTAAAATGGATCTTACTTTCCTTAGATTCATACTTTTCATTGCCAGTATTGCAGCCATGGTCCAGTTGGTAGAGATGGCAGTTGAAAAATATTCACCTTCTTTATACAATGCACTTGGTATTTTTTTGCCTTTGATCACAGTTAATTGTGCGATTCTGGGGGCGGCCTTATTTATGGTAGCCAGAGAATATAATTTTACCGAGTCAGTGGTTTATGGTGTTGGCTCCGGAATCGGATGGTTCATAGCCATTGTGATTATGGCTGCCATACGTGAAAAACTGAGATACAGCCAGGTGCCTGCTCCTTTACGTGGATTGGGTATTGCTTTTATTATCACCGCTTTTTTAGGTATTGCTTTTATGAGTTTGATGGGAATCAATCCTTCCAATTATTTTGCTAATTAATAGGTCATTATATTATAAGTCATGATATTTTTAATTGATTTGATGTTCGTGGTTTGGGCTATCGTATCCTTTTCCATCTTATTGTTGGTGATGGCTTTTGGACTGATATATGCCCAGAAAAAACTGGTTGCTCAGGGTGATGTGAAAATATTCATCAATGGTGATGAAGAGAAACCACTTTTGGTAAAGCCGGGTAGTAGTTTATTAAGCACTTTATCCGGTGAAAAAATTTTTCTTCCTTCTGCTTGCGGAGGTGGGGGCACTTGCGCCATGTGTGAATGTCATGTAGATTCCGGCGGAGGTGATATTTTGCCTACAGAACTTAATCACTTGTCCCGAAAAGAAGCTGCCGAGCACAAACGACTGGCATGCCAGGTAAAAGTCCGCCAGGATATGCACATCCGGGTACCGGCAGAAGTCTTTGGCATTAAAAAATGGGAATGCGAGGTGGTTAGTAATTATAATGTTGCCACTTTTATCAAAGAATTTGTGGTACGACTTCCTGAAGGTGAACACCTGGAATTTGAATCCGGTGGATATATACAAATAGATGTTCCTCAGACCGAGGTGGATTATAAAACATTTGATATTAAACCTCGGCCAGACGATCTTTCAGGGCCAGACAAATTTAAACCAGACTGGGACAAGTTTAATCTGTGGCCATTAAAAATGAAAAATCCGGAACCCATTTTCAGAGCTTATTCCATGGCTAACCATCCTGCGGAAGGAAATATTATCAAATTAAACATCCGTATAGCTACCCCACCCTGGGATAAAAAAACAAATGGTTGGATGGCCGTAAATCCGGGCATCTGTTCAAGCTATATTTTTTCCCGCAAACCGGGTGATAAAGTAACTATCTCCGGGCCTTATGGTGAGTTTTTTATTAAACCTACCAAAAAAGAGATGATATATATTGGAGGAGGAGCGGGTATGGCTCCATTAAGATCACATTTATTCCATTTGTTTCATACTCTGAAAACTACAGACAGGAAAGTAAGCTTTTGGTATGGTGGTCGATCAAAGCGGGAATTGTTTTACACTGATGAATTCAGAGCTATTGAAAAAGAATTTCCTAATTTCCGCTACCACATTGCGCTTTCAGAGCCTATGCCGGAAGATAATTGGAAATTGAGTAAAGATGTTCAGGACAGAGAAGGTGATGGCTTTACCGGGTTTATCCACAAAGTACTCTTTGACCAATATTTAAAAAATCATCCCGAACCAGAAGAAGTAGAATATTATTTCTGCGGTCCACCCATGATGAATGCTGCTGTAATTAAATTATTGGATGATTTAGGGGTGCCAAAAGATAATATTGCATTTGACGACTTCGGAGGATGATGAACAAATGGATTAGTCGTCTCAGGGACAGACTTAGTATTATGTTCATTCTTTTTTTGTCGATTTTTGGGATGTAAAATGTAACCTTTTTTCATCTCGATTTGTTGTATTTTCGATTTTACAACTCAATCATAATTTATCTATTATGGCAACTCGACTTACTGGATTTTCCAGGTTTTTGCTCACTTTATTAATTCTTGGCGCCATTGCTTTCGGTGGTTATTATTTTCTGAATAAGACCGGTATCGGAACCAAGCTTAAAACGGAGGCAGAAAAACAACAGGAGGCTTCAGAGAGTAAGCCCTCCGGTGAACAAACCAAACCTTCTGCTTCTTCATCATCTTCCAACCCTTTATCAAAAGAGGCCATTAAAGTAGGGGTGGTTACCTGGGGAGGTTATGCTGGTGGCCAATATTTTAATGAGGGATTTGAAGCTAATTCGCGTTCGAGGTTTTTAAAAGAATATGGATTCCCTGTAGAATTTAAAATTCTGGATGATGTCCCGGTCTCCCGGGAAGCCTGGAAAAACGACGAAGTAAATTTATTATGGTGTACTATCGATGCATTGCCTACAGAAATAGGGGGACTGGCAGATTTTGACCCTGTAGTAGTATTCCAGGCAGACTGGTCCAGAGGAGGAGATGCAATAGTAGCACGAAGAGGAATCAATACTGTAAATGATCTGAAAGGGAAAAAAATTGCAGTGGCTGAAATGTCTCCTTCTCATTCCTTTTTATTGTGGATGCTGGAAGCGGCAGGATTAAAAACAACAGAGGTGGAGTTGGTATTTCAACCCTCCGCGATAGATGCGGCATCTGTATTTAAAAGTCAGCAAGTAGATGCTGCTGTTGTTTGGAGCCCCGACGATGTAGATTGTCTTGACAAGGTGGCTGGTTCTAAAATATTGCAAAGCACCAAATCAGCTTCCAATATT
>CAYNIG010000228.1:0-7950 GCA_964396995.1 uncultured Saprospiraceae bacterium | reverse complement strand
CTTTCTACAGCTGCTTTTAAATCCTGCAATTCCTGGTTTTGTGTTGCTGCTGTTGATTGATTATTATTGGTTGTTTTTGGCTCTGCATTTTCATTGGAGGGCAATGGAACACCAGAAAAAACACTAATAACTTTATTTGCCATTTTTTTTAGATTGCCTATTCCATCTTCGCCATTATAATAAGAAGCTCCCAGGTAGGCTAAAGGGGCAAAAATCAACAAGAAAATTGCAAATCGAAAACAGCCTGTAGTTTTATATGGTCTTGTTGCCATGCTATTTGTTTTTATTCATTCAAAAGTAGCCTGCGAAAATGCCAGAAAAAAATATTATCTATCAAACTTATTTAAAAGCCGACAGAATGTAAAAATTAATAAATTTTATTTTTTAATTCCGTCATATGCCCAGGTTAGTAGAATGGCACCCCAGGTGTACCCGCCACCAAAAGCGGTGAGTACGATTTTGTCTCCTTCCCTTAGTTTTGACTCATATTCCCATAAGCATAATGGGATGGTGGCAGCAGTGGTATTCCCATACTTTTCGATATTAATCATCAGTTTTTCAATCGGAAAATCCAACATCTCGGCAACCGCTTTTAAAATTCGAAGATTTGCCTGATGAGGAACAATCCAGTCAATATCTGCTGACTGATGACCGGCCCGATTCACTACCACTTTAACAGCTTCAGCCATACCTTTTACTGCTGCTTTAAATACCACTCTACCATCTTGCCATACAAAATGTTCCTTATTCGTCACAGTATTTATACTTGGCGGCGTCAGAGAACCACCTGATTTTATTCTTAGCATGTCTTTACCCGATGCATCACCATACAGCGCAATTTCTTCAATCCCAAAACCATTGATTGATGGTTCTAGCAACACAGCAGCCGCTGCATCTCCAAAAAGGATGCAAGTGGACCGGTCGGTATAATCCACAATAGATGACATTTTATCGCTACCCACAATAATTACTTTTCTGTGCATACCTGATTTTATAAATTGAGCACCGGTAGCCAATGCAAATAAAAAACCGGAACAAGCGGCATTGAGGTCAAATCCCCAGGCATGTTGAATGCCACTCAGCTTACAGATTTGGTTTGCATTATCCGGGACCAAATAATCACTGGTCACAGTAGCACATATAAGCAATTCGATATCATCCGGATCCGTGTTCGTTTTCTTTAATAAACTTTTTACAGCTTCCGCTCCCATAAAGACCGAAGCTTTGTCAGGGTCTTTTAAAATCCTGCGCTCCTTTATTCCTACTCGTTCCATTATCCATGCATCATTGGTCTCAACCATGGTCTCCAAATCTTTATTCGTCAGTTTGGTTTCCGGCAAATAACTTTCAACGCCCGTAATGGCTACTCTGATATCGCTACTCATGAGGCAAAAATAAAGAACAATTTGGTGATACAAGAGATTAAAACTTACACTTTAAATTATTATATAACTTGTAAATAACTGAAATACAATTAAATATAATTATATTAAAATAAATCTAACCAAATTTGGTACAATCATTGCTGTATACAGAACGTGGCAATTTCGCTTGTCGCAAACAAACTAGTTCATCTTTAAAAATAACAGAGATATGAAATTTTCAAAAAGTTGGAGTATGATTATGACCTTGTTGGCATTATACTCCTTTTCAAATGCTGAAGAAAATTTACCTTTTTTTTCGGGGACCGTCGAAGCAGCCAGAGAAAAAGCAAAAAGAGAAAACAAGCTTTATTTTATTGAGTTTTATGCAAAATGGTGCGAACCATGCAAATGGATGGATGAACATACTTTCTCACAACCGAAGCTAACCTCATACGTGGCCCAAAATTATATTCCTGTAAAGGTAGATGTAGAAAATCTGGATGGTTTTGTGTGGAAACAAAAATACAAAGTTCAATACCTTCCGACCATCATAGTGCTGAATGCGGATGGAGCCGTCCTGGGCAAATATGAAAAGAGCATGGAGGCGAATGATCTTCTGAGGGTATTACAAAATCATAAAGGTTCACCAATTAGTGCTGAGACCGAATATATGGCAAAGGAAAACCTGGCTCCTGCTGCCCCTGTTAAAACCAACCAAAATTCAGAGGCAAAACCAGTGTTTGTGACATTAAGAGAGCCAGGTCTCCCTAAGCCATCAGATGTAGTACGCAAAGCTGAGGATATTAATAAGCCGGTACGGGCGGTTAACTCAGGGACTGGAAATTCTAGACCTTCAAAATCATCTCTGGTGACCACCGATCCAATGTCTGATGGAAATGAATTTCGTATCCAGGTAGGTGTGTATTCGGATGCATTGAATGCAACCAATGAAGTAAGTAAATTGAAAAAGGATTTTACTCAGGTGATTCAGGTTTTTAACAAGAAAAACATCGAGACCAATGTGGTAACTTACAGAGTTACCATAGGCAAATTCAGTACAAAAGAAGAAGCTTTGGTTTTTGCAAATCAATTGAAGGCTAAGGGTATTCAGGGAGTATTAAAACAAACCAAAGAATTAAAATAGAGGTCTGAAATAATCACCAAAGTATACTATGAATATATAAAATTCGTTTTAGAGATTAGACAAGCAAAAAAATACAATCAGGTGAGAGTATTGGCTTACCTTTGGGGCTCCATATTACTTAAATATCTGATTTGTATTAGCCTATAATCCAATGAATAACAAATTATTACTTACATTTTTATACTTTTTATTTATTGTTTCTTCGATTGTACAGGCACAGCGTCCTGAACCTGCCAGATTCATTGGGGATCCAAATTTTAAGTTAAGAAATTCACAAGGTTGTGCTGGGGCAGAAGCAGGTAGTTTTAAGCTTAGAGGAGCTCCCACAAACTCATCAAATAATATAAAATATTTATGTCCGGGTGATACGGTCATTTTAACCCATGATGGCAATTATAAATTTATAGATCCTACCCCTGCCACACAAGCCGGTATCGGCTATGTTTATTTTGATTGCAAGCCTACTACTGAAGCCAAGACACTCGCAGAATTATTGACAGAAAACTGTCTGAATAAAAAATCTCCAATATTAGTAAATGGATCACCCGTAGATCAAAAAGGTGGATTGTGGTTAGCCCGGGGACCTTTCAATGACGGGAATATCAAATTTTATAATGACGGGTACCAACAATCGGCATATAACAATGGTAAGCCAATTCAAATTTGGTTTGCCCCGGTGACATTAGACAATTTCAAGCCAAATGGCTCACAGACCGATTTTGAGCTTACCAATAATGTACCCGGTGCCTGCATAGATTTGAATATTGATTCTGCGTTTTCTATTGTCTATCTGAATGCACTAAAGCTAAGCAATACCAGTGGAATGAATAATGGGATAAATGATTACTCAGGTACATTTACTGCAACCGGAGGATTACCGGAGTTTGATACTGCTGCTAATTACAATGAAGTTTCTATAGTGAATGATCGGGATGCGAATGCTATAGGTAAGCTGACCAATGGTCCAGCAAAAAATGGCAAGCCCATGCAATTTACCGTACCAAAACCAGGCAAATATATAATTACGATAAAGGATGTCAATGGTTGTTCAGTTACCGGTGCAGTTACTATTGCAGAAGACCCTGCAGATGTCAAAATAAATTGTGTTGATGGTAAGATCGGCGATCAAATTTGCATACCAATAAAGCTGGGTAAAATTCCAAACCTGGCAGCGGCTCAATTTACATTTGCTTTTAATCCCCAGGCCATGACTTTTGTAAAAGGGGAAAATCTAAACCCAAAACTCGGGTCTGATGTAAGCCAGGTATTGATAACCAATACTATTGCACAGGGATTTATTAAGTTTTTTTGGATAGACCTTAACCTGGATGCACATGATCTTTCTTCCGAAGAAACATTGATTGAATTTTGTTTTATCCTAAAAGGGCCTCCTGGCCAAACAAAGGTTAATATTGTAGAAAATCCCGGTCCTAATTTTCCCAAATTTGAATTGTCTAATCCTGACGGAAACTCCTTACCTGCAAGCAGTTCGAGCAATTTCACTTGCTCCATCAATATAGCTCCATCCTCTGACCTGGATGCATTTTATTCTCAGTGTGGACAAGTAATATACGGGGTCCCTTCCAGCGGAAAAGCACCTTATACTTTTTATTATTCAGCAGTAGGTGACACTACCATATCAGATTCCATCAAAACCAATATGACCAATTCACCAATTAAGATATTTGATAACCGATCTCCCGGCAAGTATATTCTTATATTAAAAGATAGCACTGGGGCATCACTGAAGGATACCATCACTCTGGATCCCAATATCCGGGATATATCATTAGATCTCAGTAATATTATTTACGAATCATGTAAAGGTGGTGATGGTAGAATAATTGCAATCCCATCCGGTGGTACTCCAAGTTATAGATTCGATTGGAGCACCGGGTCAATCAGTGACAGAATCGAAAGGCTGAAAGCAGGTAAATATTATGTAACCGTTACTGATGCTCAGGGTTGTCAGTTAAGAGACAGCGTAATTTTAAATACTGAACGACCTCAGTCTGCAATTACAATAGATCGTCAACCATTTTGTAATGCCATATCAGATGGCAGAGCCTCTCCTGATTTTACTAATATTCAGGGTGTGAGACCTTTTACATTTGAATGGTTAGGCAAAGGAACTAAAATTGGAAATGCATTCACCAACCTGGGAGAAGGTCAGATAGGGCTTATCGTTACAGATTCGAAAGGTTGTACAGACACCAGTTATGCAGATGTCCGACTATTGAAATCAGTTACTGCCGAGATCATGATTGATAGTGTACAGTGTTTTGATGCATCTGATGGCAGAATTACCATACGAAATCGGAGATTTTCAGATGGTACCTCACTCACGCTTGACAGTGTGCTGATTACAAACGTTTTAACTGGTGCGATAAGCAGATATACCGCAGTAGTGGCCCGGCATGATCAAATCAAAAGCGGTTTGTATTATATAAATGTAAAAGATCAATCGGGATGTAATCTTTTGGATACCGTGGATATTTATCAACCCCAATTATTGGATACTGCTAAAATTGAAGTAACCCCCGAAAGCTGCAGACCTGGAAATGACGGGACAATCTCAATTCAAATGAAAGGAGGTACCGGCCCTTATATCTATACATGGGGAGATACGAATCTAAATACCAGTACTCGTACTGGATTAAAAGAGGGTAGTTACACGGTCAATGTCAAAGATCAAAATGGTTGTTTGGCAAGCTTTACCAATAATTTGCTTTCATTTAATTTTACTAAAACCACCATCCCTGTCTCCATCGATACCATACCAATAAAATGTTTTAATCAAACTACCACCCTTACTGCTAAACCAGCAGCAGGATTTAGTATAGAAAGTTATAAATGGAGTAACGGAGACACTACCAGCACGGCAAAAAACATAAAAGCCAATGTGCCAGTAGTAGTAGAAATCACGGATATCAATGGATGTAAAGGTTTTGATACTGTGCAGCTCAGCCAACCCGAAGAATTGAAAATTCAGGGCATTACCGACATACCCAATCCTTGCCCTGGATTGGCTCAGGGTGTCTTAAGAGTGGATTCTGTTTCCGGTGGTACTGGACCATACACTTTTTCCATAAATAATGGACCGACTCAGAATTTTGGACAATTTTCAAGATTGCTTTCAGGACAGTATACAATAACCATTACAGATGCCAATCAATGCCCCTCTTTATTAGTAAATGCCGATTTAGTAGAACCTCCGCAAATTGTCGCGCAATTTGACACGCTGGCCTTCAGAGGTGTAAAATGCGCTGGTACCGGAGACTGCAACGGTGTGGCCAGGATCTTGTTTTCTGGAGGTACAGATCCTCTTCTACGATTTCAAGTTAGATGGCAATCTGGTGAAGTCGTTCAGGATTCAGTCTCTGCAACCGCAAACAAACTTTGTGCAGGGAGTCAACAAGTAACCGTATTTGATGGAATGGGATGCAGTACTAAGCTTAATTTTTCGATCTCATCACCTGATGCCATCATGCGGGACCCGCTTCAGACTCTCACGAAAGATATTAATTGTAATGGCCAAAATGATGGGTCGATTACCTACACGCCTGCCGGAGGCACCTCGCCTTACAGATTACAATGGAATGACGGGGATACAAATAGCGTACGAACCGGATTGAGAGTTGGTAAGTATACAGTATCTGTCACCGACCAGAATAATTGCAATTTTGTGGATTCATTAGTATTGACAGAACCAGAAGCATTGCAGGTTACTTTAGATACTTTAAAACTGAGACCAATTACCTGTCCTGCCACCAATGATGGTCAGATCGGAGTAAAAGTCAGTGGTGGAAATGGGGGAGACATAAAATATTCATGGAGCCCCTCCCTTGCTGATAGTAATTTTATCCGCAATATTTCTCCCGGAGTTTATTCTGTAATAGTATCTGATGAAAAAGGCTGTACTGACACCTTGAGTAATATCACCATGAATGCGCCACCCCTCATTCAACTTGATATCATGCCTGTATTTACACCAAGATGTGCAGGCGATACCGCAGGAGTGTTCATAAATAGAGTTAGTGGTGGCAACGGGGCTAGTTATTCATTTTCCATAAATAATGGCAACAGCATACCGTCAGCAAGCAGGGCCTATTTGAGGGCAGGTACGTATCAATTTTCAGTGTTTGATCGAAAAGGTTGTTCATTAGATACTACTATCATCGTATCCGACCCTGCAAAATTCAATATTGATCTTGGATCCGACAAGAAAATCAGACTAGGAGATACTTTACGAATATCAACCATAAGTAATAGTCCAATATCAAAAGTGGACTGGACAGAAGGGGTTATATGCCTTTCTTCCGACTGTTCAATTATAAAAGTAGGTCCCATTAAAAATACTATATTAAAAGCAAATGCCACAGATCAAAACGGGTGTAAGGCGACTGATGATTTGAATATTACAGTGGACACCAGAAGATCTGTATTTATACCCAATGCATTCAAACCAGACCAGTTGGGTGCAAACCAGGATTTTAGAGTATATACTGGCCCGGGTGTGACCAATATTAATTATGCAAGAGTGTACAACCGATGGGGTGATGTAATGTCTGAAGCCAGGAATTTGGCACCGGATGCGGGTGGGGCGATCATCTGGGATGGCAGATATCGAGGCAGACCGGCTCCGTCAGGTGTGTATATTTATATAATAGAAATCGAGTTTACGGATGGTGAAAAATTGGTGTACAGAGGAGATCTGACTTTGATCAGATAGGAAATGTATTTCGGAAGACGCCATTTTCCAAGGAAGTGAAAATTTTACCGTATAAAAGAACTTGGTTAGAGACTTACTCTTTCCACTTCCCTGAAGTTATCTTCCATATGCATGAGAGGTAGTTCTACGAAAAACTCAGTTCCTTTATTTTCAGTTGTTTGAAAATAGATATATCCGTTACACGAATCAATTATATCTCTCACAATGGCCAGTCCGAGACCGGTACCGGAATTTTTGGTAGTAAAATTCGGATAAAAAACTTTGTCTTTCATAGAATCAGGAATACCGCATCCATTGTCGGTCACCTTGATTATTGCTCTTTTGTGATGTTTGTATAAAATGATTTCTATCCTTCCTCTTCTTCCAAGTGGTATCGCCTGTATTGCGTTTTTTATAAGATTGGTGAGTACTCGAATGATGTGATTTTTGTCTGCAAATACATAAATCTCATCAATAGGTACACGCAAGTGTATATCCATGTCTTCCCGTTTTCTGAATAAATCGTGAGTGGAGGTCACCACTTCATTTAATGCAATTTTTTCATTTTCCGGTGCTGGCAATTTGGCAAAATTTGAAAATTCCGATGCTATTTTAGATAAATTTTCTATTTGCTCAATCAGGGTTTGAGTAACTCTTTTGACTAGAGCAGGAATTTCATCATATTCTGTTCTGGAAATTGAATTTTGTAGGTGTTGAGTAATAAGTTTCAT
>CAYNIG010000227.1:0-7960 GCA_964396995.1 uncultured Saprospiraceae bacterium | reverse complement strand
GAAAGGAATGCCTTATTTTCTGACGAGCTTTCTTTGATTCTTTCTTTGGCGGACAAAGAAAGAATGGCAAATAAAAAAAATTATACTTAACCAGCAGACCCTAATTAACTATTCAAAAAACGGCACTCCTCTAGTAGCATATTTCTTCATTCCTTCTTCATTGATTTCTACTCCTACCCCCGGTTTATTAGACAATGGAATAAAGCCTTTATCCACCCATTCTCCATCGTATTTGATGATGTCCTTAAACATAGGATCCGTGTGAAAATAAGTCTGCCATTCCAAAATCATAAAATTAGGTACAGATGCACATACATGACAGGAAGCCATAGCCCCAAGGAAAGAAGCAACCATATGGGGAGCAAAGGGAACATAATATAAATTTGACAAATTAGCTATGCGCTGACCTTCACCCAATCCACCTGCTTTTTGTAAATCAGGCATAACAATATCCACAGCTCCTAATTCCAGCAATTCTCTGAAACCATATGCCAAATAATGATTTTCTCCGCCACAAATGGGAGTACTGGTAGAATCGGCAATTTTCTTATACGCTTGCGGATTCTCAGCGGGTACCGGCTCTTCCAACCACATCAGATTTAAAGGTTCGAACAACTTAGCCACTTTTTCACCCGTAGGTGCATCATATTTTCCATGCATGTCCACACAAATATCAATTTTGGGGCCTACTGCCTGCCGGGCAGCTGAAATCTGATCTACCATTCTTTGCAACTCTGCAGGTGATGCAGTCCAGTTAAACCGATCGTATTTATTGGGATCATTAGCCTGATCCACATCAAATTTTATTGCGTTAAAACCCATCTCTACCGCTTTCTTAGCCGCAGAAGCAAATTCTTCCGGTTTAGGATTCGTGCTTTGGTATAAAGCAGTGTCCATATATATGCGAATACGATCTCTGAATTTACCTCCCAGCAATTGATATATAGGCAGACCTAAAATCTTTCCGGCTAAATCCCATAAGGCAGATTCGATAGCCGAAAGCACTGCTACATACATGCCCGATTGGGCACCTTCAAAAAATCCACCTTTGCGCAATTGTTCAAACAACCGATGCACATTGAGAGGGCTTTGGTCTTTGATTCGTTGACCCATCATTTTTACCAAATGGTAGGTGCCGGGTGTAGCATCTACTCCCTCTCCACAACCCCACACATCCTGGTTGGTATAAATCTTTACAAAAAGGCTGTGACCATTTCGAATAAAGCCGCATTTGATGTCCGTAATTTTTATATCAGACGGAGCAGAATATTGCTCATTTTTTTGCATTGAATCCTCAAATTTGGATGCAAATGCAGCCATTGGGCTTGCTGTCAGGCCTGTCAGTGCAATGCCTTGACTAAAAAATTTTCTTCTTGAATTATTCATTACCAGGTTCGTTGTTTTAATATTTCTTGAATTTGCTCTTTTGGTACAGGCAGCTTGTCTATATGAGCGTTTAACCATTGTGAGAAATCTTTTTCTATATCAGCAGCCCATCTTGTATCAATCTGACCTGTAGTATACTTTCCTTCTTTGAGTCGCTGATGAGAAAACATATCTCTCAATCTGACTATTTCCGAGGTCTTCACCACTTTCTCTAATAAATGAGGGGGAATAAATATGACTCCACCATCCCTTCCAAGTACGGCATCTCCCGGCAGGACCGTAGCATTGCCAATCCTGGTAGGTGTATTCAGCCCCACCAGCGTTGTATTTAACTCACCAGTAATGCTGTTTTGATGATGGGAGGGGTGATAGGATTTAAAAAAAGAGGTAAAGCCTCCTAATTCTTTCAATCCATTTATGTCTCTAAGGGCACCGTAGTATACCACTCCGTTTCCTGTTTTAGAGTATATGGAATTACCGAGGTTATCACCGACAGTAGGCCCATTATTATGAGCACCAAATTGGTCGGCGACATAAACATCCCCTTTGGTCAATATTTCAATTGGCCAGGTATTTTGGGCTTTTTGGCGACCTTCTTTTGTAAGGCCTCTATCGTCAATTACTTTCTGCAAATCAGGCCGGCCAGGCATAAAGGTGGCTGTTACTGCTCTACCTACCAATACACTATCCGGGTTAATCGTTTGCCATCCGTCTTCATAATTGTATTTATAGTTTTCATTTCTCAATACCGCCCAGGCCTCTTCCAGGGTAACCAGTTTTAGTCTTTTCAGTAATTCATCCGGCACCTTAGGTCTACCGGATTCAAAGCGTTCGCCTTTCCAGTTAGGCGTGAGAGCAAGCATATCCTCTTTAGAAATATGCTGCGAAAGCCCATAGATGGCTGAACACAGCACAGCAATTATCACAATATAAAATTTTTGCATACTAATGAAAATTAATAAATCAATAATATGATTTATTTCTGATATAAAAAATAATTAGAATATCTAACCGTTGATTTAGGCTGATCGGTATTAATTTCACTTAAAGTTATGGAGCAATATATGGTTCAGCTTATCTCATTTTAAGCTGGCCTGATTCCAAAATCATTACTTTATCACATTGATCAGCAAGATCTGCCTGATGTGTAACGATGATAAAAGTTTGATTAAAATCAGTACTCAATTTTCGTATCAACCGATGAAACTCCTCAGCATTTTGCTGATCCAGGTTACCAGTAGGCTCGTCAGCTAAGATGATGGATGGCTCATTAAAAAGGGCACGACAAATGGCACCCCTTTGCTGCTCTCCCCCTGACATTTGGCCCGGTTTATTATTAACCTGATTTCTCAGGCCGAAATATTCAATCAGAAAGGAGGCTCTGGCTTGGATTGTGTCTTTCGATTTTCCCGCAATATAACCAGGCATACTTATATTCTCGGCAAGATTAAATTCAGGCAATAAATGATGAAACTGAAATACAAAACCGATTTCTTTGTTTCTGAATTCGGCCAATTTGTCGGGGGTGTATTTAAAGGGTTCTTTTCCGGCAATTTTCAAAAATCCGGAATCAGGAGTATCCAGTGTACCCAGAATATGCAAAAGTGTGCTTTTACCGGATCCCGATTTTCCCATGATTGCAATTAGTTCACCCTTAGATACTTGCAAGTTTAGAGCTTGCAATACTAAAACGGAGCCAAAAGCTTTATTTATATTTTCGGCTTGTATAATGCATTCCATATTAAAAAGTCAAATCTCCCACTTTTTAATCACATTTGATGATTTTCAGATTAATTGAGTTTTTTTTATAAAATATCGGCAAATACTCCTTTTTTTTTCGTTTAAAAGAATATGCGAATTAAAAACCTGCTGCAATCACCCTTAGGGGTAATTTATCCACTATCTATGGAGATAAGTTCGAGTAATCGCAACCAATTCGATTTTTTTAACCATATTTGTGGGTCGCTACCAAACTAATCTATGCGCATATTACAGCTGTGTAAGAAATTTCCTTATCCATTAAAAGATGGTGAGTCCATTGCGATTACACATTTGAGTAAAGCCTTACACCAGATGGGATGTGAGCTAACATTACTTTCCATGAACACGAACAAACATCATTTTGATGTTGAAAATTTACCCGCCGACTACTCTTATTTCAAAGAAATACATTCCATTGATGTGGATACCTCTATCAATAACTGGGATGCTTTGATCAATTTAATGAAAGGGCAATCTTATCATGTGACCAGGTTTATCTCAGATGATTTTAATGCCAAATTAATCGAACTATTATCCAGAAACGAATATGATGTGATTCAATTGGAGACATTATACCTGGCACCATACATACAGACAATTGAAAAATATTCGGATGCCATAGTATCTCTTCGGGCTCACAATATAGAGCATGAAATATGGGAAAGAATCATTGAACATCATCCGAACAATTGGAAAAAATGGTACCTCAAACACCTGACAAAGCAACTGAAAAAATATGAGGTAGACCAGTTTGAAAAGTACGATTTACTCATTGCTTTTACTGACCGGGACATGAGTAAATTCAGAAAATTAGGCTATCTCAACGGTGCCATCACTTCTCCTATCGGTATCGAACTGAATCAATACAAGCCTTCTCATCAAATACCTTCCAAAACCAGCATCACCTTTATAGGGGCATTGGATTGGATGCCAAACTCCGAAGCCTTGAATTGGTTTTTACATAAAGTATGGAATAAAGTAAATCAACTTTATCCTGATTTTGAGCTTCATGTTGCCGGTCGCAACTGCCCCGATTCCATAAAGTCATTAAAGATGAACCAGGTGGTCATCCACGGAGAAGTGGAAGATTCAAATAAATTCATCAACTCTCATCCTTTGATGGTAGTGCCGCTTTTATCCGGTAGTGGTATGAGAGTAAAAATTCTGGAAGGCATGGCACTGGGCAAAGTGATCATCACCACTTCACTTGGATTAGAAGGGATACCTGCCACACATATGGAAAATATACTCATCGCCGATACTCCGGAAGAATATTTAAACTGTTTTGAATATTTACACACTCATCCTGAAGAAAAGCTGAGATTAGGTCAAAATGCTGTTCAGTTTGTTTCTGACAGATACGATACCTATAAAATTGCAGCCGGCCTCATTGCTAAATATCAATCCCTTTTGGATTCGGGCTATCACAAACAAAATGCAGGAGTATCCTAGGGCGTGAAGCTACTCATTATAAGTTCCCGGTTCCCATACCCATTAAATAAAGGAGATAAGCTTAGGATGTATCATCAGATCCAGGATCTGGCTGCTGTAAATGAAGTGGTCTTCATTGCACTTACTGATGAAAATATTCCTGATGTGCAGATTAGGCACTTTGAGAAAATATGCAAAAGCGTACACCTTTTTAGATTAAGCAGAATTTCTATTTATGTAAACCTATGGAGAGGTTTGATAAAAGGCTGGCCCATTCAAGTCTCTTATTTTTTTAATAAATCTATCCAAAGGCAAATAAATCAAATAATAGCATCGTCCCAACCTGATCGCATCTATGCCCAATTGATCAGGACTGCGGAATATGTAAAACATGTTCCAGTAAATAAAACCCTGGACTATATGGATTGTTTCAGCCTGAATAGTGCCAGGCGAGCAGAAACCAGTACCGGGTTAAAAAAAACATTCTGGGAATGGGAGGCGGCGAGAGTAAAAAAATACGAGGCTGTTATATTTCCTTACTTTACTTCTCATACCATCATTTCAAATATTGATTCCGATCACATGCCTGCCGAATGCAAACCTATTGCAGTTGTGCCTAACGGAATAGACCGTTCTTTTTTCACCATTAATCCTGATAAGGAAAGAGATATTGATCTTTTATTTGTAGGTAATTTGTCTTATTATTCCAATGAGGCTGCGGTACTCTATCTGATAAAAAACATTCTTCCTTATGTAAGCCCATCCCTCAAAATAGTAATTGCCGGGGCTGACCCATCATCAAAAATCAAAAAAATAGTGACAATCGATACCAGGGTAGTTTTAATGCCAAACGTGGAAGATATAAAATCAATCTACCAGAGAGCAAAAATATTCATTGCTCCGATTACAAAAGGTACTGGGATGCAAAATAAAATACTGGAGGCTGTTGCCAGTGGATGCGAAGTAATTTGCAGCAAAGAAGTGAGTGATGGCCTGGGATTCAAGCTGAACACGGTACATGTTGCAATGAACGCCTCTGCCTATGTATCGGAAATTGGAAATTTGCTCTCTCATTTCGGCAGTCATCTAAACCAGCGGGAGATTAGCCAAAATTACATTGCCAGCCATTTTAACTGGCACGATAAAAACAAAGAATTGATGGATATCATAAACCAGGATAAGATATAAAGCCTGCAAACGTTTACCTTTGCACCACCAAATGAATTCAGTCAATACATTGCATACTATAGAAGAAGCATTAGAAGATATCCGGCAAGGTAAAGTCCTGATTGTAGTTGACAATGAGGATCGTGAAAATGAAGGAGATTTTATCTGTGCAGCAGAAAAAGTAAGCCCTGAAATAATCAATTTTATGGCTACTTACGGGCGGGGCTTGATCTGTGCCCCCATAGATGAACAGAGGGCCGATGAATTAGATCTTCCTTTGATGGTATCTTCTAATACCGCCTATCATGAAACGGCTTTTACCGTTTCTATAGATTTAATCGGCCATGGTTGTACGACCGGGATATCTGCTCACGACAGGTCTACCTGTATTAAAATGCTCACTTCAGACAAAGCAAAAGCATCTGATTTCGCCCGACCAGGGCACATATTCCCACTCAGGGCAAAAACCGGTGGCGTACTAAGGAGGAATGGACATACTGAGGCTTCGATAGATTTAGCCCGGATGGCTGGCTTATATCCAGCCGGTGTGCTCGTAGAGATCTTGAATGAAGATGGTTCTATGGCACGGCTTCCTGACCTGCTCAAAATAGCTCAAAAGCACAATCTTAAAATTATCTCTATTCAGGACCTGGTAGCATTCAGATTAAAAAAAGAAAGGTTGGTTGAGCGTTGTTACGAAAAAGAAGTAAATACTCTAAAAGGATCATTTAAAGTCATTGTTTACAAACAGAATAATGGTGACGAACACCTGGCCATAGTCAAAGGAGAATTTAACGATACCGATGTGGTACCGGTTCGCGTTCATTCATCATCAGAAAACGGGGATTTTTACAATATTGTTTTTAATGGCTATGGCAAACAAATAGACCTTACACTGGATTATATACAAAAACAAGGGAAAGGAGTCTTTCTCAACCTTTTCCATGAAGAAAAACAAATCTCCTTATTGGAAACCATCAGAGCAAAATCGGAGTCTTCCACAGTTGATTATACAAAAGAGCAGAGGGACTACGGGATAGGAGCTCAAATCCTGCACGACCTCGGTATTTCAAAAATCAAATTAATCACATCACAGCCCCGCCGGAGGGTTGGAATCAAGGCATTTGGCCTGGATATAATAGAACATATCGACCCGGCAACTATCTAGTTAGTCAATTACCTTCGGGCTTTGATCGATATTATCTGTAAAGAAGGAATTCATGTACAGATCTTTGGGTTAGTTTAGTAATTAAATTTCTCCCGAAATGCTCAGACAGATCATCGTTTCAATTGGATCATTGAAAATAAGCAAGGATTTTATTATCAAGTTTCGAATATGGGACAACTGGCAAAATATGAAGTGGATTTATACCAGTTCTATTCTTGTAGCACTGTATTTTGGTGTAAAAATGTTTGGGCTTATTGGCAAAACCATATCAAAAATAGGGGATGTGGTTACTGGTGACCTGGATAAGGTAAATTTAGGCTTTTCTGGCGGTGCTTTATTGTCGGACTGGTCGTTTGTCAGGGCAGATACATACAAATACCTCTTCTTGTTTTTTACCATGTCATTAGTATATCATATTGGTGGCCGAACAGTTGAGATTTTGTATGGAATACCCTATAGACCCACTTTTAAATCATTTGTTAAATCACAGGTGCGCACTATTACTACCATTTTCGTGTGTTATATACTCGAGCAGGTTTTCGCTGGAATTTCATCCGGTGTGCTCAGCATGACAGGCGGTTCAATGCTTCAACCCGTAGTAAAATTTTTGATACAGAGTTTTTTATTCGGAGCGGTGATCATTGATGGCTTGCATGAGGTCAGAGGTTCCAGTATAAAACAAGGCATCAAACATTCGTTCAATTTTTATCCCGGTATAGCCCTTGTATTTGGTGGAGCTGGTTTGTTACTATCCTATATCCCATTATTAGGAACATTGGCTATAGGCAGTGTGCTCACAGTGGGTATATTAATAGCCATTAAAAGAGTGGAGGCTAGTCCGGTGTATTGATATTCAGGATGAATGCATTTCTGGCAATACTTAACTTTAAAATAAATAAACAATTAATGGACAGCGAAGAGAAATAATTAAAAGTCTTATTTCTTTCATTTATTATCAATTCAATTCTTATTTTTGAGCCCTTATTCATTCATGGGGCATTAGCTCAGCTGGCTAGAGCGCTTGCATGGCATGCAAGAGGTCATCGG
>CAYNIG010000226.1:0-7964 GCA_964396995.1 uncultured Saprospiraceae bacterium | reverse complement strand
TTTAAAATTTTATCAATGAAATATGAAATACAAAATACTACTCGGTATGATGCTGATGGGATGGGCATTGTCATCATCAGCTCAATCTCCATCGGTGAGTATCATTCAGGGAAGATTACCAAAAGGCACCACCATTCATGGTAATATTCCTTACCATAACGACACCCTAAAAAAACACTTGCTTGATATTTATTTACCGGCAAATGCTCCAGGGGCATTCCCGGTAGTAATATTTATTCATGGAGGTGGCTGGATAAGTAATGATAAATACGCCGATATGGGTTATATGCCCAATACCATCAATGCCCTGCTTGAAAACGGTATGGCCATAGCTTCTATCGACTATCGATTTGCACAAGATGCTGTTTTTCCGGAAATAATAAAGGATTGCAACAAAGCAGTTACCTATTTATTTGACAATGCAGTTAAATACAAACTGGACAAAAATAGAATTGCGCTGATGGGCTTTTCTGCCGGAGGGCATTTAGCTTCACTTATGGGTACTTCTCAAAACAATAATGTCAAAAAATGGTATTTCGCCGGAAGTTTCCGTCCTTTCAGATACAAAGCTGTAGTCGATTTTTATGGACCTGCTGATTTGATTTTATTGCCAGGTAATGAAGATGAAAAATCTCCTGAAGGAATCTTAATTGGTGCAAAACCTCTGGAAAGACCGGATTTAGCAAAAGCAGCCAGCCCTATTACCTATATTGATAAAAATGACCCGCCGTTTCTGATTTACCAAGGTGAAAAAGATAATATCGTGTCAAACAAACAATCAAAACTATTTCATTCATGGCTGAAATATCATGGCGTTAAAAGTGAATTGACCATTGTAAAAGATGCTCCGCATTTTGGTACCATGTATGATGTGGAGGAAATAAAAAATAAGGTGATCACTTTTTTAAAACTACATTTGACAAATTAAAATTTATCCAAAATTTTTCGTCTTATAAAGGATTGCCATTATATAATGGCCTGTAATAGTTAGAGTTATAGATTTATTCTCAGGGAAAGCCCTGAAATATTTCCATATTCTTATCTTTGCAATCTTTACCAACCGAATTAATCTTAATGTTAATGTCCTCGCGTGATGTCATTCGTATAGCGATCCTGGATCTCTACAATGGGGAAGCAAACGAAGGCATCAGATGTCTCCATGAAATTATACATCAATTTTCCCTGGAATCTGACCTGGAATTGGTCACCGAAACCTTCCCCATAAGGTTTGAAGAAGATGTACCGGATTTGTCGTTTGACATATACATCAGCAGCGGAGGACCAGGTAGTCCTCTTGAAACTAAAGGCATGGACTGGGATACCAAATATTTTGAACTCATAGATTCAATCGAAGCCTGGAATAGACTGCCCCTGACTAATAAAAAACATGTATTCTTTATCTGCCATTCTTTCCAAATGATTTGCAGACATTATGATTTTGCAGAGATCAGCAGGCGCGAACCATCTTCTTATGGAATATTGCCGGTATCCCTTACCAATGAAAGCAGGAATGAAGCCATCCTGGAAACATTGCCGGATACGATATATTCTGCTGACTTTAGAATGTACCAGGTGATCAGACCTGATCTGGATAAAATGAAAAAAAGAGGATATCAGTTACTTGCGGAAGAATACAATCCTGCCCCGGGTACTACGGATCGGGCATTAATGGCAATCCGCTTTTCGGAATATTTTATTGGTACCCAGTTTCATCCTGAAGCTGACCCCGAAGGAATGTTAGTGCATTTTAATGGAGCAAAAAAACAACCCATTATAGACAACCTCGGTATTGATGAATACAAAAATATGGTAGGTCATATCAGTGATCCTGATAAATTAGCCCGAACAAGATCCACTATAATTCCAAATTTTTTAAGATTAGCAACAAACCAATTGGAAATGGCCTAGTCACAATTCGTACATCTTACATGGTACATGGTACATCGTACATCTTACATCGTACATGGTACATCGTACATAGTAAGTCGTACATAGTAAGTCGTACATGGTACATCGTACATGGTACATCGTACATGGTACATTGTACATCGTAATTGGTCCATTTTCTAGTTTTGATGGAAAGCCTGTGAGATAAAATCCAATACCTCAGGTAATGCTGATCTCCAGTAAGACCAGGTGTGACCACCATTTCTAATCCTAAACTCATGAGGAATTTCTTTTTTACGCATGGCAATATGCACTAGTGAATTTCCTTCATATAAAAAATCGTCGTCACCACAGTCTATGTACCATCGCACTGCTTTCTTCAAACTATCTGGCATATTATTTACCAGCAGAGGTACAGATTGCCTGTTATAAAACGCCTCTATTTGAGCATCTGTTGCGGTACTGTCTATTCTTCTCACATTTGTTTTAGCAGTCTCCTTGGTGAGAGGTCCGGTACCTGCACTGAGTGGGCATGCGGAAGAAAATAATTCCGGGTGGTGCAAAGCATAAGTAAAACTTCCATCCCCTCCCATGGAAAGACCAGCTATGGCTCTGTATCTTTTATCCGACTTTATCCTGTATTTTTTCTCAACAAATGGCATTAATTCTTTAAAGAAAAAATCTTCATAAAGCCAGGTGCCCAGGGCATTGTTTGAATACCCCCTTCTCACTGTATTGGCATCGGGCATTATGATCACCATTGGGGTAGCTTTGCCTTCACTGATTGCTCTGTCTGCAATATGCTGTACTTCTCCAAATTGAATCCAGCCGGTTTGATCATCCCCGCCACCATGCAACAAATACAGTACAGGATAAGATCTTGAAGAGGTCTCATAATCAGGAGGAAGGTATATGGCATATTTTCTCTCCATATTTAAGATTTTGCTGGGCAATGAAAGATGGTCGTATACCTTACCAGTCTGGGCAAAAAAGATGGATGCCTTTAAGAATACCAATGCGGCTAGAATTTTATTTTTCATTGATGAATTATAGAATTTGATGAAATCAAATGTAATGCAATGGAATGAAAGCAGGAAATGGCCATTAAAAATAAGTGTATGTCATTTTTATGTGATGTAGTTAAGAAGTTTATATATTTTTAACTCCTTCATTTGAATACTTTATATGAATAAATCGATCATCATTGTACTGCTTGCCTTTGCCTTCCATCAGTGCAAACAAGATACTAAAACAACTTCCGCTGTTCCAGAATTTTCTACCTGGCAGATAAAAGGAGGTGATCATGGGAGTCGAAATTACAGTTCATTAGACCAGATTAATACATTAAATGTTGGCAACTTAAAACCAGCCTGGATATATCACTCAGGTGATGCTGACACTGCAGGCCGCTCCCAAATCCAATGTAGTCCAATCATTATTGATTCTATTATTTATGCAACGACCCCAGGCCTGGAACTCATTGCTTTACATGGTGCTACGGGAAAAGAATTATGGCGCACCAAACCGTCCGGTAAAAACAGACAAGGATTGGGTGTAAACAGGGGAGTAATGTACTGGACAAATGGTATTCAAAAACGAATTTTTTTACCTTATACCCATCGCCTGTTTTCATATGATGCCATGACCGGTGCACCGGTATTGGATTTTGGCGAAAATGGAAGTATTGATATGCACGATGGATTAGGTAATGGAGCCGATAGCCTTATGCTCACCGCCAATACGCCTGGAGTGATCTACAGAGATATGATCATCATAGGCAGCAGGGTGTCTGAAGGTCCTGATGCTGCCCCCGGATATATACGATCATACGATGTACATACAGGTAAACTGATTTGGGTATTTCATACCATCCCCCTTCCCGGTGAACCCGGATATGAAACCTGGCCTGCAGATGCCTATAAAAGAATTGGTGGCGCTAATAGTTGGTCAGGGATGTCACTGGATACTGCAAAGGGCATGGTCTATATACCTACCGGATCTGCTGCTTTTGATTTTTACGGCGGCAATAGAAAAGGGAAAAACTTATATGCAAATTGTATTTTGGCACTGGATGCTTCTAATGGAAAATTAAAATGGTATTATCAAACCACTCATCACGATATATTGGATAGGGACCTGCCCAGTCCCCCTGTGTTGATCACTACAGTAAAAGATGGTAAAAAAATCGATGCTTTAGCTCAAGCTACCAAACAAGGATATTTATATGTATTGAACAGGGAAACCGGTGAACCGATATGGCCTATAGAAGAAGTACCCATGCCAAAATCCGACTTACCGGGTGAAGAAGCTTGGCCTACCCAACCAATTCCTACCAAACCAAAACCCTATGCCCGTCAATATTTTACAGACAGCATGATCAATGACTTAAATCCAGCAACATACGGTCTATTCAAACAGCAATTTGATCATGCCAGGAGCAATGGTCCGTATCTTCCACCGGGTTTAAAGACAGGAATTGTATTTCCGGGCTATGACGGAGGAGCTGAATGGGGTGGTCAATCCTATGATCCCGAATCGGGTGTACTATACCTCAATAGCAATGAAATGCCATGGTTGTTGACTATGGTAGACCTTACCCCTGATAATAAATTGGATGTAAACCAAAACTATGCCAGGGGCTTATTTTTACGCAACTGTGCACTTTGTCATGGGGCCGATAGGAAAGGTGATGGGGGCAAAGTTTATCCGGCAATCGATAAGATAAAAACAAAATATACTGTTGCCCAAATGAAATCCCTTTTAAAAGAAGGCAGAAGACTAATGCCTTCATTCAAATATCAGGGCAATCAGGATCTGGATGCCATCATAGCTTATATAAGGGACGAACCTGTAAAATCGATACCTACAGCTTCCAGATATCAGGCAGATGTTCCTTATTCCATGACCGGTTACAATAGATTTGTAGATGCCGATGGTATACCTGCAGTAAAACCGCCCTGGGGAACATTGAATGCCATCAACCTCAATACCGGTGAATATGAATGGACCGTGCCTTTGGGAGAAATTGATTCCCTTACCAAAAAAGGTATACCCATTACCGGCACCGAAAATTACGGTGGCTTGCTAAATACCAAAGGTGGACTGATTTTCATAGGAGCTACTAAAGATGAACGTTTCAGGGCATTTGATAAAAAGACCGGTAAAATGTTGTGGCAATATCAATTACCAGCCGGTGGTTATGCTACCCCGGCAACCTATGCTTTGAATGGAAAACAATATGTGGTAATAGCTTGTGGCGGAGGTAAAATGGGCACGAAAAGCAGTGATCAATACATGGCTTTTGCCTTGGAATGATTTAAAAGTACCAGCAAATCCGTATTTTTATAGTTTACTGTATTTTGGATATATGAGTACACTGGTACAGGAGAGAATAGATTATATATTATCTCAATGGTATTCTATTCGGCTTGGCTCACCAAATAATATATTTTCAAAAGCGAGTGCCATAGTGTACATTCTTTTTTACATCATTGCCATAGGGTATTGTTTAGATATCATCATTCAATTATGGGATCAGAATTTTAAGGAACCGATTTCAAGTTCATACATCACCCTCTTACCATTTCTTTTAGTATCTGGCTATTATAAATTTATTGAAAAATTTTGCTTGCACCCTCATGTACAACACCTTTCTAAATATGCTTCAAAACCGATAGATCAAGCCATTACAAGTGATTTTCAATACGCCAGTAAACTGGATAATATCAATGCTTATAATTGGATTCTTTGGCCTATTTCTGGGGCTTTGCCTGGGTGCATTAAAACGCCCTTTTTTGATACCTATCGATAAAGCTTATTGGGTACTGGTATTCTGGAGTTTGTTTTTACTTGCGTTCTTTATTCAAGTAGGTTCATTCATTTATGTCAGTAAAAAGTGCAGTGATTTCGAAAAAAAGATATCTGATTAAACTACTAGTGCAAAAGCTAAACAGATCGCTACCCAATATCATTAAAATCTATGAGTGCTTTACATTCACCATCAAAGACAAATTCAAATTTATTAGAATGGCAATGCTGTAAAATTTATTTACCTTGTTCCAGACTGTACACCTCTGCCTGGTTTTTATCAGCATCAATGATTAAATAAAAGTTCACTCCCTCTCTTTCATAAATTTCGAATTTTATATTCCGATCCCGAATAGCAGTCGAAGGTGATAAAATTTCAACCACTAATACAGGAGCAAAGTCCAGTATTTTTTTTCAATTGGCTTGCAAACAATAAGAATGTCAGGAATTAAAATAAGATCCTCATTTATTTTATAATCAATGGGATCAAATGCCTTACACGATGTACACTTTTTGAGCTGCTGATGAAATTCACTTCGCAATGCAGATGCTACATACTGGTGTCGGGGAACCGCAGTTGGGTTCATTGCGACTGGATGCCCTTCATACAATCCCCATTTGCCTTCTCATAATTTCCAATCATCAAAAGTGTAATGAGGCAATATTTTATTTGCTAATGGCATTTCGCAAATTTAATCAGAATTAGTTCAAACAGTCTATTCAGTATTACCATTGGGTAAATTCAAAGTTTCCACACTCGATAAGCTCACGAAGGCTTTTAGAATAAATCTTAAAATAATTTTTGTAAGCAGTGATCATTCAGCTGCTTGTTACAACACATTTTCAGGCTTTGTGCTCTTCTCTCCGTAAATCAATTTCCTTTTTAGGCCCCACGTATATTGGTATCAATTCCTCCTGCACATTGGCAGTCTCCAATCCAAAATCCTCCACGGCGGAGAGGCTGAATTTTTTTATCAAACGATAGCTGCGCACAATCCATCTTTCAAAATTAGAGAGCTCACTATCCACAGATACCCGGTTATGAGTAAGAATAAATTTGAAATCTGCTATCTGATCCAAATCATGGAGAGCAGCATAAGGGCTTTTGATATCCACTTCATCATTCTGAGCCAGGTCTCTTACTATCTTAAAAAACATAGCATTTATACGTTGCTCTACTTTAAAACCAAGTTTAAGTTTGATGAAAAACATTTGCTTTGGCACTATCGCCTCTACCTGGTATGATTTTGTGTACGGTTCGTCAGTAGTCTCCACGTGCATAAACCAATATACATCTGCCCTCTTGGGTCTTTTCTTTAAAATGGAATGTATGATATTGGAGTCAATTTTTCGTTCATTATCCGTCATAGCCAGGTATACCAGGTGACTTGCTTCTTTGGGTATGGATTGATCATCATTGAGCCTGTCTATGATCTCCGAATAATTTTTAAATGGGACAAAACGAGCCAATCTTTCTCTGATCAGATCTGCATTGTATAAAATAAATACAATGGATGTAATAAAAATGGCGATAATAAAGGTAAACCAGCCCCCATGTGCAAATTTGTCAAGATTGGAAATGAGGAATACTACTTCTATTCCCAATAATATGGCTGTACCAATAAATGGCAAGGTAAACTTATGCAATTTGATACGGTAAAAAAATCCAAGTAACAGGGAGGTCATCATCATATCAATAATAATAGCTAAGCCATAGGCAGCTTCCATATTAGATGATTTTTTAAAGAACAATACTACCAACAGACAACCACACATCAGTATCCAATTGATACCAGGTATATAGATCTGGCCTTTCCAATCCGTAGGATAGTTGACTTTCATCTTAAGCCATAGTTTGAGTTTCATTGCTTCATTGACCAGAGTAAAGACACCGGATATCAAAGCCTGGCTTGCGATGATTGCTGCCAGTACTGCGATACCTAAACCAAAAGGTAAAAACCATTGGGGCATCAACGCATAAAAAATCCTCGTATTCTCACTGATCGTGGCTCCACCATGATGGCTTAATACCCAGGCCGATTGGCCAAAATAATTGAGCAGCAACATGATCCATACAAAGATCCAACTGATACGAATATTTAGTTTCCCACAATGACCTAAATCTGAATACAATGCCTCCGCTCCGGTGGTGCATAAGAATACCGAACCTAATAACCAAAAGCCTTTGGGATATTGTGTCAATAAATCTACTGCATAGACTGGGTTGATAGCTTGCAGTATTTGAGGATAATGCATTAATTCTTTAATTC
>CAYNIG010000225.1:0-7965 GCA_964396995.1 uncultured Saprospiraceae bacterium | reverse complement strand
TTATAGTGAATAAATCCTGATTTAATAATCTCTAATTCTCGTTCTTTACCCCATGATCCGCCCATGTGTACAAACATAGATTTATCATCAAATAATTTACCTAGTTTGTCTATATCTTTATCAGCCATCCATTGCCATTTATTTTTTGAAAGGGCTTGTATTTCTTCTTCTACAGAGGTTTGCGCCATTGCATTCAATGAAACTATAGTTATAATGAATGCACTAAAAATTTTTGTCATGATTTATCAATTGATTTTATTTTTTAATCTGGTGAGTATCTCGTACGCTGCTAAATGAAAGTGCTAACATTTTCCAGTCTTTTTTTTGTTTTTGATATACCTCCGTTACAGTAAATTCTATTTTGGCATCACTTCCTCTTACTACTGATTCCAAGGTGATTCTATTCCATACTATGGCCGTTTTACCTGAAATTTCAATAGCAGAGTCATGAATGGTGGCCTTTTTGTACCAAATACTTCCTGTTTTAATTATATCTAGTTCTTCAGCTTTTTTCCATGTGCCACTCATGTGCAAAAATTTAGACTTATCATCAAATAGATTGGCCAACTTATCTACCTCTTTATCAGCCATCCATTGCCATTTGTCTTTGGATAATTGCATAATTTTTTGTTCTTCCTTTGTAGACTGAGCAAACGAAAGATGAACAAACAATAAACTAATTGAGAATAAAAAAAATATACTTTTCATTTTAAAATAATTTGGGTTATATCATATTAATTAAATACCTCGCGATTGAATTTTACTTCTTTTTTTCATCGCTTTTTCGATGACATCAAACCTGGCTTTCCTGGGATCGGATTTACTTATCGTTTTGCCATCAAGTTCTACATCAAGTATATTTTGATTTTGGTTGTTATAATGGGGCCAGTTTGGCAGGCCAGCCCCATTGGGGTTTCCGGTTTTTGCAAAATTTGCCCAATAGGCATTCATAACTCTTGCCAGCTCTTTTTCGGCAGGAGTAGGTTCTGCAGGTGGGCCCCAACGGGCATTTAAGGTGTTGAAAACAAATGAAACCTCTGAACCATGACCAGCCCCGAAAGGAGACCGTTGATGAGCGGCTACTGGTACATAGCCAAATTGATACATATAGGTTGGTGCATTTTTAGCCAAAAATGTTCTTGCTGTCATTCGAGCAGGTTCACCCCATACCCAATCGGTGTTAAATTTGGTAATTATCTCATTAAATGTTTTAGTGCCGTCCGGGTCGTATGCGGTTTTTGCCTCAGACTCTAATTCTCCAAATGAAGCAAATAATTCTTCTTTATTTTTTGAATTGCTTACAAATGCCCCTCCTATTTCAGCACTACAATTACCTATCATTAAGGGCATTTTGGGTTGTCTTCCGGATTGGTAAGCGGATTCGGCCGTTTCAACTACCAACTTCCCATCTATAATTGGACCTGAATACGTGCGAGGTCCATTGGGTCCATCGGTCTCCTGGCCACCATCTACGATGTCTTCTGCACTTAAAGCTCTCAATTTGGCCAAAGCCTCAGTATCAGTACCTTCAATACCTTTGGTTTTTGCAAAGTTAAGTCCGATGGTTTCAGCAGAAACAGTGTAGAAAACATCCACATTTTCTTGGTTAAGAGGCCTGCCCGTAAGCACACCATCTCTGCCCCCACCCGACTCACTTATAATTTTATGAAAAAGCCCTTTGGCTGCCGGAATGGTCAATAAAGAATGTACTGATACCCCACCTGCCGAAAAACCAAAAATGGTTATATTTCCGGGGTTACCACCAAATTCGCTAATATTTTGTTGAACCCACTGCAAAGCTGCAATTTGATCCATATATCCATAGTTCCCTTTTGGTTCTTCGGGGTGCTCTTTATTCAATGCAGGATGTGCAAAAAATCCTAAACGCCCCAAGCGATAATTGATATTTACCAAAATCACACCATGTCTGGTAAATTCATGTCCAAAATTTTGAGCACCAGCGCCACTTCCACCAATAAATCCGCCCCCGTGAATCCACACCATTACAGGTAATTTCGAACCTTTTTTAGCAGTAGATGGTTTCCAAATGTTCAAAGCAAGGCAATCTTCTGAAGAGTTTGGAGATATTTTCAGTCTTCCGCCTTGCCCAAAACCTGCTTGTCCACAGTCTTTGCAAAACTGGGTGGCATCTCGTTCACCTTCCCATGGTTTCAGCGGTTGTGGCGGTCGCCATCTGAATTCACCTACCGGAGCGGCGGCATAGGGAATTCCTTTGAAAATGGTGACATCTCCTTCGGTAACTCCTTTAAGAATGCCATATTTAGTTTTTACAATCTGGCCGTAAGCTGACACAGTCATAATTAAAAAAACTAAAACAAGACCGGTACTATTTTTTTTCATATTAATTGAATGTTATAAAAATTTGATCTATTGAAAAGTAAACAAAACTCCTATGCAAAGATCATTCAATGCTATGCTTTTACTGGTATATAAATTACTGGTATTTCTACCATTTTCACTGATTGAATTGCAGGGAAAATTTTAGGTAATTTACTTTTAATGATCTTACCTTAGTTTGCTTTAATTCAGTTCACCACATTTACGGTTGTAAATCGTATAGAATAAAGATTGTTAAGATGAATAAAAATATTTATATACTCGCTGGTTCCCGCACACCAATGGGAAGTTACGGTGGGCAATTATCTACCATCCCTGCAACAGAGCTGGGGGGAATTGCTATTAAAAATGCCATACAAAAAGCAGGAATTTCTAATGACTCGATAGAATCTGTGGTGATGGGAAATGTATTATCGGCCAATTTGGGACAAGCACCAGCCCGACAAGCATCGATGTCTGCTGGTTTACCTGATCGCGTTTGTGCCACCACTGTAAACAAAGTATGTGCATCCGGAATGAAAGCAACAAGCTTGGTTTTTAATGATATTTTCGTGAAAAATATTTCTGTGGGTATTGCCGGCGGTATGGAGAATATGTCTCAAGTACCACATTATTTACCAAATGGTCGTTTCGGTATTGGATTCGGAAATGCACAACTGATAGATGGCCTGGCAAAAGATGGGTTAACCGATGTATATAACCAATCTTTAATGGGAGTTTCCGGGGATAAAACTGCTGCAAAGTATAATATCAGCCGGGAAGAACAGGACCATTTTGCAGAACAATCATACAGAAAAGCCAATCACGCATGGAAAAATCAACTTTTTGACAATGAAGTGGTAGCTGTGCAAGTGCCTCAAAAAAAAGGAGAACCTTTGCTGGTAATAGAAGATGAATCACCTAAAAAAACCAACTTTGAGAAAATGCGTACACTCAGACCCGCTTTCTCGGCCAATGGAACGGTGACTGCCGCCAATTCCAGCCCCATGAATGATGGAGCATCCGCATTGGTATTGGCTGATGAAGACTTTATCAAAATCCATGATTTAAGTCCACTAATTCGCATAGTCTCTTATGCAGAAGCTGAACAGGACCCGCTGTTTTTTACAACTACACCTGTATTAGCAACTCAAAAATTACTCCAAAAAGCAGGTATTTCAATTCACGATATTGATTATTTTGAAATTAATGAGGCTTTTGCTGTTGTTCCTATTGTGTACGCAAAAATGTTGGAAATTCCAATGGAAAAAATAAATGTTTTTGGAGGAGCTGTTGCACTTGGGCATCCATTGGGCAGTTCAGGCAGTAGAATAATTATAACCTTAATGAATATATTAAAATTCAAACAAGCCAGGTATGGTATTGCCGCAATATGTAATGGTGGTGGAGGTGCCAGTGCGATATTAATCGAAAATGTACATAGGTAATATAAAATAAACCAACTAGAATAAGTCAGCTAACAAACGATATGCAATAGATCAAAATACAATTCTTAGCCTGTAGATATACCAGCGTTGTGGTTGCACATGTACGAATATTTAAAACTTTAATTGTGCTTGGGTAATATTATCATTACACTTTTGATTGATTCAAATCTTTTGTAAAAGGCTGATTATAATATCGTTTACCGGTAGTTTTAAACAAAGCATTGGCCACTGCCCCAAATACAGGGGGGAAAGGTGGCTCACCCAATCCGGTGGGGTCAATGTCATTTTGTACAAAATGGACATCAATTTTTTTCGGAGCTTCATTTAAGCGTATCATTCGGTAATTATGGAAATTGGTTTGTTCGGCGGCACCCTCTTTATGAGTCAAAGCACCATAAAATGATTGCCCAATTCCATCCACCACTGCACCTTGCACCATATTGCGTGCAGCATCAGGGTTTATTACTACGCCGCAATCAACTGCACTGGTTACTTGCTCCACATAGGGCTGACCATCTCGCATTACCATATCTACTACATGGCCTGCATAAGACGCATGACAGAAATAAGCAGCTACACCTCGTTTTTTACCGGCATTTTCAGGTTTTCCCCATCCTGATTTTTCTTTAAGTAGTTCTAAAACCCCGATGTATCTCGCAGCATCGTAATCATTATTTTTACCTACAGGATTTGATTTGGCTCTTTTTAATAGATCCAACCGCATTTCGATAGGATCTTTATCCATTGCAGAAGCCACTTCATCCAAAAAAGATTGTTCTGCAGCTGCATTGAAGTTTGAACGCGGTGCTCTGAATGCGCCGATGGTGATATTAGAAGGAATTTCCCAGGATTCAGCCAAGTAATTATCTATTGCTCCCGCCGGGAATCGGTTGGCATGAATTGGACTTTCCGGAATGCCCCCACCCTTTACATGAAACCCAATCAGATTTTTATTGGCATCCAATGCAGCCCGGTAAGTAGCGGTGTACATTGGGCGATAGATTCCATAAGTCATATCGTCTTCACGAGAGTAAATCAGTTTTATCGGAGCCTTCATTTTTTGCGAAATTCTCGCTGCCTCATACACATATTGTGCGTAGGCTCTGCGTCCAAAACCTCCACCCATACGGGTCATCTGAATTTCTATTTTATCGGCTGGTAAATTTAAAAGTTTAGCCAGGGTGGGCTCCATCCAACCGGGCGCTTGGATAGGCCCGGCTACCATGGCCTTATCTTCTTGCACATGTGCAAAGAAATTCATTGGCTCCATACAGTTATGTGCCAGAAAAGGGGCATTGTAAGTGCGTTCGATCACCTGTGCGGCATTTTTAAAGGCCATTTCCGGATCGCCGTCTTTTCGTTCTTGCTTTACTGGTTTTTTAGCATACTCAGCCATCAATTCAAACTGAGCAGCAGTGGTTTCTAATTTTCCTGGCACCGTTATTTCCCGTTTACCACCTCTTCCTATCATGGTTTCCTTTACATCGCCAGCAGGTTCCCATTTGGCATTTATTTTTTTCCGGGCATTCATTACTTCCCAGGTAGTATTGCCCACGATGGCAATCATTTCATTAAAGGTACGGGTGTCAAATCCTCCTTGCTCAAAACCATCGTCATACAATTTAAAACTATAAATGTCCCTGATGCCTGGCATTTTTTTAGCTTCCGTTGCATCAAAAGATTTGAGCTTGAAACCAAAAGCGGGTGGATGCTGAATCATAGCGATCAACATTCCTTCCACTTTATAGTCTATTCCAAAAAGGGGTTTGCCAGTCACTACTTTTAACCCTTCTGTATTTTTCTTTGAATTCTTTATAATGGTAAAATCATTGGCGGTTTTCAGTTTTACCTCTTTTGGGACAGCCATGGTGGCAGCTCTTCGAGCCATCTCACCATACTTTGCTGATTTACCGGTGGGATGAGATAATACTCCGGCTTTAGTCGTGATTTCGCTTGCCGGTACAAACCATGCCTGGGCGGCAGCTTCTACCAGCATTTGTCGTGCAGCAGCGCCTGCATTTCTGAGTGGTTTCCAATACATCCGTACTGAATTACTTCCTCCGGTAAATTGAGGACCATATTTTACATTATCGTGTGGTCCCATTTCTACTATTACATTTTTCCAGTCACAATCCAATTCTTCTGCTACTATCATGGGAAGAGAAGTCATCACATTTTGGCCGAATTCAGGATTGGGGCAAAAGATTTGTATTATATTATCAGGAGTAATTTTGATATAGGCATTTAATTCATTCCATTGATCAGCAATATGGAGTAAGTCCAATTTTTCCGCTGCCTTAGCTTCTGAAAACCAACTGAAACTTAGTAAAAATCCACCTCCTGCCACTGCAGAAGATTTCAGAAATGAACGACGAGAATCACGTAATCCTTCAGAAGGGTCTAATGGGAGTTTATTACTTTCTATCTTTTTCATTTTACATTCATTTTAAAAATAACATAAGACTGTATCCTATTCTTTGCAGGCAGAAGCTAATTATTTAGAAACGGACTTGATCGCTTCTCTTATTCTCAGGTATGTTCCACAGCGGCATATATTTCCACTCATATAAGCATCAATATCGGCATCAGTGGGCTTGGGAATGTTTTTCAATAAAGCCGCTGCGGACATGATTTGTCCCGACTGGCAATAACCACATTGTGCCACATCATGCTCCAGCCATGCTTTCTGCACAGGATGAGTACCCTTTTCTGATAATCCTTCGATAGTAGTGATGGTTGCTTTACCTACGGCTGAAATGGGTAAGCTACAAGACCGAACCGGATTTCCATTTAAATGAATGGTACATGCGCCACATTGAGCCACTCCGCAGCCGTATTTAGTGCCTGGCATGTCTAAATGGTCACGCAAAACCCATAGGACAGGAGTGGTGGGGTCTACCTCTACGACTTTTACTTTGCCGTTTACGTTAAGTTTATATTTAGCCATGTTTACTAGATTTCAATTTTCAATTATTAAAGGTAAGGGTATGAATATAATCTTTATTACTTATTTCAAATCATTCCTTACAAATTCCAAATTATTTCTTTCAAGAATAATTTTATACAGAAGCAAAATTCAGTATTAATAATTAAAGCATCCGTATAAAAATTACTGATAGTTCTACCATTTTTACTGTTTTAGAGGGTAAACTGAAAGGAGATTAGCTGAAACCCCTAATTTTGAATCTTAAACAAGATTTGTATGGAAAAAGTATATCCTATTAATAATATAAACGATTATAATTCCGATAATAATCAAAAGACGCTACATCCACTGGTTAGTGTGATTGATTTTTCCAAGGCACCGGCAAGAAACTGGGGCAAAGAAGCAAAAACCATAAAGTTTCAGTACGGCTTATATTGTGTGTTTTTAAAAGATGTGAAGTGTGGTGATTTACGTTATGGCCGTGACTATTACGACTATCAGGCAGGCACCCTGGTGTTTTTTGCTCCCGGCCAGGTGATGGAAATAGAAAATCCCGGGGTCCCTTATCAGCCCATGGGTTATGGCCTTATTTTTCATCCGGATTTATTGCAGGGTACATCATTAGCTAAAAATTTTCATGAATATCAATTCTTTAGTTATAAGACTAACGAAGCATTGCATATTTCTGATGATGAAAGACAGATGATATTGGACATTCTGCGTAAAATAGAATTTGAATTAAAACAACCAATAGATAAGCACAGTAAAAAACTTATAGTAGCTAATATCGAACTGTTTCTCAATTATTGTGAACGGTTTTACGACAGGCAGTTTATTACCAGGGACACGATAAATAAAAACATTTTATCCAGGTTTGAAGAGCTTCTTCATCATTATTTTCAATCTGCCAAACCTCAATCCATCGGGTTACCCACGGTGACTTATTGTGCAGATGAATTAAATTTGTCGCCCAATTATTTCGGAGATCTGATCAAAAAAGAAACAGGCCAATCAGCCAAAGATTTAATATTGCAAAAGGTCATTGAAACTGCTAAACATAAAGTATTCCAAAGTTCCAAAACCGTCAATGAAATTGCATATGAATTGGGGTTCAAATATCCTCAGCATTTTTCGAGGTTGTTTAAAGATAAAGTAGGTGTATCACCAAGTGAATATAGGGGATTGAATTGAGGAATTTTCTATCTTCTTTCTTTACATTAGAAAATTTTGCAATCTGGTTTTAAAATTTTATCA
>CAYNIG010000224.1:0-7987 GCA_964396995.1 uncultured Saprospiraceae bacterium | reverse complement strand
CTGCAACCGAAATCAATTAAAAGCTAAAAAGTAAAATCACCGTCAAGCAATGCAGTTAGCCTGGAAATCCGAATGTTATGTAGGGCAGCTGAAGAGGTCGGTCCAAAGGAATGCCTTATTTTCTGACGAGCTTTCTTTGATTCTTTCTTTGGCGGACAAAGAAAGAATGGCAAATAAAAAAAATTATACTTAACCAGCAGACCCTATTTATATTAAGTATAAGTCATGCCTTAGTAGCACAGCAGGGTTTCCTGATTGGAGGAGGATTGGGATGGGGTGTTTTAAATTTAAAAACTAATCATTCAATATACCAAGATCTATCTGCTGTATCACTTCCCAATTTGCGGTTTGGATATAGATTTAATCAAAAATTCGCTTTGATCGGTTTACAACCAGGCTCTGTTTACCGGTTGAAGTCCAAAGACAGGGTATTCGAGGCCATTCATATTGCGGGGCAATATTGGATAAAGGATCGACTATGGCTTTCTGCCGGCACGGGGATCACAGTTGATGGCCCGGCTTTCTATACCTGGGGAGATAAAGAGAAAGAAGGATTTTATGCAGGGCTTCCCTCCTTTTCTCTTGGTGCCGGATTTGAAGTCTGGCGAAAAACTAATTTTGCTCTGGATATTCAATACCGATTTTTTCACGGAAGGTCCCACCTGGAATCAAATCAATATAGAACCGGTAATTTTTCTGGCATTATATTGGGAATAACCTGGTATTAAGATAAATACTAATACTGAATATTTATATATGACTTATATCCATTGCTTACGAATCAAATTAAAGCATTCATTTAATTTAAACTTTACCTGGTATTGTTTGTTCCTGTATTTTTGATACTCAATTTTTGACTAATGAAAGATAATACCGAATTTAAGAAGTATGCAATCAAACACATGGGATTGAACAGTGCTCATCTTGAAAAATACATGAGCCAGGTTTCAGTACCAAATATTCATGACTTTACCCCTACCGTAATAGAAGAAAGATCAATGAATGTGGTAGGTATGGATGTATTTTCAAGGCTGATGATGGATCGCATTATATTTATGGGCGTTCCTGTAAATGACTATGTGGCCAATGTAATACAGGCTCAATTGCTTTTCCTGGAATCTATGGATCCAAAGCGTGATATTCAAATCTTTATCAATAGTCCCGGTGGGTCGGTAATAGATGGATTGGGCATATACGATACCATGCAATATGTTTCACCCGATATTGGCACTATCTGTACTGGTTTGGCCGCATCTATGGGAGCCGTATTATTAGCTGCCGGTACCAAAGGAAAAAGGACTTGCCTTCAACACAGCAGGGTCATGATCCATCAGCCATCTGGTGGTATGCAGGGGCAATTTAAAGACATGGAGATTTCATTTAATCTGATAAAAGGAATGAAAAAAGAATTATACGAAATCTTGGCCCATCATACCGGAAAACCCGTTGATCAGATTGAAACAGATTGTGACCGGGACAATTGGATGCTGGCTCAGGAGGCCAAGGCTTACGGCCTGGTAGATGAAGTATTGACCCGGGATAATCCGCGAAAAAAAGTTTAAATTTAAGGTAGCAATCAAAGTATATTAATGAACAAAATCGACAGTACACAATGCGCATTTTGTGGAAAACCTAAAAACGAAGTTGCCATATTGGTCGCTGGGCTGGATGCGCATATCTGTGACATGTGCATAGAACAGGCTCACCACATCATCCGCGAAGAATTTGATACCAAAAAGAAAAAAGGTAAAAACTTTAGTCCCCCCAAAGACCTTACACCGGCTAAAATCAAATCCCACCTGGATGAATACGTGATAGGACAGGATGAAGCTAAAAAATGCCTTGCTGTTGCAGTATACAATCATTACAAAAGGCTCAAAGGAGCGCACCTGAGTGATGATGTGGATGTGGAGAAGTCTAATGTAATATTTGTAGGTCAAACCGGTACAGGTAAGACTTTGATGGCACGTACCATTGCCAAAATATTAAATGTACCTTTTGCCATAGTGGATGCGACCGTATTTACCGAGGCAGGCTATGTGGGTGAAGATGTAGAAAGTATGCTGAGCCGATTGCTGCAGGTATGTGATTTTAATGTTGAAGCAGCACAAAAGGGTATAATCTATATAGACGAGATAGATAAAATCGCACGTAAATCAGACAATCCTTCTATCACCCGTGATGTATCCGGTGAAGGGGTTCAGCAAGGGCTGCTCAAGATGCTGGAAGGTGCTGAGGTAAATGTGCCTCCACAGGGTGGGCGTAAACATCCTGAGCAGAAACTGGTCACAGTAAATACACAAAATATTTTATTTATTTGTGGTGGAGCTTTTGATGGAATAGAAAAAATCATTGCCCGCAGAATCAATACCCAGGTGATCGGATATCACGGAGGAGATAAAGAATGGATAGATAAAGACCATTTGCTTGCTTATATCACTCATCAGGATATAAAACAATTCGGTCTGATACCGGAATTGGTCGGCCGTTTGCCAGTTTTGGCCAGCCTTGACCCGCTCAATCGCGAGACTTTAATACGAATACTTACAGAACCTAAAAACGCACTCGTAAAGCAGTACAAAAAAATATTTGAACAGGAAAATTGTAAACTTGTATTCACTTCAGAAGCGCTTACCTATATTGCAGACCTGGCATTGGATTATAAACTCGGTGCCCGTGGTCTACGATCGATGCTCGAAGCTGTGCTGATGGAAGATATGTTTTCTATTCCCTCAGCAGATAAAAAAATAAGTGAACTGGTAGTGGATCTTGAATTTGTTCAACACAAATTGGAGAAATCCAAGTTTACAAAGTTAAAAGCTGCTTAGAATTCCTTCCAATGGTTTGATAATGGATTCAAATCAGCCATGAGTTAGAATTCATGCTTTTACTGAATAGGGTTTTATTTTTGCTGGATCTATAATCTGCCTAAAAGCCTTTCCAATTCCTATTGTGGCTGACACAGTTCTTTTGGAAATAAATGGCAGGGATATGGAATAAGATATTTTTTAGCCCAACCTCAAACGACTGTATGAAAATAGCTGGCTGTCTACAGTAGGCAGAGAGTTGGAACTTCTTGTTAATTTTGTCTGCACATGCGTATTACATTAGCACAGATAGATTCCCATATTGGAAATTTTGAAGGAAATCTGAAAAAGATACTTTCTGCAATGGAAGTGGCCAGGGCAGAGAATGCAGACATCGTCGTTTTTCCGGAGCTGGCTACTTGTGGTTATCCTCCAAGGGATTTTCTTGAGTTTAAAGATTTTATTCTGGAATCCGATAGATTGGTCGACCACATCAGGATGGCAAGTAAAAACCTTGCGGTATTGATCGGCTCGCCAGCTTTTAATCCCGACAAGCTTGGTAAAGACCTTCATAATGCTGCCTTCTTTATTTATGATCAACAGATTATACATAAACAGGTAAAGACTTTATTACCTACTTATGACATATTTGATGAATACAGGTATTTTGAGCCAAACACGGATTTTAAAGTAATTGAATTCAAAGGTTACCGATTGGCCCTGACCATCTGTGAAGATTTGTGGAACCTGGGCAATGAAAACCCTCTTTATAAAATATGTCCTTTGGATGAAATGATGGGTCAGCATCCCGATATTATATTTAATATTTCAGCCTCCCCATTTGCTTATGATCATGCACAAGAACGGATAGAGGTAGTGAAAGCGAATGTAATAAAATACAAAAAGCCTTTGTTTTACTGCAATACGGTGGGCTCACAGACTGATGTTGTTTTCGATGGCGGCTCACTGGTGTTTTCACCTGATGGAGAAGTGTATGATGAATTGCCTTATTTTGAAGAATGTATACGTACCTATGATTTATCTGCCCTATCTAAAAAAGAGAATACAGCCAAAGGCCGGGGTGAACAAAGAAAAGAAAAATTCGAATTAATTCATGATGCGATTTTGCTTGGAATACGCGATTATTTTGGCAAATTAGGATTCAAATCTGCCGTTTTGGGATTGAGCGGAGGTATAGATTCCGCAGTCACCTGCACCCTGGCTGTAAGGGCACTGGGTAAAGAAAATGTAATGGGCATGATGATGCCCTCAAGATACAGTAGCGAAGGGTCCGTAAACGATGCGGTGGCACTTGCTAAAAATCTTGGCATACGATATGAAATAATTGAGATAGAACCGATGTATGCCCAGTTCCTGGAACAATTAAAGCCTGTATTGGAAGACAGACCTTTTAATGTAACTGAAGAAAATATACAAGCCCGGGTGAGAGGCACCCTGCTGATGGCAGCTTCTAATAAACTGGGTCATATTTTACTCAATACAACAAATAAAAGTGAAATGTCGGTAGGGTATGGTACACTCTATGGTGATCTCTGTGGAGGACTATCGGTATTGGGTGATGTATATAAAACGGAAGTGTATCAATTGGTAAAATATATAAATAAAGAGGTCCCGGTAATTCCACAAAATTCAATCACCAAACCTCCTTCAGCTGAGTTGCGACCCGGACAAAAGGATTCGGATAGTCTGCCACCATATGAAATCCTGGACCCTATTTTGTATCAGTATATTGAAAAGAGAATGGGACCAAAGGAGATCGTGGCCTTAGGGCATGACGAGGCATTGGTAAAACGAATCCTAAGAATGGTCAACATCAACGAATTTAAACGCGAGCAAACAGCTCCGGTGATCCGGGTTTCCTGCAAAGCATTTGGAACGGGCAGAAGAGTACCCATTGTAGGAAAATACCTTGGATGAATCAGGGAATAAAGTAGGTAAGCATATCCACACTATTTGAGCACTTGAAATACCTTTTCATCTGAATTGCTTAAATTTGTGATCACTAATACCAGAATCTTTCAAATGAAATTTACCGCGCAGATACAGGTGATGCCACATAAGGTGCTTTTAGACCCCCAGGGCAAGACCGTGACTAAAAATCTTAAAAGAATTGGTCTCGAAGCCTGTTCCGAAGTACGAATAGGTAAAAATATACAAATGGAGGTGGAAGCTTCCGATCAGAACACAGCTGAAAAAATAGTTAAAGAGGCATGTGAAAAACTATTGATCAATCCGATCATGGAATATTTTGAGTTTTCACTAACTGAAAAAAAATAAATGCTTTACCTGGTGCCGACTCCCATCGGCAATCTGGATGACATCACCTACAGGGCAGTCAAAATTTTATCCTTCGTAGATTACATTCTCGCAGAAGACACCCGTACAGCTCAATCCTTGTTGCAACACTATGGGTTTACTAAAGATATTCGATCCTACCATGATCACAATGAACATGGTAGGCTGCCATCTATTTTACAGGATTTAAAAGCGGGTAAAGAAATAGCGCTGGTGAGCGAAGCGGGTATGCCCGGAATCTCGGACCCGGGATTTTTATTAGTACGGGCTTGCAGACTCGAGAATATAGCTCTGACTGTATTGCCAGGCGCCAGTGCTTTGATCAATGCATTAGTAGCATCAGGAATACCCACTGAACCCTTTCATTTTGAAGGATTCTTACCCCATAAAAAAGGAAGGCAAACCAGGCTTAAATATTTGGCAACGCTCCAAAATACATTTATCCTCTACGAATCACCTCATCGTATTTTAAAATGTTTAGACGAACTGATCGAATTTTGTGGCTCGGAAAGACACGCTGCCATCTGCAGAGAACTCACTAAAAAATTTGAGGAAGTGAAAACAGGTACACTGGCTGCAATTAAAACCTATTTCGAAAAAGAAGGTGTGGTAAAGGGTGAGTTTGTAGTGGTAGTGAGTGGAAACAGTACAGGACAGCACAGAGTATCTACTGACATTTAATAAAGGGTTATACTTGGGATTCTCATTTTATCTGATTACCGTGATCTCCCCCTTGATTATTTTTGACTCGCCGTTTTTATAATTTATTTTAGCATAATAGACATATACACCTTGAATTACTTGCCGATTTTTATTTGTCCCATCCCAACCGTATTCAGGATCATTAGGTGGAAAATCATGAGCTGTGAAAAGGATATTGCCCCATCTGTCAGCGATAAGCAATTTTTCGATATCAGCGATTTCATTGCCACCATAAATAGTAAAACGCTGACTGGCAATATTAGCCGACAGTGGCATCAGGATATTTGGAGCATAGGCATTAATTCCGAATTTTACTTTTATATTTTTTTCATGAAAAATTTTACATCCAGATTTTGTTTCTATTTCCAATCTTACGACTGCATCGGCAGTGGGAAATAATTTTGAAGGAATGCATCCCATGCAGGCATCTGCAGGGATAGAACGGACATTGATTTTGGTTATTTCATTGACATTAAAATTATAGACAGGCCTGAGTGAAATGGTATCTCCCCATCTAATGATGGTATCTTTTCCAATATCTACGGTTAATTCACCGGGTTTAGTAATTGAAATTCCTTTTTCAGTAAAGCAACCTCTGGCATCCACTATTTTTACTACATAATTGCCACTTCTTTTATTTTCAACAATAGGGTTAGGCACCAATACATTGTCCACTAAATATTGATAGGGGCCTTTTGTAAAAGTATGGTTGATGGTAATGGTGCCATCTACGGCATTAAAGCAGGATGGTTCTTTACTGGTAAGGGTAAGGGAAGGGGGACTAGCAGTCGCTAAAGTCAAATTTACAAGACTGTCGCAACCCAAGGGGCTCTTGAGAGGTATGGTGTAATCACCAGGCATGGAAATGGTTTGATTGCCAATATTCAGCGAGGCTCCATTGCAAATGGTGTCTATTCTTTGGGTAACCGGAATATTCCTCACCGTCAGAATGAATGAATCACGAAGTAGACATTTATTGGAATCCATTATTTCCATTTTGTATTTGCCTGCCATCAGATTAGACCGGTTTCTACCTGTGAACGCATCTTGCCATACAATAGTATAAGGGGGGCTGCCTCCGGTAGGGTTGGTTTTTATTTCACCATCATTCACCCCAATGCAATAAGGGTTTTTCAATTCAGGGCTAAGGACTAACGAAGCAGGTTGTAAGATGCTGACTGAATTGGAAATTTCACATCCATCGACATCTCGCAGCCTCAATGTATATATTCCGGTATCCAGGTTTTGAAGGTTTTGGCTGGTATTTCCATTTGACCAAAAAAAGGAATAAGGTAAAGTGCCACCTTGTGTTTGAGCGCTGATGCTGCCATTTTTTAAACCATTGCAGGATACATCCACTTTTTTCAAATCCAAAGATAAAGCCGGTGAAAACTGAACAAATATGGAATCGGTATCTATACAACCCAAGGCATTTTCTACTAATAAAAAATACATACCTGAGCTTTTGACTACTATGGATACAGTGGTATCTCCTGTATTCCATTTTAATTTGGTAGCGGTGCTGCTGTTGATGGTTGCATTCAATTGTATTGAATCACCATAACACCGTTTTAGTGAGCCTCCAGGTTGTATTGAACTTGAAAATCCAGGCAACGAACCCGGTTGTATTTTTACCGTACGTGTGATGCTGCAGTTTTCAAATGTAAAATCCAACCTGATATCAGTGTCATTTAACGGTAAGGGAATCCTCACTTCCGGTGTATTGCCAATGGTGTTATTTCCCTGCCTCCATACATACTTTGCAGAATCTAAATTATAAAACCGAAGCAATACCTGACCATCACATGTTTGCTCAACTTGAATATTACCTATGTCCTGAAGTGTTGCTTGCGTATTCGAAGTGTTATTGCAGGCATCGGTTAGCTGAAAATAGTAGGTACCGGCAGCTAAACCAGAATAAGTAATGGTGCTGTCCATATCAGTGATTGGATTGCCAATCGGTGCGGTATAGGTGGCATTCATCCTTTGTAACCGGAAGGGAGCAGTACCGTTCTCAACTGTAAATTGTAAGATTCCGTTATTGTTATTGCAAATCAGACCACCCGCCAATTTTAATTTAGGAGGAATGTAAACGGGAGTGACTATTTCAATTGAATCGATCGGGCATCGGTCTGGAATTCCCGGTATAGAAGATCCATTCA
>CAYNIG010000223.1:0-8054 GCA_964396995.1 uncultured Saprospiraceae bacterium | reverse complement strand
AATTTATTGTTGAAACACACTGTGAACAAATATCTTTTTAAAAAATGAAGTGGGGGCGATTGGATTCGAACCCATTCAGTCGTAAGACACCAGATTTACAGTCTGGCCCGGCTCTCCCACTCCGGCGCGCCCCCTCATTTTCAGAGAACCTGACTAATGATTCTCTTCACAAAATAACAGAGCCGATGGAGGGAATCGAACCCCCGACCAGCTGATTACAAGTCAGCTGCTCTACCAGCTGAGCTACATCGGCAATTTCAAAAAAATGAAATGTATCAGCAGTATGTTTGTGTTTCTTCAATCCTGATTTTCAAATAAATATGACACTTTCTTTAAAAGCGCGGACAAATTTACGAACATTTTTGGGTTTACCATAAAATATTTTTAAAAAATTGGGTAGAAATGCCAGGTTAAAATATAATAGAAATCTATATTGGATAAGTAATTAATAATTAGCTATTTAACTCCCGTATTTTTTTAAAATAAAATTGAAAATTGGATAGGGTTAATATAAAATTCGGGTCAAGCTAAAAAGAAAAGGTATGGCAGACCACTCAGGGACTGGAATAAATCAATTATTTAAAAAAGGAGATGATCAAAGAATTTCTATTTTTAGTACGTGAAATTTAATTTAACCAAGGTCATTATGAAAGGATTTTTATTTTGCTTATTATTTTCCAATTTTATTTATTCCCAATCTTTTTACCCTTATTCAGCCATTCCATTCAATCAGGTAAAACTTACAGATAAATTTTGGCTGCCAAAAATAGAGATTAATAGGACCAATACTATTCCTTGGTCTTTTCACCAATCCAAAATCACCGGAAGAATTAAAAACTTTGAACAAGCGGCTGCCCGGGAAGGAAAATTTTGCAGTAAATATGTATTCGACGACAGCGATGTATATAAAATTATAGAGGGTGCTGCCTATTCCTTGCAGGTAAAATACGATAAGGAACTCGACCTGTATCTCGATTCTCTGATAGAAATCATTGGCAGAGCCCAGGAACCGGATGGGTATCTGTTCACTGCACGCACCATGGGAGACAGTCACGAATGGATTGGTAGTGAACGATATGAAAAGGAACACGAGTTGAGTCATGAACTATACAATATGGGTCATTTCTACGAAGCGGCCACCGCACATTATCAGGCTACCGGTAAACGTTCTATGTTGAGTATAGCCATTAAAAATGCGAATCACCTATGCTCGGTATTTGGTCCTGGAAAAAAATCCGTGGCCCCCGGTCATCAGGTAATTGAAATCGGATTGGTAAAGTTATATCTGGCCACTGGAGATAGAAAGTACCTGGACCTATCCCAGTTTTTTATTGAATGCAGGGGAAAACGGGAATATATAAAGAAACCCGGCGAACCGGGGGCTACCGTGTGGGAGACTGGAGAATACTGGCAAGACCATAAACCGGCAATTGAACAGACCGAAGCAATAGGGCATGCTGTACGGGCAACTTATTTATACTCAGGCATGGCTGATGTGGCTGCACTTACCCAAAACAAAGATTATATAAATGCAATCCATAAGATATGGGAAAACGCAGCAGGCAAAAAAACCTATATCACCGGGGGTATAGGTTCCTCCGGCGGATGGGAAGGATTTGGCCCTGAATATGAATTGCCAAACCAATCTGCCTATTGTGAGACTTGTGCTGGAATAGGTAATGTGTACTGGAATCACCGAATGTTTATGCTCACCGGTGAATCTAAATATGTAGATATGCTCGAAAGATCACTATATAATGCGATACTAGGCGGGATTGCTCTGGATGGTAAATCATTTTATTATGCAAATCCCATGCAGTACACCGAAACTAATGGAAAACTGTCAGGAGAAAACAAAAGGTCGCCCTGGTTTGGTTGCTCCTGTTGCCCATCCAATATTTGTCGATTTATGCCTTCCATGCCCGGATATATTTATGCAAAGAAAGGAAAAGAGGTGTATATTAATCTGTTCGCCAGCAGTAATACCAAATTGGAAATAGAAAATGGAAGAAGTGCAATATTAAAACAGGAGAGTGATTATCCCTGGAAAGGTGATGTGCGGATTACAATAAATACAGTGGACCAAAAAGACCTGAACTTTGATTTACTAATACGGATTCCCGGATGGGCTACCAACCAGATCTTTCCTACCGACTTATATTATACCACAACCAATGCATCAAATAAGCCTGCCTTATTTCTAAATTCAGAACTGCTACAAACCGAAATCAACGCACAGGGTTACGTAAAGATATCGAGAGACTGGAAGAATGGTGATGAGGTAAAACTTATTTTACCCATGCAAGCACAGGTAGTAAAATCGAATGAAAAAATCAAAGCTAATGTCAATTTAGTTTCTTTTCAAAAAGGTCCGGTCATGTACTCTGCTGAATTTGCAGATAATGGAAATCGCACTTCTAACCTTATAGCGACTATTAATAGTAAAATAAATGAAACGTATGAAGAACAACTATTAAATGGCGTGATAACACTGACTATACCTGGAAAAGGAATTAGTATTAGTAAAGATGGTCAGGATGTCCATACTGAAAATAAACAGATCAAACTCATTCCTTATTACGCCAGGTCAAATAGAGGTGTAGGAGAAATGCAAATCTGGTTTCCTACTAAAATAAGCAACCTCAAGATTGAAAATCACTGAATAATAAAAAAAAAATGATTTTACCCTGATATTGAATAGGGTATGGGTTCAAATCCTCCAGGAATGCAGGTTGTAAAAGCATGGATGCATGATACATTGATTCGCAAAAAAGACCCGGAAATGCTGAAGAGACAGATCTGATTTTAAATGAAAATAGAACTGAAATAATACATTCTGCCTTTTTTATTGGATGAGGGTTCAAACTGAAACTTTATGGTCTAAAAAAGAAATTTATTGCCCTCAAGGTTAGCTGTTACAATGACATCATTGGTGTTGAACCCCTGATTTTTATCCAGGGCATAAAGAAAGTCAACCTGACCTTTTTCCAGATTTATATATACAAGCTTGCTACTTTACAAATTCAATCACCTTGCCAATACTAGCATTGGGTAGGGTGATTTTAGTCAGATGAGAAATGGTAGGCGCTATATCTGTGATTTCATATCTGGTATAGGACTTACCGGCGGGTATTGACCAACCATAAAATAAACCCGGCACATGGGTATCATAATTATATGGTGATGAATGGGAAGTACCTGTGCGAAAGCTACTATCCAGCCAGGCAGGTAATAAAGTGTAAATAATGTCTCCTCCCCTTTTGGAATTGAATCCCAGCTGGATCATTCGATACACAGGTAGATTATCAGATAAAAACTGAATTTCAGATCTTTCCCAAACCTGGAATACTCCGGGAATATTTTGAATAAAAGATTTAATATCAGATACAATAGCTGGCCTGTTAAGTTTTTTAAATGTTATACGATCTTCATTGAGATAAATCTGGTGATTGCTCATCCCATCGATAATATTGGGATCGTATTTTCCGGAAAGCATTTTTTTAAGGGAATCAAGCATAGCGGTACTACTAAAATAACCTGCGCTGTAGTTTTGATCTATTAAAAATTGCGGTACCTGGGCTACAGCATGGTCGGCACTTATAAACAACACGTATTGATTTTTACCCACCTTTGAATCAAGATATTCTAACAGCCTGGCAATTTCCAGATCCAGTCTCAAATAAATATCTTCAATCTCCACTGACTGCAAGCCAAATAAATGTCCGGCATAATCCGGGCCAGAATAACTTATTGCCAATAAATCGGTGATGTCATCCTGTCCCATGGATTCTCCTTCAATGGCTCTGAGGGCAATCTCCGTAAGCATTGTATTGCCGTGAGGAGTAACATTAATAGTACCATAATTGGGTTTGTTCATATCAAATACTCTGGGAAAAACAGGATTCTTTTCTCCGGAGAGTTTACCTTCGTAAGGATTTAAATCGGCAGCACTTTCAGTATATTCATGTATTGGTTTCAATGTATTCCAGCCTTCGCTTAATTATTTTGCCACCCATTTTTCATTGTTAAATGTATTGACCCAATCAGGCAAATTTTTTCTATAATAGGTGCTGGTGATAAAATTACCTGATTGATCGTCATACCAATATGCACCAGTGGGATTGTGTCCTGCCGGTAAAATTGACCCTCTGTCCTTAATGGATAACCCTATTACTTTAGATTTATTATAAAAAAACAATCTCAATTCGTCACTGATCGTACTGGCAACCAGGTTTTTAGGCGATTTTTTCCCGGCTATACTATTAGCACTTCCTACCACGGATACGGTCTCATCATCCACACAGTACATGGATTTTCTACTGTATCGCTGAAACCATTCATTTCCAATTATAGCATGATAGGCCGGTGTAGTACCGGTGTATATGCTTGCGTGGCCGGGAGCGGTGACGGTAGGTGCATAATTATAGTGCAGGTTTTCACAGGAAAAGCCATTTTTCAGTATTCTTTTGAATCCATTTTCTGAATATTTATCATAATAACGATAAAGGTAATCCTGACGCATCTGGTCTACTACGATACCGACTATTAATTTTGGGCGGTTTAATTTATCCTGTGCCAGTATAGATTCAGCAAAAATAAATACAACCAATAGAATTTGAAATTTAGATGTCATATGAATATAAATATATGGAAAGCTAAAAGTAATTTTTTCTGGCTACCTAACTATTAAGAACTCTGAAATTCTTCAAAACACTTGCAAAATCAAGTAAGCATGTGACCGTTTATTCGTTACCTGTTGAAATTGAGAATATTGCCCATATGGTAACAGGTCCGGCAGCGGGGTTCATATTTATCCTTTTCCCCCAACACTACCGTATCCGTTTCATCAGAGAGCCGGTATGAATGGGTAGCCAGATTGCCACAATGGGGACATATGGCATGCACTTTGGTGATGTATTCTGAAGTGGCCAGTAAATGTGGTATCGGTCCGAATGGCCGTCCTAAATAATCCATATCCAATCCGGCAGCAATCACTCTTATTCCCCGCAATGCTATCTGCCTGCAGACATCGGGTAAATCCATATCAAAAAATTGAGCCTCATCAATTCCGACGACCTCCATCCCGGCACTATGCTTAAGTATATCTTTTGAATACATCAGCGGCATGGATTCAATAAAGTTTTGGTCATGAGATACCACTTGCTTTTCATCGTAACGAATGTCATTGGTCGGTTTAAAAATGATTACTTTTTGATTGGCAATTTTGGCACGCTTGATTCTACGTATGAGTTCCTCTGTTTTTCCTGAGAACATTGATCCACAGATTACTTCAATCCATCCGCTTCGCTGACCTTTAAAATTGGGTTCTAAAAACATAAAGGATCAAAGGTAAGCAAGTATACAAGATGTAAAATCATGTATTTCTCACAAAATAAATTCAGGGATGGTATAAGCGTATTCCTGCAAAACCACATTTTTGAAAATTACAATTGGTATAGATTTATGTACGATGTGGAAGCCGGAGACCGAATTTATAACTTCTACCCTATATGACTTAATTGGGTTAAATTTGCGGCCGACAAACTAGTGATATAAATTTCTAACGTGTATGGATCTAATAAAGGCTAAAACCATTCTATCCAGATTGAATGCCATGCATCAGTCGCTGGAGTCAAACGCCCGATTGAGTACACTCGAAAGGGATCTGATATTAAATTACCTCAGGGAACTGTATGAGATTTACTATACTGCTGAAGTAAATACGATACCGGAATTAAAAAGTCCTGTTTTTACTCCAACTGAAAAACCGGTTGAAAAGGAAGTGATTCAAAAAACGCTGGAATTTAAATTCAGTCCGGATATAAAAACAGAAACTCCTACTGAAGAGAAAGAATCTCCACCCAATATCTATGAACCGCTTTTTAGAGAAGAGGTAAAAATCAATGTGTCAGATCCTGTAAAAGAAATGACCCCAGTGGTGACGAATGAAATAAAAACAGTAAGTAATACACCTGGTTCAAAAGCAAGCAATATACCTGTATCTATAGGGGAGTTGTTTGAAATAAAAAAAGGGAATGACTTGTCTGATAAATTGAATGAATTGCCGCTGAAAGATATAAACCGGGGTATAGGCCTGAATGACAAATTGGAAATAATGAATACCCTCTTTGGTGGTCAAAAGACTTTATTTGATATTACCATAAACGAACTAAACAACCTAAAATCCTATGAAGAAGCACAAAATATACTTGGCAACGGGCCTGCCATTCAATTCAAATGGGATCATGATGATCGCAGGGAAAAAGCAACAGAGTTTATAAAATTAATCAGAAGAAGATATTTATGAGTAAATGAGGAAGAAGGAATGGAAGGGCTAACTATTAAATAAAAATTATGACGGAAAACAAAATAATAAATAGCAGATCTAAAATCAAAAAGATAGCGGTATTTACATCGGGTGGTGATGCTCCCGGAATGAATGCCTGTATACGTGCCGTGGTGCGTACAGCACTTTATTACAAAATGGAAGTCTATGGTATAGACCGGGGATACAGTGGTCTCATAAGGGGTCAAATAAGGAAAATGGATTCCAAAGATGTAAGCAATATATTACAACTTGGAGGTACTATACTTCAAAGTGCACGAAGCGAAAAATTCAGAACACCTGAAGGTAGAAAAAAAGCTTTTGCTCAGCTCAAAAAACATGGAATACAAGGTTTGGTCGCCATCGGTGGTGATGGTACTTTTAGCGGTGCATCTGTATTCGGAAGCGAATATCCTGTATCTATTGTCGGGGTGCCGGGTACTATAGATAATGATCTCTATGGATCAGATTTCACGCTGGGATATGATACCGCTGTAAATACAGCCATGAACTGTATAGACAATATCAAAGACACTGCTAACTCACACAATAGATTATTTTTTGTAGAGGTGATGGGTCGCGATGCAGGCTTTATTGCTTTGAGGAGCGGAATTGCATCGGGAGCAGAGGCTGTACTTATTCCAGAGGCTAAAACCAATATAGATGAATTGATTAAAACCCTGGATAAAAATTACAAGAGTAAAAAAACCTCCAGTATAGTAGTCGTGGCTGAAGGGGAAAAGACGGGTGGAGCCTTTGAAATAGCTGAAGAAGTAAAGAAAAAATTTAAACACTATGATATGAGGGTTACCGTATTGGGTCATTTACAAAGAGGAGGAAGACCTACTGCATTTGATAGGGTCTTAGGCTCAAGATTAGGTATGGAAGCAGTGAAGGCGTTGCGTGAAGGGATGAAGGGTATAATGGTAGGCCAAATTCATAATAAGATTGAATACACTAAATTTGAACAAGCTACGAAACACAATCTCAGGATAAATCCGGTAATGTTGGATATGGTAAAGATCTTGTCTTAGTGTCCAGAGACCCATGTCGGCAAAGGGAGATTTAGAATACAAAATATGGTGTTTTTAACCGGCGGTGAATGACTAATCCCAACACCCCCTGGTATCATTATAACCATTCTTTATTCATACGAAGAAATAGTTGGTCGATAAATTGAAACTTTTTTTGCTGATTTACACTTAATTTGAAGTATGAAATCAAATCGGTTTTTACCAGCGGTAAAGAATACCTTCTTAATCATGGCTGCTGTATGGGGTGGGTTTTTATTGCAAGCTATGCCCTTTTTCAATACTTCTGAATGGGGCATAATTCCAAGGTATTCTGAAAGCTGGAAAGGGATTTTCACTTCTCCGCTGATGCATGGTGGCTGGGATCACATCATGTCTAATTCTGCTCCAATGATCGTATTATTATTGATGTTGTTCTATTTTTATCGAAAAATAGCATGGGCCAGTCTAACCCTGATATGGGTATTGACCGGAACTGCAGTTTGGTTTCTGGCCAGAGGAAATTCCGTGCACATTGGTGCCAGTGGGGTGATCTATGGTCTGGTAGCTTTTGTATTCTGGAACGGAATATTCAGGCGGGATTTAAAATCAATTATTTTGTTATTGATAGTGACCGTACTTTACAGTGGAATGTTATACGGGGTATTGCCAAGCCAGCCGGGAGTATCGTGGGAAAGTCACCTCTATGGTGGATTGGT
>CAYNIG010000222.1:0-8058 GCA_964396995.1 uncultured Saprospiraceae bacterium | reverse complement strand
CCCTTTGCGTAAACATCAACACCTATCAGGGATTCACCTTTGGTATCGATGATTTTACCCTTAATGGTACGTTGTGCATAAGTAAAATTCAATGCTATTAAAAGCATCGAAGCGAACAAAATGAGTCTTTTCATATTACACTAAATTAAATTGCTTTTCAATTTGAGAGAGTAGAGTCGATTTTATTATCAAAGGAAATAAGGTGCACTTCTGCACATTATGCCACCTGATGGACATGATTTAGTTTGAAGCTTGAATTTATGACAAATTTTAAAATCTTAACGATTTAATAACCACTTTTGTCGACAAGTGTTAAAAATAATTTTATTTCTTGAAAAATAGAAACCACAAATCGGTTCATAATTATTAGCTGAATATTTTAAAAATACGAAATAATATTATGATAAATTAAAAACATAAATGAATAAATTCTAATTTTTTTACAAATTGTATTAATAAATTTTAAGTTATTTTTAATAAAAAAAGGGCTTTAGAAAATACTAAAGCCCTTTTTATTTTAATCAAAAATGTAAATTAACCCGACTGCAATACTAATGAATGCTAGTGTATAGCTGTTAATAGCCCGGGTTTTGGGTAAGAGATTTGTTGGTGTCAATTTCTCTCTGGGGAATAGGACACACCAGTTTGGGATCGCTAAAAGGTAAAGTTCCAACGGATTTTTTAAGTCTTTTAACATCAGACAAGGCTAATCCCTCAAACGCCAACTCCAGTTTTCTTTCGGCAATAATTTTATCTAATGTAATTGCATTTGCTGCCAATGGCTGAGCTCCAGCCCGGGTACGAATGGTATTGATGTCTTCCAAAGGCTGTGCCCCTATATTTGTATTTAATCTAAAATTGGTTTCGGCCCGTATTAAATACATTTCGGCCAGGCGAATTACCGGTACATCACCGAACTGGTCATTAAATTTATTAGTGAACAATCTGTTAGATGCGGTAGTAAAGTATTTTCCTCTAGGATCATCCGTATCATACAAGGCAATGTGTTTGTTTTGCACCCTGATATCACCTCTTCCGGCGAAGGCAGCCGGTGCATAATAAGTATTCATGGAATTAATACCATCCTGTTCATTGATAAAAGTTCCAAATATTACTTCTGATGAAAAACCTTCGGACTGATCATCAAAAATTTCTTCAAAAGTGGCAGAGAGCTCCTGGTGACCTGAATTAATTACCTTATTTGCAGCCTCCCGTGCGGCAGCAAAATTTCCCTGTATCAGGTAAATTCTGGCCAATAAAGCAGTAGCTGCATCTCTGGTAGCAAAAGATTTATTTTCAGCAGCATCAGGTAATAAAGACTGTGCTTTGGTCAAATCTTCAATGATCTGAGTATACACCGCTGCAACGCTTGCCCGTGGTCGATTATCCTGGTCGGTAACGGCACGTGTGGGAGCCGTAACTACAGGTACAGCAAGATTAGTATTGTTATCACCATCACCCCATGCTTTTCCAAACAGACCGACCAATCCAAAATAAACTGAACCACGTATAAATCTTGCTTCACCTTCTACCTGGTTTTTATCAGTGGCAGTTAATTTGTCTAATGCTGAAAGAACATTATTTGCCCTGTTGATGGCAATGTAGGCATCTCTCCATGTGGCCAGGATCTGGGTATTACCTGCTGTCAATGATTTATTCCACATCTCATCGAGAGTAGTAAACGTACCTCCAAAAATGACTTCTCTTTCATCTGCTAATAACTCACCGGTATAAGCAAAACCACCACCCATTACATCATTATCGGTAAATCCATCATAAGCTCCGATAAGAGTCACTTTTACATCCTGGGCAGTAGCTAATGCGTTTACTTCATCAATGGACTGAGTTGGTTTTATATTCAACTCTTTATCACATGCTGCCAGGCCAAGCACTAAAATTATATATATTAGTTTTTTCATTTTTCTGTGTTTTAAAAATTAAAATCTAAAGTTTATACCACCCATAATGGTTTTGGGCAACGGAGGTGAATAAAAATCGTAACCCTGGGCAATATTGGTAACAATATCATCAGAGTTTACTTCCGGGTCCCATCCGGTATAGTCAGTAAAAGTCAATAGATTTAAACCCGTTACAAATACCCTCACCCCCTGTATTTTCACCGCTCTCAAAACGGAGGCAGGTAGGTTATACGATAAAGTAGCATTCCTTAGACGCACGAAGGAACCGTCCTGGATAAATCTATTAGAAGGCTGTGCCCCGTTGTTTTTGTAAAACCTGGCTTCCGGAATATTGGTATTGGGGTTTTCAGGTGTCCAGCTATTCAACTGATCTACGGTCTGGTTGTCTTCAAATCTTCCATTTGCAGAACTAAATCTACCGGCACCATAAAAATTGATCAGATTGCCCTGAACGGTGTTCCAAAGCATTGAAAACTCCAGGCCTTTAAAACTGATATTGCTGGTAAGGCCACCAATCCATTTGGGCAATGCATTACCCACGACTACTCTCTGAGCCTGAGTATAGCTGCTGGTAGTACTTCGGTCAATGGTACCATCTGTATTCTTAGCATTTTTATACCACAGTGCATTTCCATTGGCAGGATCCACACCCGCGTATTCCACAGTAAAGAATGTACTCAGGGGTTGACCTTCCATGGCACGGCTCATGCTATTTAAACCACCTTCAATGATCTGGCCTTGCAAATCAGTGATCTTGTTTTCATTAATTCCAAGGGTCACGCCCATATTCCATTTAAATGAAGACCCGTTGATTACTGTTCCATTTAAAGACAATTCAAATCCTTTGTTTTCCAGTTTGCCAACATTTTTGGTAATGGTTGAAAATCCAGTGGTAGCAGGTACATTTACATTAAGGAGTAAGCCATCTGTTTTCTTTTGATAAATATCTATCTCACCATTAATGCGGTCATTAAATAATCCAAAGTCTATACCCAGATCCATTTGGTTGGTAGTTTCCCATTTTAGGTCAGGATTTCCTAATTGAGTAGGTCTTTGGCCCGGAAGGGCAGCATATCCGGCATCTCCCTGAAACAAACCTAACTGTGGGAAATTGCCTATTTCAGAATTACCTGTTACTCCATAACTTCCTCTTAATTTTAAAAAACTAATTAAAGACTGCTTTTGTAAAAACTTTTCCTCAGAAACCACCCAGCCGGCTGAAACCGCAGGGAAAAATCCATATCTGCTGTCGGCACCAAACCTGGAGGAGCCGTCTATACGGGCACTTAAGCCTAATAAATATTTATTGGAAAGTTTGTAATTAGCCCTTGCAAAATAAGATAAGAAACTAAAATTCGTCTCTGTAGATGACCCGGCCGTGATTTTTGCAGCGGATGCTATTTTTTTGTAGGCATCGGATGGATAATCAGTACCGGTAACAAAACTAAAGTTCTGCTTGGATTGCTGATAAGACATACCGGCAGTAACATTCAGATTATGTACACTTCCGATGAGTTTATCATAGGTAAAGAAATTATTGGTATTTATATTTTCAACTCTGGTAAAATAGTTTGAACCTGTGCCCAATGGGAATCCCGTATTTCTCTGAGTGAAGCTATTGCTATAGGATTCTTCGTTTTGATTGGTCAGATCCAATCCCAATTCTGACCGGAATGAAAGCCCGGGTAATAATTTAATCACTCCATATGCATTAGATAAATTTCTATGATTATAAGTGTTATTGTATTGATTTCCTATGTTTAACAGGGGATTGTAATAAACCGGTACATTGATGTCACCAGGCAATGATCCGATCAACAAACCTGTGCTTGGATCATTTAAAGGAGATAACGGAGTCAGAGCGACTATTTGCAGAGGATTATCAAATTGGCGGTCCCCACTTAACCTTTCATTTATAGTTTTGGTGAGGCCCATATTGAGACCTATGTTTAGTCTCTTACTTACTTCGTGATCCAGATTTATTCTTCCTGTAATTCTTTTAAGATGATTGCCTACCATGATTCCATCCTGATCAAGAAGCTGACCGGAGGCAAAAAATTTAGTTTTTGAATTTCCACCATCAAAACTCAAATCGATCTGTTTGGTAGGTGCATCCTGAAATGCCAATTCGTCCCATTTTGTATCGGCCTGGTTAGGAGTTCCATACGTACCCAAGCTGTAGAAACCAAGAATACCGTCATTTAAATAGGTGGACCAGGAATCCGGATCAGCAGGATCGTATTTGTCTATTCGATCCGAATTGGCTGCTGCCTTTTTATAATAATCTATATATTGTGCTGAATTCAGAAAATCTACGGTCCTGGTAGGCTTACTGGATCCATACTGGACACCCACATTTACATTAGTACGGCCTTCTTTACCTTTTTTAGTGGTAATGAGAACTACCCCATTGGAAGCACGGGAGCCATAAATAGAGGCGGCGGATGCATCTTTCAAAATTTCAATTGACTCAATATCCAATTGATTAATATCCACTAAACCGTTGGTAGATCCCCCAACCGTATTGGTCAGATTGGCTGTAGTTACCGGGATACCATCCACTACATAAAGGGGCTCGTTTGAAGCAGACACTGATGAGTTGCCTCTGACCCTGATTTGCATTGCCTGACCCAATTTGCCGGTACCTGCATTGACCTGCACTCCCGCTGCCCGGCCTTGCAATAATGATTCCACACTGTTTACCGGAACATTTTGAATGTCACTGGCTTTAATCCTGGCAATATTGCCGGTAAGATCTCTTTTGATCTGTGATCCATATCCAGTTACGATCACTTCGTCAATCGTTTTAACATCGTCGCTGAGGTTGACATCAACAGTTGATCTTCCATTTACGGCTTGTTCAATAGTACTGAAGCCCAAATAGCTAAAAATCAATACGCTTTTGCCATCCGCATCTATGGTGTATTTTCCTTCTTCATCGGTAACGGTACCGACAGAAGTACCTTTCACTTGTACGTTTACCCCAATCAGATGCTGGCCATCTGAAGCAGAGGAAACGGTGCCGCTCACTTTCTGAGCAAACGTAGTTCTTGCCATAAATACGGCAAGCAGCATTAAACTGATAGTAATGAGTCTTTTCATATTACACTAAATTAAAATTTCAAATTGACAAAACTGAGTAAACCTTTCACTTAGCGACAGTTTTGTTTTTCAAAAATGTCCCGGTATGATCAGGATTCAGTTTAAGGGTTAAAAGTAAGACAAAATTCAAACTAATAACGAATTCCAAACCTTTCTTGTTGACTGGGAGTCAAGAATAATTTTATTCTTTACCCTTGACATTGATTAATAACTCGCTTATTATGAAGTCTTTACAGAATTCAAAACGAAGACATAAGGTAGGTCTTTTACCCTAAAATCCCGGGCATATATTCCTGACCAGGAATCAAAAAATAGGATTAATTCGAAATTATTTAAAATTTGCGTTTTCTTCCAAAACAAAAGCCTGACCATTGGTCAAATGGTCAGGCTTTTATAGAAGAATTAGATTTAAAACTATTAATCTATATCCCAGAAAAGTCTGGTAGAGAATACATTTATGGTGCCAGCTGAAGCAATATTTGAATTAGATCCTGATTCTGTATTAGGATAAAATAAACGAACAGGTCTCTGATTTCCACTAACCCCAGGTGATTGTGGAGTCACTGGGAAATTGTTTTTTCTATATTCAGTCCAAGCTTCTAAACCACTGAAATTGGCCAAAGCTATCCATTTTTGTTGGGCGATAGCCTTAAGTTTATCTGTGGAGGCTGTCCAATCACTAAGATCCTTACCACTTGTAAGTAAAGCAGTTGCAGCGGCAGAAGCTGATGCTACCCCAAGAGATCTGAAAGATTGTTTTACTCCTTCTTCATAATAAGATTGTGCTGTTCCCGATTGAGCGATACCTGGTATTCTTTGCTTTAATTCAGCAAGATTAAACTGTATCTCACCGGCTGTCATAATAATAAATGGGCGATTAAACTCCCCTTTAACGATCAATGAGGGTCCAATATATGAAGAAGACGGGGCTGTATATCCAGAAGCCACGCCAAACGGAACACCTACATAATTTGATATATTTTCAGCAACAGCACTTTTGCCCGGCGTATTTCCATTTTCCCCACCCTTTGCGTATGCCAATCTTTTCAATCGAAGAGTATCATCGGCAGCGATGAGTTGATCAAATAAAAATTTCGTCGGCCTTGGATACCTTGCCAAAGCTCTAACCGCCCCATTGGCATCATAACCCCATCTGTCATAAACAGGATTCAATTTACCTGCGGTGGCTACAAAAAATGAAGAACCTCCTATTCCAACATCTTCACCGGTTATAAACCCAGAACCTTCTGTATTAATTTTATTTAATTCGGTGGTTAAATAGGCTTCCCGACCACTTACACGAGACTGGTGATTTAAAAGTCTTAATTTTAAAGAATTAGCAAATTTAACCCATTTTGAGTTGTTACCTTTAAATACTATGTCCGAAGAAGCAAATGCACTTTCAAAAGGATTTGCTTTTGTTTCGGAAATTGCTTCATCTAATAAAGTAATAAGGTTTTCATATACCGTCTTTTGGTTATCTAATTTTGGAGCCAATGCCTCAACCCCTTTTAAAGCTTCGCTGTACGGTACATCTCCATAAAGGTCTACTAAGGTATGAAATACATATGCTTTCATTATTTTAGAAGGACCACTTAGAAATTTTTGGCCGCTGGATGCAGCATTTTGGATTACATATTCATAGTCTTCCAAATTATTATAAAAACCATCCCAAAAATTGAAATTTCCATCAGTAAACTGATAATTAAAAGTTTCAGGTGAAAGAATGTATGAATTAGATTGGGTCCATTGACCAGACCAGTAGGAACCGGTCTCATTAATACCAACCATATTAGCTGATGTGGTATTCACTGCATTGGTAAATACAAATGAAGGAGTGGCCGAAGGTAAGCTATTGGGATTGGTGTTTATATCCAAAAAATCTTCGGTACAACTAGTTAGTAAAAGGATCAGGCAGAATATATTAAAATTTAATATCTTTTTCATCTTTTATATTTTTTATAATTACAATAATAAGTCAGATTAAAAACCAACATTTATACTTACACCATATTGTCTTACCGGAGGAGTCTGACCAGTACTGTTTATACCTACCCCATTTCCTAATCCGGTTCCATTTAACAATGAAAATAAATCACCACCATTGGTAACACGGCTAAATTCAGGATCAGTATAATAATTTAATTTATCCACTATAGTAAGCAGATTTCTGCCATATAATGAGATCGACGCTCCTGATATAAACTTAGTTTTACCTAATAATCCTTGAGGTAAATTCCACGCTAAGCTGATATCTCTTAATTTGATAAACCATCCCGGAGCCACAAAATTTTCTGAAATCAAGCGGTAATTGTCTACCCACAAACCATATTCCGGTTCTCTAACCTGAACATTATTTTCACTTACTGTTTTGCCGTCAGCACCAAGAATAGCAGAATTGGGGAATATATGAGGATCCCTGTTTTCTGTCCATCCTCCTGAACCTGTAAAGGTCATTTGTCTGCCTAAATCACTAAAAAAGACATTACCACCTCTATACTCAAAATTGAATGAAAATGCTATATCTCCAATTTCAAGCTTAGATCCAGCACCTGCGATGTGTCTGGGAAGTACACCCCCTCTGTCTAATAAAGCTGTATTTCTAATCGGATAACCTGAAGCGGAATTTACTAATCTTCTGCCAGATCCATCAGGAGCATAAGTATAGCCATCTGTTCTTAGCATAGGAAATCGTTCACCTTTTATTACATTGGTGTTAGCATAGCTAAATCCATCAGCTAATTGGAAACTGGTAACTCCCGGGAAAAGATCCACCACTTTGTTGTCATTATATGAATATCGGATACCCACATCCCATTTCAATTTTGAACTTTGAAGTATAGATAATTTTAAATCTCCTTCATATCCCCAGTTTTTAGATTCACCAACATTTATTAACAGGTTAGGGAACCCGGTAGAGTTAGGCACTTTCACTGTAATTACCTGGCCTTTTGATTGCTGATCATAAGCGGTCACATCCAATGTAATTCTACGATTTAATAATCTGAATTCTCCCCCTATCTCTTTAGATGTTACA
>CAYNIG010000221.1:0-8109 GCA_964396995.1 uncultured Saprospiraceae bacterium | reverse complement strand
GATGATCCTTCACCATAATTAAATTCACCAAACACCACGGTACCAACCCCGGCTTTTTGATAAGCTCTTGCTGAATCGGGTACTGCCATATATTCATTTGTAGAATAATTCAATACTTTATTAGCTTCACCATTAAATGCATTTATAGCTCCTATCAAACAGTTATTTGAAATATTTTCAAGATGACCTCTGTATTTGAGCCACGGTCCTGCCATAGAAATATGATCGGTAGTGCATTTGCCCTTAGCTTTTATTAACACGCGCATGTTTTGTACCTGATCATTCGTAATGGGTTTAAACGGGGTCAATAATTGCAACCGGTCACTGCCCTCTTTCACTATGATACTAACAGAAGAATCATTTGCCGGAGCCTGGTAGCCTGCATCTTTAACATCAAAGCCTTTTGAAGGCAATTCGTCACCTGTGGGAGGATCCAGTTTTACTTCCATTCCATCCTCATTAATCAAAGTGTCCGTTAGTGGATTAAAAGTCAGATCGCCGGCAATAGACAAAGCAGTAACTATTTCCGGAGACGCCACAAAAGCATGGGTATTCACATTCCCATCATTTCTTTTTGCAAAATTCCTATTAAATGAAGTGATGATTGAATTTTTTCTATTCGGATCATCTGTATGTCTGGCCCACTGACCGATACAGGGTCCGCATGCATTGGCCAGTACTACTCCACCTATTTCTTCAAATGTATTTAAAATTCCATCCCTTTCTACGGTATATCTTATTTGTTCCGATCCGGGGGTAATGGTAAATTCTGATTTGGCTTTTAATTTTTTATTTTTTGCTTGTTTCGCGATGGATGCTGCCCGATCCAGGTCTTCATACGAAGAATTGGTACATGAACCTATCAGTCCAACCTCTAATTTTGCAGGATATCCTTTTTCTCTTACTGCAGTGGCAAATTGTGAAATAGGCCATGCCAGATCCGGAGTATATGGTCCGTTTACATGAGGTTCCAGCTCACTAAGATCTATTTCTACTACTCTATCAAAATATTTTTCAGGGCTTGCATAGCATGCCGCATCACCGGTAAGGTGTTCAGCAATACCATCTGCTAAATCTGCGATGGAGGCCCGGCCGGTTGCTCGTAAATACCTGGCCATAGATTCATCATAGCCAAAAGTAGATGTAGTAGCACCAATCTCAGCACCCATATTACAAATAGTGCCCTTGCCAGTACATGACATGGATTCTGCCCCTTCCCCAAAATATTCAACTATGGCATCTGTACCACCCTCCACGGTCAAGATACCTGCCACTTTTAAGATTACATCTTTAGGTGAAGCCCAACCATTTAATTTACCTGTAAGTTTTACTCCAATCAGTTTAGGCATTTTGAGCTCCCATGCCATACCACTCATTACATCATTGGCATCTGCCCCACCCACCCCTATGGCAACCATACCCAAGCCTCCGGCATTAGGCGTATGAGAATCAGTACCGATCATCATCCCGCCGGGGAAAGCATAGTTTTCCAATACGATTTGGTGAATGATGCCGGCACCGGGCTTCCAAAATCCTATTCCGTATCGATCTGAAACGGAACTTAGAAAAGCAAAAACTTCAGAGTTTTTATCCAATGCGGTTTTTAAGTCCGTATCAGCACCAGACTTTGCCTGGATGAGGTGATCACAATGTACTGTAGTGGGAACCGCAGTTTTATCTCTGCCACACAGCATAAACTGCAATAGAGCCATTTGTGCAGTGGCATCCTGCATCGCTACCCGGTCCGGGGCAAAGAATACATAGTCTTCACCTCTTTTATATTCTTGCAATGGAGAATCAGCATGCAAGTGAGAATATAAAATCTTTTCAGCCAGAGTAAGTGGCCGGCCAAGAGTTTGGCGAACAAGATTTATTTTTTCACCGTATGCAGCATATACTGCTCTGATTATTTCTAAGTCAAAAGGTTGAGACATAACTATACTGTACTATTTATAAATTGAGGTGCAAAAATAAGCAAAAAAGGATGGAATGATTTCTGAATGTGGAAATCAAAATTTAGTACAGTTTAATGGTAGGCGCAAAATCATTTCTCAGGAGTTAATTTAAGCCTTACTTTGCCATCTTTCAATACAATCTTATCCTCAGTTTTTTGTTTTTTATAGCCATTTCCTTCAGGATCTATATCCTGCTCAAACCCACTGGCATTGGTAATGGCTTTGTCTTTCATTTTATCTGTTAATCGACCCAGCCCGCCAAAAACAGTAGCTGATGTTTTTTCCTTCCACCAGGTGCCATTAAGTGTGCAATTGAGATTAAATTCCAAAAAACCGTCATCAGTACGCTTTACTTCAATTGCTTCGTTATTATTGTCACTGTAGCCCACGTGGTATTCCATACGCGGAGCTTTGGTTTCTATCACATATTTTATGGCGGCTATCCCTTTATATTTTGTATAATCTTCGACTTTTTTCATGTTTTCTTTGGTATCCGGTTTATCTCCGTGTACCACCAGGTACAATCCCGGTTCATAAATATAGCCTCCATCCCAGCCGGCAATCCAAATTCTTAGATTCTGGTCGGGCTTGGAAGAACTGGTAGTAATGTACCTGTAGCCTCCGAATTTCAGATTTTGTGGCTGTCCGGTAAACTCTTTTCCATCGATCATTACAGACAAAGTATGATCTTTCTGGATTTGTGCATTAACCCACCAAGACAATGTAACAAATATTATAAAAAATGACACTTTTTTCATATGATAATGCTATTTTTTCAAACTAAAGTTAGGTTTAAATTAAAGACAAATTGAAAATTTAACGCGTCAGAAAAAAACTTCACATCTTCTCAAAGTCTATAGGGTCAAAATTTTCAAATACCGATTTGGGGACTGACGGAAATACTTTAATTCCTGTAAACTGCCTGTTAGTACCACGATCTGATGATAAAAATACTCCACCATATTTTAAATAATTATCCCAGGGGTTGATGATGGAAGCTACGGTATCCGTCACTTTAGGGAAGTAAGCCCATTGCGCTATCAGGTTACTGTTTTTACCAACCCAAAGATGATATTTATTTTGCGGGGTCACACCTACACTATCGAATTGCAATTCGATTACATCTGCCATGATGCCGGTCTGGGTGGTATCTTCCTTTATATATTTTAGTCTCACACCACCGTCTTTTACTTTAAATGGCATCATTAGCCAATAACTGTCGTTTATCCATTGTTTGTATGCTGCTTCAGAGTACTTTTTTAGCGTATCGGCATCTGTCCATTCTTTGCCATCTTTAAACACTTTGGCATTCCTGGTCTTAATATTGAGTATCAATTTAGTATCATTACCGGTGTTTTCAATTCTGACCATTTGATTTTTTTTATCCCACAAATGCCATCTCCTTCCAAAAAAATTATATTTAATTACATTGATACTATCCCAGTTATTCATTCCACCACAGGCAGTAATCAAATCATCGGCCACCCGTATTGCCTCTGGATCTGACTTTCCGGGATCAAATACCGGTATAGGGTGGTCTGTAGTTTCATCCGGTGCATCTTGTTTACAAGAAATGATCAGCAATCCACTGAGCACCAATAAATAAAAAACAAAACTTTTCATGTATTAAATATATAAAAATCACCCTCCCATACCACCATATTTTCATCTATTTTTGCAAAAAAATAAGAATTAAGCATGTTTGAATCTATTCACGAAAATTTAGATAATGCCTTTAAGTTTTTAAAAGGTGAAAATAAACTCACTGAACTCAATATAGCTGAAGCCATTAAAGAAATCAGGAGAGCTCTGGTAGCTGCGGATGTAAACTATAAAATAGCGAAAGAATTTACAGACAATATAAAAGACAAGGCACTGGGCACTGAAAATGTCTTAAAAGCGGTGAAACCCGGTGAGTTAATGATCAAAATTGTTTTTGATGAACTCACCAACCTGATGGGTGGTCAAACTGCTGGAATTAATATCAAAGGAGAGCCCGGAGTGGTCTTAGTGGCTGGCTTGCAAGGGTCTGGCAAAACTACTTTCTCCGCCAAACTGGCCAATTATTTAAAAACCAAAAAAGGAAAAAACCCTTTATTGGTTGCTTGTGATGTGTACAGACCTGCAGCCATAGATCAATTGTCAACCCTTGCCGGGCAAATTAATGTTGCCATCTTCAAAGAAATTGAGAATAAAAATCCAATAGAAATTGCAGAACACGCCATAACCTATGCCAGGCAAAATCGTCATGATGTAGTGATTATTGACACTGCAGGCCGTACCACATTGGATGATGTGATGATGACCGAGATAAAAAACATCAAAACTGCCATAAATCCTACTGAATCATTATTCGTAGTGGATTCGATGATTGGCCAGGATGCGGTGACCACAGCTGCAGCTTTTAATGAAGCAATTAATTATGATGGCGTTGTGCTAACCAAACTTGATGGTGATACACGAGGCGGAGCTGCCCTATCAATAAAATACACGGTAGGTAAACCCATCAAATTTGTATCGATGGGTGAGAAAATGGATACGCTTGATGTTTTCTATCCCGATCGTATGGCCCAGCGAATTCTGGGTATGGGTGACATCGTCACACTGGTTGAAAAAGCCCAGGAGCAATTTGACGAAAAAGAGTCTAAAGAACTGGAAAAGAAAATACGCAAGAATAAATTTGATTTTAACGATTTTCTCAATCAAATAAACCAGATCAAAAAAATGGGCGACCTCAAAAACCTGGTGTCCATGATGCCGGGTATGGGTAAAGCACTGAAAGATGTCGACATCAATGATAGTGCATTTAAAAAAGTGGAGTCAATTATTCAGTCAATGACACCAAAAGAGCGTGCCAATCCAGAATTAATTAATATGAATCGCAAAATCAGAATTGCCAAAGGTTGTGGGCAGAGCACTATGGAAGTCACTGCATTTATGAAACAGTTTGATCAAATGAAACAAATGATGCAGCAGCTCAGCTCAGGAAAGGGCATGGGTAATATGATGAAACAAATGCAGCAAATGCAAGGTTTTAAATAATTGATAATCAATTCAGCAGCTGGCTGATATTCCTATAAATACATTAACAAAATAAATTTGAAGCTTATGAATTTAATCACCAAATCAGTATTGGCTACTCTGTTCTTTGTAATAGCCTGTAGTCCAAAATCTACACAAAAGGCAAGCCAGGCAGAGATCAAAACCATCCCTGCCGCAACCACTACAGCACCATCCGTAACCCAACCAACAGCTGCTCCTTCTACAACCACACCTCCTGTCTCTTCCACTGTGGGTCTGGACATGAATGGTAAGATCCCGGTAGATCCATCTATCCGAATAGGTACCTTACCAAATGGTATGAAATATTATATAAAGAAAAATAGCAAACCTGAAAACCGGGTAGAACTAAGACTGGCAGTAAATACTGGCTCCATAACTGAAGACCCGGACCAATTGGGAGTAGCTCATTTTGTGGAACACATGGCATTCAATGGGTCTAAAAATTTTAAAAAACAGGAATTAGTGGATTATCTGGAGACCATTGGTACCCGATTTGGCGCAGACCTTAATGCACGCACTGGTTTTGATGAAACAATCTACATGCTGCAAGCCCGTACAGATGATGCGGAAAAGTTAAATAAAGGATTATTGGTAATGGAAGATTGGGCCAGTGGTGTGACTTTCGACCCGGTAGAAATAGACAAAGAAAGAGGCGTCGTGGTATCGGAGTGGAGATCCGGGTTGAGTCCGTTTCAAAGAGTACAACAAAAAACATTGCCCTTATTATTATTCAATTCCCATTACGCAGACAGATTGCCCATTGGCAAACCAGAGATCATTGAGAAAGTTAACTATGAAGCAGTAAAAAGATATTACAAAGATTGGTACAGACCAGAACTAATGGCTTTTGTGGCTGTCGGAGACATGGATCTTGATAAAATGGAGAAAGAAATAAAAACAAGATTTTCAAAGATCCCTGCCTCCGGTGCGAATGTGAGAAAAAGAGAAAAATATGAAGTTCCATTACACGACGATACCAAAATCTTGATTGCCACCGACAAAGAATTGCCTTCCAGTTCTGTACAGGTCATTAATAAATTTAACAAAAAAGAGCCTTCCTCTATACAAGATTACAGAAACAGCCTGATGATAAACCTTTACAACTCAATGATTGGTGCAAGACTTAATGAATTAAGTCAAAAACCTAATCCTCCGTTTAATTTTGCATTCTCAGGTTATGGGGATTTCCTGGCGAATCTCAATTCGTACACCAATTTTGCATCAGTGAATGATGGTGGAGCTTTAAAAGGAATGGAAGCAGTATTGATTGAAAGTGAACGGGCTGCAAGGCATGGATTTACTGCGACCGAACTGACCCGGCAAAAAGAAGAATTAATGAGGCAATTGGAATCTGCAGTAAAAGAAAAAGACAAAACAGAATCAGAAAGTATTGCTGAAAAATGTGTGTCCAATTTTTCCGAAAATGAATTTATTATGAGTCCTGAGCAGGAATTTGAACTTGCTAAAAAACTGATCTCTACTATCGATATAGTGGAAATAAATTTGTTGCCTAAAAAATGGATTTCCGATAAAGCAAGAGTAATATTAGTAAGCGGACCCGAAAAAGCAGGAGTCGCCTATCCTACGGAAACCGATATAAAAAAATTACTGGACGATATAAAGAGTATGGACATAAAACCTTATGAAGATAAAGTCAGCAATGAAGCGTTGATCAGTAAAGATCTACCAGCAGTAGATATCCTGAGTGAAAAGACAAATGACCTTATCGGAACGAAAGAGTTAGTATTAAAGAATGGGGTCACCGTAGTATTGAAAAAAACGGATTTTAAAAATGATGAAATACTGATGTCGGCATATAGTCCAGGGGGGACTTCCCAATATCCTGAGAAAGATGATATCGATGCCAGTTTTGCCACTTCACTGGTGAGCAATGCAGGACTTGGAAAATTGGATGAAGTCCAGCTTCAGAAAAGACTGACAGGCAAAATAGTATCTGTTTCGCCATACATTTCTGCTAATTATGAAGGATTTAATGGTAATGCCTCACCCGCCGATCTGGAATTGCTTTTCCAATTAATTCATTTGTATTTCACAGAACCCAGAAAAGACACCAATGCCTATAAATCGTTTGTCGAAAAACAAAAAGGCTTCATTAAAAATATAGCTGCCAATCCGCAGTTTTATTTTATCATCGAATCAAACAAAATAAAAACCCAAAACCATCCAAGAGAAAGGCTTATCCCCACGGAAGAAGAACTGAATAAACTCAATTTTGACCGTGCCTATGAAATTTTCAAAGACAGGTTTGGTGATGCAAGCGATTTTACTTTCACCTTTGTTGGGAATTTTGATGAAAACCAAATAAAAATGCTTGCCAGGGAATACCTCGGAAATCTCCCCGTTAAAGGTAGAAAAGAGATGTGGAAAGATCTGATGGTAAGAAAACCTTCCGGTGTCGTAACAAAAAATTTAGTAAAAGGCGAAGCCCCAAAAACGTATGTAGACATTACCTATCATGGCCCTTTTGAATGGAATGACCTCAACCGATATCAATTGAGTGCAATGATCGATTTACTCAGGATAAAATTAAGAGAATCTTTACGTGAAGACAAAGGTGGAGTATATGGTGTAGGTGTAAGTGGAGGTGCTAATTTAGAGCCAATACCTACCTATACGATTACCGCTTCATTTAATTGTGATCCTCCGCGCACCGAAGAATTAATCAAAGCGGCTCAGGATGTGTTTGATGCGGCTAAAGCATCAGGAGCGCTGGAGACTGATATTACCAAAGTGACCGAGACCCAACGACAGGGGAAAGTAAAGAATATGAAAGAAAATAGATACTGGATGGGACAATTACAAAATGTATATCAATTAAAAATCAGCCCCTCCAATATACCTATGGAGTCTTTGGAAGAAAAAATAAAAACCATTAACCCTGGCACTTTAAAAACGGTATTGAATAAATACTTAAATGAGGGTTCGAAAATCACGATTACTCAACAACCGGAAAAGAAAAGCAACTAACTTACGATATGCGACATTCGAATTACGATGTATGAAAAAATGATACATCGTAATTCGAAAGTCGTATGTTGCATATTGTTAATTCATTTTACCTTTTCTTTAC
>CAYNIG010000220.1:0-8168 GCA_964396995.1 uncultured Saprospiraceae bacterium | reverse complement strand
AAGCACAGGGGCTGCTTTGTCTTCAATAGTTACGTAACCCCAGCATGAATTGCCAGTAGCCGGATCTTTTACAGAATATACAAATGTATATCCTAAGTGAGAACGGTCAACAGAATTCGCTGGTCCAAATGTGTTTGTTCCAAATGGATAACTTAGAACTACCTCATAAGGGCAAGATAGATCAGGATTGTTGATAAAATCCAATGCGGAAAAGGTACGGAAGCATTCTTCTGCGGGCATAGAAGCATTTACGTGGTCGTTACAGACCAAATTACAGGTTTGAGCAGAGGCTTGAGAGCTCAGCGCAAACATAAGTAAGAGTGACATACACCAGTGTGCCACCCGAGTCAATGAATGAATAGTAAAATTCGTCTTTTTCATAAAAGATTCGTTTATTGTTTAGTTCTGGTTTTAAATTCAAATGAATAAATGACCTTATTTAAAAGGACTATTGAAAACGGGGGAGATTTCAAAAGGGGGGGAACCTTTCAAGGCGTAAATATAGACTATAGCATCATTTTCTGAAAATAATCTTCACATTTTTTTAAATTATTTTTTATTATTTTCCTTTCCCTTGAAATAGAACGAGTATTGTATATAAAATAATTTTAATATCAAGATTTAGTGATTGATTTTCAACATAAAGGAGGTCAAATTTTAATCTTTCAATCATTTGATCCACAGAGGAAGCATATCCATATTTTACTTGTCCCCAAGAGGTGATACCCGGTAAAACTGTTAAAATTCTTGGATAAAAAGAAGCTTTAAGTTTAATTTGGTTAATAAAAAATTCTCGTTCAGGTCTTGGTCCTACAATGGACATATTTCCCTTCAGCACATTCCAGAACTGTGGAATTTCATCCAGTCTCCATTTTCTCATAAACGTACCCCAGGGAGTGCATCTGTCGTCACCGGCAAAGGAAAGCTGAGGTATTCCATTTTCTGCATTTTCATGCATAGACCTAAATTTATATATCTGAAAAGGAACACCATTTTTACCTATCCTCACCTGAGAATAGATAATTCTTCCTTTCGAAGAAAATTTTGTTTTAATTACTATCCAAATAATGACAGGAGTAAGAACTAGGAGCACAGTAAGGGAAACAAAAATGTCCATAGTCCGTTTGATAAGATTTTGCCATTTCTTCATTTGGCCAGAAGGCAATTCGATCAAGGGTGCTGAATACAAAGCATCCAATTTTATATGACCTAAAAGAAAATCATATGTGTCCGGTGTGATTTTAACCAAAATCCGCGTAAAAGATGATCTCAATAAGGTGAGGATCTCGTTTAATTGATCCGTTTGCTCATTTTCCAGGGCAATGATTACTTCTTCAATTTTATTTCCAGTAAGTACCTCAGTTAATAATTCCAATTTTCCCAAATAAGGAAAATCCTTTATGGGTTTATCCCCAAGACTTCCTACTATGTTCTGACCCTGAGGTTTGTATTCTGTTGCCAAACGGATTGCTTTTGAATTATGTCCAAGTACGACGGTAAGGTACCATACATTATTCCTCTTTAACCGGTTTGCCGTCCAGGTGAGATAAACGAATTTAAAAATCATTGGAATGAGGAAAAAATACATATAGTGTACACAGAAAGAGTAGAAGGAATAAAACGGTACCGGGTAAAAGATCAATTGTGCAAACAGCAGATAGACTGCAGATCTGATACACCAACCCAGCAGTACTTTCATCCTGGAAGCCCGGTATACATCCATACAACCCTCTAAAAAATAAGTATCGAAGAGGATAACCGATATTAAAACCGGATATATTGAAAAGGAAATGGAGGGAAAGGATAACCAAAAAGCAATACAAAATCCAAGTGCGGATGCAATAAAATAAAAAATGGTGTCCCTGAGTCGAATGGTTCTCATTGAATAGTTAAGACTTTTATGTTGTCCATTGCAAAATAACCGGTAGCCCGGTTATCAGCTAAAGAACATCTGAAGGCAAGCTGAAAACTTTTTTCATTATTTTCAAATAAAACTTCATGCAACGGGATATATATTTTTTTCCATTCTGTGGCAGGCCTAAGAGTGAGATAATAGTTTTTAATTTTTGATGGAAAAGATACAATACCTACATTAATGTCAGTATCTGATTTAAAATCGAATTCCAGGAAAACAGAATTTTTATTGGAAAGGGTAAAAAAAACAGAAGCGGTCTCAATGATGTTATTTTGCCTGTCTAAAGTACCCATACCCGCATAATTGCCTTCTCGGGAAATCAATGCAGATCTGATGAATTGGCTGGAGGGTAAACTATCGAGGTCATTTTGAAAGACAGAGCCCGATTCAAATCCTTCATCTACTAAAACCGAAATAGCATTTTTATAAAAAAAAACAGGTTGCAAGTCGAGGGTGTTACCTGGGATCAATTCTTGTGTCTTTTCTGCCGGAGCTACTAAAGTATAAATTTCAGGCTTAGAAAGAATCCCATAATACCTTATGCCCGGATACAATTGAATTTTTTTTGGACCAGATTCGAGGACGGGAATAGAAAAAGGAACTGAAAAACTACCGAAATACTGATCATCAATATAAACCCAGAGGTCACGAATATTATGAGCAATGGATTGATTGTTGCCATTTCTCAAGGTAACTGAAGTTACTTTAAAAGTGGTTGGATTAAGTGTATGCTCTTTAGTAAACTCGCAGGAAGTCAAAAAAACGGTAAAGAATAAAAAAATTATTCCACCTTTCATATTGTTTTCTTTAATTCCATCTGATCCTGAATTTGCTGTGCTACCTTCAATGCATTCACACCATGATCTAAAGTTACGGGAGGAATGGTATCGTGCAATACCGAAGAAGAAAAACAGTTTAATTCATCCAGTATAGCATTGTTTAAAGGCGGCTCAGGCATATCCACTTGAATGTATTTTTTACCATTCAATGTATCTAATGGCCAACTAAAAGGGTGGTTCGCAGGTGGGTCTTCGGAAATTTTCACTATTTGAGTTTCCTTCTTTAACAAATCCATACTTATATATTGGCCGGATTGAAATACTCTGAGCTTCCGCATTTGTTTCATAGAGATCCTGGAAGCAGTGAGATTTGCTGTAGCTCCATTCTCAAATTCCAATCGGGCATTGCAAATGTCCGGGGTGGGACTCATGATAGCTACTCCACTTGCCCTGATCTCTTTTATTGGGTGTTTTACCATATTCAATACAAGGTCAATATCATGAATCATCAGATCCATTACTACAGAGACATCGGTACCCCGGGGTTTGAATTCGGCCAATCGATGCCCTTCTATAAACATGGGCTCACCAATATGGTCTTTTACCACCGTGTATGCCGGATTGAAACGTTCAACATGTCCGACCTGTATTTTAAGGTTTCTGTTCAGAGCCTGATGATATAAAAGATTTGCCTCTTCCACAGTGGCGGTAACCGGCTTCTCCACAAAAAAATGCCGGTTGAATTCCAAGCATTTTTGTGCCCAGGCTGCATGGGTACTGGTGGGACTCACGATGATGACAGCATGCACTTGTTCCAATAAATGATCTACCTTGCTAAAATATTCTATTTTTTCATCATCGGATATTTTTTGCTGCAATTCCTTATCGATATCCCATACCCCAACCAGGTCAATCAATTCAGATTCTTTCATACATTTCAAATGTATTTTACCCAGATGACCCAGGCCAATGAGTGCAACCTTTATTCTATTCTCATCCATTCTTTCTGTAATACATTAGAACTGCTCCAAATAAAGTAATCAATAAGATCAATACTATTGCCATAGCCATTGATTTTTTTATATAAGATGCAAAATCGGAAATAGCCTGGCGACTGCCTTCGGGGCTATTTTTTATCAATGCATTTAATCGCTGTGTATCAGACACCAATTGCCGGTCAAATTCAATATTGTATTTTCTCAGGATTCTCAAAGTCTTCAGTACTTTAATCCTGAAATAAATATTCACACCTAACAGGATGATAAATAAAGCAATAATCAAATACATCAGCATCCTCTCCATTTTGCAAAAGTATGGAAAGGTATTTCATCAAATGAATAATTTGGTAATTATATTTGACTGCTAAACTCAAATCAGATGAAAAGATATCTCACATTGTTATTATTAAGCTGCGTCGTATATTCTTATAGCCAGGATGTCAATCTTAATTATTATTTACCACACCTGCAATACGATACCAGGGTCACCACCCCAAAAGATTTTTTGGGATTTGAAATCGGGACACAACATGTAAGTCATGATCAATTGTATCAGTACATGAAATTGATCGCTGGCCAATCAAACAGAGTAAAGCTCATAGAATATGGAAGAAGCTTTGAGCATCGTCCCCTGATTGTATTGATATTTACCAGTAAAAACAACCAGGACAAATTAGAATCCTTAAAATCGTTACATTACCAATGGGCTATGGGTTCAGGAAATCTGAATGATGCAGATAAGGTACCGTTGGTATTTTATCAAGGCTACAGTATCCATGGTAATGAGGCCAGCGGAAGTAATGCTTCCCTAGCCACTGCTTTTTATCTCGCTGCAGCACCGGATACAGAAGTGGAAAAATTATTAGAGAATACTATAATTTTATTGGATCCAAGTTTTAATCCGGATGGCTTGCAACGATTTTCAACCTGGGTTAATTCAAATAAAAGTCAGACTTCGGTAACAGATCCACGTACCCGAGAATTCAATGAAACCTGGCCAGGGGGCCGAACCAATCATTACTGGTTTGACCTAAATCGGGACTGGATGCCACAACAGTTACCTGAATCAAAAGGAAGAGTAAAGCTCTTCCAGGAATGGAAACCAAACGTACTCACTGATCACCATGAGCAAGGATCAAATTCCTCTTTCTTCTTTATGCCAGGAGAACCCAACAGAGTAAACCCAAACACACCAAAGATAAATCAGGAGCTTACCAAAGAGATAGCCAAATTTCATGCGACTGAATTAAATAAAATTGGTTCATTGTATTATACCCGCGAAGGATACGACGATTATTATTATGGTAAAGGTTCTACCTATCCTGATGCCCAGGGATGTGTAGGAATTTTGTTTGAGCAGGCAAGCTCACGCGGGCATAGCCAACAGACCGACAATGGCCTGCTGACTTTTCCATTTGCCATACGCAATCATGTTACCACCTCGCTTTCAACCTATAAAGCAGTGGTTGAATTAAGAACCAAATTATTAAACTATCAAAGATCGTTTTATAAAAACAGCAAAGAGGATGCTGATAAAGATCCCGTAAAAGGGTACCTGTTGCAATCTCCGGGTGATGTAGCGAAAATGAATAAGTTCATAGATATTCTCCTGGCAAATAACATCAAGGCATATCAGCTGAATGAAAACAGAAGTGGATACCTCAAAGAGGAAAGCATTGTGGTGCCATGCAGTCAACCACAGTATCACCTGATCAAGGGAATGATGGAGAAGAGAACCAAATTTGAGGATAGTTTATTTTACGATATCAGTGCCTGGACTTATCCATTAGCCTTTAATCTCCAATACCAGGAATTATCCGATGCAGACAATATCAATAAAATGCTGGGTAAAGAGATAACAGGAGAAATCAGTCCGAGTCTGAATGTTTTTTCCAAATCAGAGTATGCCTATTTATTGGATGGCAAAGGATATTATTTGCATAAAGGCCTGCATATTATTTTATCAAAGGGATTGCGAGCCAGATTGATTCATAATGATTTAGAATTACCTGCTCCTGTACAGCTGCAAAAATTCGGCAGAGGCAGTATCCTGATTCCCGTACAAAATCAAAATATGGGTTCGGATGATCTATTTAATTTGTTAAAAACAATTTCTGATGATTGTAGAATCAATATTTTCAATTTAAACACCGGATTTGCTCATAGTGGTGTGGATCTGGGCACTCCCGGATCATCCGCCTTAATATTACCTAAAGCCTGCCTCCTGGTAGGACAAGGTATGGATATGAATGATGCCGGAGAAGTTTGGCATTTATTAGATACAAGAATGAATATGCCTTTGGCTTTGGTGGATGTATTGCATCTTGCCAATTTTGATTTTAATGAATACACCACATTGATTTTGGTAGACGGAGTTTATGCGGGTATTTCACCAGCACATATAGCAAAAATTAAAACATTTCTTAGCAATGGGGGTACCATCATAGCCAGTGGACGATCTATTTCTTGGCTTAATAGTAACGGCATGGCAGAAGTGACTATCAAACCCACCGTGGGGTCAGGCGATGCCATTACCAATATGAGAGCCTATGCCAATATTAGCCCTGATGCCGGTACCGATGCCTTATCCGGTGCTATATTTGAATCAAAATTTGACAAGACTCACCCATTGACTTATGGTTTATGGGGAAACACGATACCTTTATTTAAATCTACGCGGGTATTTTTAGACCATCCCAAAAACGGTTATGCAGCTCCATTGAGGTATACTGAAAACCCGCTGATGAGTGGTTATGTATCTAAAGTCAACCTGGATCAAATCAAAAACTCGGCAGCGGTAGTGATCAATGCTCTTGGAAATGGAAAAATAATTTCTATACCAGATAATCTGAATTTCAGGGCCTTTTGGTATGGCACGAATAGATTGTTCCTAAATGCGCTGTTTTATGGTCCGCTATTAAATATCAATAGCCTTCAGAGAATAAATCCTTCTGCAAGCCCGGCAAGAGAATAGGGGTCTAAAGCAAAAAATCAGGTGATTGCTCATCTGATCAAAGAAAAGCTGCCACTCTTATGTCTATCACTACCGTTGCAATTGTATTTTAAATGATAGACATATATTCCAGGGTTAGCCAACTGACCATTTATTTTACCGTCCCATGCAGACAAGGGTGAATTGCCTGAGAATATTTTAGCTCCCCATCTATCGTATATCTCGAAGGATTTCATTGCTGTGATTACATAATGATTGGTTACCCTGAACACATCATTAAGCCCGTCCTCATTTGGTGTAAACGCACTGGGAATATTAATATTATTACAATCCAATACAGAAGCGTCTACTACCGTAATCCTGATGCTGTCTTTAATTTTACATTCATTTTGAGTAGTGGTAAGATAATATACTGATGTAGAAGCCGGCGTGATACGGGTATGTTGGGCATTGGGATTCTGAACACCGGCTGTCGGTGACCATGAAAACGAATTGGAACATGAAGTATTGGCCCTGATATTCACAGATTGCCCTTTCAGTATTACGGTATCTTTGGTCAATAATTTATCCGCTTCCTTATATTGACTTTTGATTTCCTCTTTAGTTAACGCAGAAGAATACAGTTTTAATTCGTCTAATACACCATTAAATCTAATGTCTGATACTCCGAGACATGGGCTATTGGCTAGCGAAAACTTCCCACTGTTTTGAACCGAAATGGTATAATTATTTATTTTAAATGCTTTTTCTTCACCATTTACATAAAGAGTTAGTTTCTGGCCTTGCTTAGTAAAAGCAACATAAAACCAACAATAGTTTTCATCTAATTTTACACTCAATGTACCAATATTTTCCACTCTGCCTCTCAGATCTGCAATAAGAGTATGATTATCTGCTAAATAACTTATTGCAAATAAACTATCAATACCACATTTACTTCGCTTTGATAATATGTCCATCAACCCCGTAGCTTTCCTCTCCGGTTTAAAATAAAAACTTACCGTAAAGTCGCCGGTAAAGAAAGACTGAATAGTGGTTGCATCCCAATTAGCAAAATTCAGGCCGCCATTCCATTTAAGGGCGGTATTTATCACTCCGCAATCACAGGTCAATGGTCCAACGGATGTGCTGGTTGCTTTTTTTTGAGTATCTGCCAGGCTGCACGAATCAAAACTAAAATGATGCAAGGGCGTCTTGGTCACCTGAGCAAAATTGGATTGAACCCATATAAGAAAAAACAAACTTACTCTACAAAAAACACTTATATATTTCAAGAATACAAATTGAGATTTGGAATTAAAACGCAAATTTAAGGTTTACTGTGTATATCTGTAATGGTGATATTTTCAGGGGTATCTGTAACACACATGGCTTTCAAATGGAAATTTCTCAGTTTAAAACAGGATAAACCTTTACCATCTGCTCTCTTCCCATTTCAATTCATCGATTTAAAATCAATTAAATCCTGTGAAGCAGTTATTTTTGCGATTCCAATGAAGAAAAATAATCACCAGGAAATGTCG
>CAYNIG010000219.1:0-8181 GCA_964396995.1 uncultured Saprospiraceae bacterium | reverse complement strand
ATTTAAACCAGTAAATAAATATAATAAATATAGTCGAGTAAAAAACGAATTTATTTTCCAACAAACGACTCTGAATCAACCACTATTCTATGTTTGAGCTCTAATGTTGTTATCCGTGTATTCCCGGTACTGTTTGGTTCATTGGTTATACCTGTTTTTTAAATCACCTTTCGCTTAATCCGTATATTTGAATTCTTATGGCCAATCGTAACATGGGACCACCGGAAATGGATAGCAATGCTCCCAAACCAGGTTTTGCAGAAAGCATCAAAGCATTAAAATTACTGATCCCTTTTTTTAAAATGGTATGGAAGACATCCCGCCCTTTGACTTTGGCTAATGTACTGCTCCGGTTCATCAAATCGGGAATTCCGCTGGCCCAATTGTTTATTGGCAAACTAATAATAGACGAAATCGTATTGCTCGTAAATACACGGGGTGGTGAATATAGTACTCTCTGGAAATGGATTGCAATAGAATTTTCCATCACCTTGTTATCTGAAGTATTGAGTCGGCTTATAAACCTGGTAGATTCATTACTTGGTGATCTCTACGGCAATTTTTCTTCAATAGAACTGATGAATAAAGCAGCTACGATAGATCTGGCCATGTATGAAAATGCTGCATTTTATGATAAACTTGAACGGGCACGCAGGCAGACCACGGGTAGGGTCGTCTTAATGTCAATGGTATTGAGTCAATTACAGGATCTGATCACCTTGTTTTTTCTTTCTGCCGGATTGATTGTATTTGAGCCGTGGTTGATCTTATTATTGATTGTCGCCGTATTGCCCTCCTTTATCAGCGAAGCGTATTTTTCAAGATTCAGCTATTCGCTGGTACGCAGCTGGACTCCTCAGCGCAGGGAACTGGATTACCTGCGATATATAGGGGCCAGTGTGGAAACTGCTAAAGAAATAAAAGTTTTTGGCCTTGATCATTTTTTATCCTCACGATTTAAAAAAATTGCAGACGAGTATTTTAAGGTCAATAAATCACTTGCTATAAAGCGAACCATGGCAGGCACTTTATTACAGATGGTAAGTGTCATGGCGTATTATGGTGCCTATATCCTGATTGTATTACGCACTGTCAAAGGGGCAATTTCCCTGGGTGATCTTACTTTTTTATCCGGATCATTTAACCGATTGCAAAATCAATTGCAGGGTTTATTGAGTACTTTCAACCGGATCACCGAGTCAGCATTGTATCTTCAGGACTATTATGATTTTCTTGCGATCAAACCGGCTATACTGGATGTTGCCGATGCGATCCCTGTTCCTGCTAAAATAAATAAAGGATTGCGGTTTGAAAAAGTCGGATTTAAATATTCAGATACTGAAGAATGGGCATTGAGAAATCTCAGTTTCACCCTGCAGGCCGGAGAAAAGCTTGCCCTGGTAGGTGAAAACGGATCGGGCAAAACCACTTTAGTAAAACTCATAGCCCGCATGTATGATCCATCAGAAGGTACTATCTACCTTGACGAAGTGGATATTAAAAAATATACTTTGGATTCGTACCGCAAATTAATTGGAGTCATTTTTCAGGATTATGTTCGCTTTAGTTTTAAAGCAGGTGAAAATATCGCCATCGGAAATATAGATCATGCAGATAAAACTATTGAAATAGAATCTTCGGCAAGCCTTAGCCTGGCTGATCAGGTAATCAATCAATTGCCGGCCAGATACAATCAAATGCTGGGAAAGCGGTTTACAGATGGTGTGGATCTGAGTGGAGGGGAATGGCAAAAAATAGCCTTAGCCAGAGCCTATATGCGCGATGCGTCCATCGTGATATTGGATGAGCCTACGGCTTCATTGGATGCACGTGCAGAGTATGAAGTATTCAAACGATTCGCAGAACTTACAAAAGGAAAGACTGCTGTAATCATTTCCCATCGGTTTAGTACCGTGCGTATGGCTGATAGAATACTGGTTCTCAAAAAAGGTGAATTACTTGAAATAGGCAGTCATGCACAATTATTGACCAATAAAGGATTATACCATGAATTGTTTACACTGCAGGCACAGGGTTATTTATAGACTAACCAGGAGAAGCGAACCTGTTTTTATATAAAAATCTTTCCATTCAGCGTCATCCGTTGGCTCTCCTCTTTTCTTCTTCCACGCCTGTATTTCGTTGCCTTGCCCGGGTCACGGTATTTTTACCAAATCGGGTAGTAATAGACAGAGCGACTACTCTGCTGTCCCAGGTACGGTCGGTATAAAAATCCATGTTTTGATAGTCTACTTCTACGGCTATATGATTGGTGAGAAAGATATCGGATACAGCCAATTTATAAGTTGTATTTCTATCTTTTGATGTTTTGGCAATGCCCAACGAAACCTGAGCGAGGTCTTTGATGATAAACAATCCCCAGGCATTTTTTGCCTGGTAAAATCCATTTAATTCGGCACTCCAGCTTTTACCCAGGTTTACAGCATTAGCTACCCTGATATCCCATGATGAATACTCATTTACCAGATTTCCTCCCTGTAATGGACTATCGTATTTATTCCAGTATCCATTGGCAGTGATAGTGGAATTAAGCCATTTTTTGGTAGTAACCGGTATATACAAACCAATATTAAACTGATCAAAATTTTGAAGATTGGCTGGAGTCTGATAGGAGATTTTCGTAGCATCATCCTGCACAAAGATATCGGTGATTACTTCCCTGCTTCTCGTATAGGTGAGGGTGGTTACATACTTGCTTTTAAATGTATGATTTAATTCATAGTTATAGGTAATTACCGGTTTTAATTTTGGGTCACCTACCACATAGGTATAGGTATCCACAAATAACCTGAACGGATTGAGCTGTCGGTAAGAAGGCCTGTCAATTCGTTTTGCAAAGGATACAGTATATTGATTTTTATCTGAAGGTTTAAGATTGAAGACAATATTGGGAAACCAGTTTACATAATCACGGGAGAAAGATTCGTTAGTAGCCAATTGAGTGCCATGTGTGTTGGTGTGTTCCATTCGAAGACCGGCCTGTACATCTATTTTTTTAAATTCTTTTGCATACGATGTATAAGCGGCACTTACATTTTCATCATATACAAAATGATTACTACGGCCAGGATCCAGTATGGAGGATCCTTGTAGGATATTGAAAAACTTCACATCATTATCGCTTTTTACCTGGCTGAGTTTTATACCGGCCTCCCATTTGCTGGTTTTATTTATTGGATTGACCAGGTCGGCTTTTATTGATTTCACAGTGATATTTCCATTTTGATTGGTATTTAAAAGATCGGCGGACAATAATGAGCCGTTTGCATATTGGTTTATATTACTTATATCCTGTATAGTAGCTGCATCATACTGACCATAATCCAGGTCAGCAGTCAGTTCCTTTCCTTTATCATTCAACTGATGTTTAAAATTTAAATTGGCGAAACCATTTTGCCTTTTATCATCCATTGTAATTGAAGTCTGAGTAGTATAGTCAATTTCATTATTTGCGGCAGATACAATGGTATTGGTATTGCCATCTCTCATTTGTTTGCTCCAATTGCCGGATACCAGGGCGCCGATAATGGTTTTTTTACCTAAATAGTAGTCCAGTCCCAGGCGGGTTGTATTGCTTACGATAGGTTGTTTTACAAAAGAGGTCTGATCAAAAGCTGCTTTTGGATTGCGCAATTCATCAAAAAAATTGCGGTGTATAAAAAAACGGGTGAGTTGGGTGGGTCTTGCATGAGCATAGCTACCGAAAAAATTGAGGTTTTTCCTGCGGTAATTAAAATTGATACTGGCATTCGGCTTTGGATATACTCCCTGTCCATAGCTTAGGGTGAGCCCTCCATTCAATCCTTGCCGCTGATCCTTTTTAAATCGGATATTGATGATGCCCGCATTACCTGCAGCATCGTATCGAGCTGAAGGATTGGTGATGATTTCTATATTTTGAATATTGGAAGAAGGTATGGTCCTGAGGTAGGTAATCAAATCAGCTCCTGATAGCGGGGTGGGTTTGCCATCAAACATCACGATTACTCCGCTCTTTCCTTTTAAATTCAATGAACTTTCCTGGTTTACTATTACACCCGGAGATCTTTCCAATACTTCCAGAAGTGAACTACCCGCTGCCAGAATGCTTTGCTCCACATTGACGACCAGTTTATCCAGTTGCCTTTCGATAAATGGTTTTTTTGCCTGTATAGTGACCTCTGCTAATTTTTTTACATTCGAAAACAATAAAATGGATTCCAGGGTTATTGGCTTTGAATCAATTCGAATGATCGGGCTTATATAAGAAGTATAAACCAGGTGTGAAACTTTGAGGTAATACTCGCCGGCCTGTAATTGATCTATGGTAAAAAGACCGGATTCATCAGTGAGTGCAGCTTTTACATATACGGAGTCAGCAGTATACAAAAGCACATTGGCAAATTCCACACTGGTATTTGATTCATCTTTAATATTGCCTTTGATAGACCCTTGTTGAGCACATAGAATAAATTGAGTAAAAAAGAAAACGAGGATTCCGGTTGATTTCATGGTATGCAAAAGTATCTTTGATTTATTCCCTGCAATTAACCCTAAATGGGTGATTTTGACCAAATCAACGTATAAATTCTTAATTTTGACCTTATTCCGCTGAATCAAGTTTTACTATTACCGGTGCGCAGTGTCTGTATTTTTTCACATTATTATGATCTCAACCTGATTCCTTACTATGTACTTATCTACATCAAAGAATTAAGTAGACATTTTGATGAGCTTGTGTTGGTGACCAATGATCGCCCTATTACTAATCTCACGGAATTGCCTGCGGAAGGAATTAAATTAATTAAGGTAAAAAATGAAGGGTACGATATGGGTATGTTTTACAAAGCTTTTAAAACATTAGATTTATCCCGTTATAGTACTATAGCCTGTATCAATGACTCGAATATCCTGATTGGTAAATTGGATTTTATTTTTGAATGGGGCAATAATCAAAAAGCGGATTTTTGGGGATGGATAGATGCTGATATTAAGCCAGCCTACTCCACGAATGAAGTAAACTATCATATTCAGAGTCATTTCATGGTATTTAATAAAAAAGCCATTGATTTTTTACCTGCGTTTTTCGATACTCTTGATCTGCCGGATATATTCAATCGTACCGATATGAAGGAAGTAAAGCGAAAAGTGATACTCGAATGGGAAATCGGACTGAGTCGTTTTTTTATTTCCAAAGGATTATCTGCCACATCATTTATAGATCACAAAAAGATTACCGGCGAATTCCAGGTCGAAGCATCTTCAAATGTTTCATTAAAGCTATATGCTCAATTGATCAAAAAGGGTATCCCCTTTATAAAAAAGAAAATAATAGTTTCGATCAAGCCCGCCATAGTACTGGCAGGCTCTGATCATTGGATGAATCTGATAAAAAAATATGCTGATGTCACCATCGACACCAATAAATTGATTCATGAACTATCTGGTATCCGATTCAGACATATCAGGAATAAAGTATTCTGACTTTTATTTTTTTATTAAAGAAAGAATATACAGCAATACCCAGGCACCCGCAGCGGAGATAAGAATTTTCCCAAGTAATCCGGTACCTGCAATACCTATCATACCAGCCAACCATCCGCCCAGTATACCGCCCAGTATACCGGTAACAATATTACCGATCAATCCAAATCCGGAGCCTTTCCAAAATTGACCTGCCAACCATCCGGATACTGCACCAATGATTAAAAACCAAATAATTTCCATAATAAAAGAGTATTGTTAAGTGAAAAATAATTTACAGTTTACCTGGCTTTTTTTACGGGAGGCAAATCGGTGTTCCAGATTTCCCGCCACAATTTCCACATGCCTTCTTCCTGTTTCCATAGTGCTATAAATTTACCTTTATCAAAACTACCGCCTTTATCATCCGGGAAATCATACATACCTTCTTCTACTATCAGATCAGCAGTGCCTGTAATGTTTAATGCAGTAATTAAGATTTGCAATTTTTTATTTTTACCCCCATCGTAATAATATTTGCCTATACTATCTCTCCCTTCTATGATTGGATGCTGTACCGGGTAGATAACGGCATCTGCAGTGTATTTAGATTTATAAAACAAAGTGTCGTATACCAAAAATCGCTGACCATAGGTTTGGTTGGCAGCGATGATCGCCTCTGTTACAGTAACTGCATCCGAGGAAAGTTCTGTGATGATACCCATAGTCGTGTCAATGGTCTTGGCCGTATCTATAAAATTAGCAGGCACTGATACGGTTGCGTTTTTTTTACCCGAGCATGCCTGGATCAAAAGGATTCCCAGGAGAAGGAATGAAATGTTTTTCATGTTTTTTATTTAAGCTGTTGAAATTTAACAATTAATATTGGAATTGTAAAAAGTTTCATGATAAGGAGATTGGTTTTGGACAATGGTACACCATCTCCTTGGGGCTCCTGCCTTTTGCACTTTTTTATTTCAGAGCTCTATTTTTTTTGTAATATTCCGTATTCAAATCTGACTAATTAACATGGATCGAAATCAGTTTTTAAAATTCACCGCCTCTGCCACTGCAGGATTATTGTTGTCTTCACTTGAAAGCATGGCCCGTACTCAAAATAGTAAAAAATTAAAAGTTGGGATTATTGGTTGTGGCTCCGTAAGTAACCGTTATATCCCCCATCTTCAAAGCTCTGAGTTGATAGAGATTGTATCATTATGTGATATAAAATACGACCGGGCCCTGGCTCAGAACAAACAATATCATGTAAATGCCGAAACGTATCCCAATATAGAGGCTATGCTCAAAGGGGTTCCTTTTGACATGATGGTAACGCTGACCGATATGCAAGCGCACGGTATGCTTAATAAAAAAGCATTGACTGCCGGCCGCCATGTATGGTCAGAAAAGCCTATGGCCAATACTTATGCTGAAGGCAAAGCATTATATGACTTTGCGAAATCCAAAAAGCTGAAGATATGGGGTGCGCCAGCCGTAGTAAATAGTCCACAGTTTGCTTTTATGAGTAAGTGCATTCAGGAAGGAAAATTAGGTAAAGTAGCCAGTGCACACGGGCAATACGGTCATACTGGTCCTACCTGGTCGGCCTTTTTCTATGAACAAGGTGGAGGATCTATGCCAGACCTCGGAGTCTATAATATGGCGACCCTCACCGGATTATTGGGACCTGCTAAATCAGTGATGGCCATGCTCAGTATCGTAAAACCGGAGCGCAGGGTAGATGATAAAGGCCTTATAAAGGTAGCAGCAGAAGATAATGCTCACCTGTTATTGGATCATGGAAATGGAATCATCTCTCACGTGATGTGTGGATTTAATTTCTTCGATCCCCATGGACATGAAGCCAGCGGTCAGGCATTACATTCAATACAGATCTATGGTGATAAAGGCAATATGCGTATGATTGGATACGATTGGGAAACCTATGGAGTATACCTGGATGATTCCTGGACTGAACCCGCCAAATTATATGAAAAGGAAACCGGAGGATATGTATGGCAGGAAGGCGCTACCAAAATCGGGGAATCATTAATTCATGGTGTCGAACCCAAAATCAATGTATTGCACGCCCTGCATGTACTGGAAATCATTGAAGCTGCAAAAAAATCATCTGCACAAGGTAGGAAGATCCCGTTGGTAAGTAAATTTCCATGGCCCATGGTATAACGAACATTCTGAAAATAATATGCATATAGCACTTGTCACCGGTATCGATAATCCCGATTTATTTGAGGATGACCTTCCATTAAAATCGTATTTGGAATCAAAAGGAATGTCTGCTGTGGTAGTGGTATGGAATGATCCTATGGTAAACTGGAAAAAATTTGATTTGATTGTCATCAGATCTATTTGGGATTATATACAGAATATTGATTTATTTTCTGCCTGGCTGGATTATTTGCGAAGTCACCATATAAGAGTGTTTAACCCCGTAGCGGTGCTGCAATGGAACAAACAAAAGCAATACTTACTCGAATTGGCCCAACAGGGTGTGCGTATTCCCCCTACTAAATTACTTCCAAAAGGTACCGAGCTGAATCTGCTCCATGAACTTGATTTGGTGAGCTGGGATAAAACGGTGGTGAAACCAACCATCTCTGTAGGAGCTTACAAAACATGGATAGTAACGAAAGAAAATGCTTCTTTACTTCAATCGGAAGTGAACGCTCTTTTACGGGAACAAGATGTCTTTATTCA
>CAYNIG010000218.1:0-8205 GCA_964396995.1 uncultured Saprospiraceae bacterium | reverse complement strand
TGTATAGGCAGAGCCATTATAGTACTTGCCAGATAACCTTTCCTTTAGGGGTGACCATCACTAATTATTTCTTGCTAAGCTGTACTTTGCTTTTTCTATTAACTGACCTTCTTAAAGGAAAAGAATAGAAACCGTATTGGATCGCCTCACCATACCATCCAGCGTTATGGTTAGTTTAGGAGAACCCAATGGCAGACTGGTGGGAATGCATAGCCAAAGTATATGCCAATCTATTTTTAAATCCTACCTGAATTTCAAAAAAGGATTAAATAAAAATGGATTAAATGCTATTATTTAAAAAATAGTCCAATCAAAGTTTTTATATTTAATAGAGTTTTCAAACTGTGGCCGCAAACTTATGCGGCCATTTTGCTTTTATGATGAAAAATACCGTTGCCTTTTGCTTTTTATTTTTTCTGACTATTGGATCTGTTAATTCGGCGCTGGATGCACAGCCTTTGCCGTTTAATCAGAAAATAGCTGACAGCCTGATTTTATTGCTTAAAACCAAAAATAAAGAAGATACCTCCAATGTAATTGACATGATCACATTGGCCCGTATGTATATAGGTAAAAGTGATTCTGCTGAATTCTTTAAATGGGCTATTAAGGGAGAAAACGTAGCCACAGCCATAAGATACGACCATGGTCTTATCCAGGTAAAAGCTATTCAGGCTTTTTATTATTCTATGATTAGCGATTGGCCCAAGTCCTTATTTATACTTAATGAGATGGAGCGTTTTACAAGAAAAAAGAGAGCCTATTTTTCTCATTTCAAACCCTATATTAATAACCTGAGGTTTATTAATTATGCACTCCGGGGGGATTTAACTAAAGCCAAAGAATTTGCATTAGACAATCTGCATCAGCCGGGCTTTTTTGATCGCCCGATTATCGAGAAATGGCCCACCATTATGCAGGTGGGGCTGGCTTATGAATGTGGAAATCAACTGGACTCAGCCCAATATTTCGCCAATATATTAAAGCAATTTGTATCCCAAAGCCAGGATGTGGAAACAGATGACCTCAAAGACAATTGTTATACTTTATTCGGAAATATAGCTAGAAAAAAGAAAGATTATAAAGAGGCAATTTACCAGTATGGTTTAGGAAGAAAAGATTTGATCGGTCTTGCAAAGACCTATGATGAAATGAATGAAATAGATTCCTGTTTATATTATGCAAATGCCGCTTTGTCAAATGCTCTAAAAACGCAGAATCAGCTTGTAATAGTGGAAAGTAGCCAACTACTGGCTCGCAGATATGAACAGATAGACCCGATAAAAAGCAATACCTACCTGAAATTATATACTTCTACCAAAGACGAGCTTTTTAATGTTCAAAAATTGAAACAAATTGAAGAAATTCAATTAAATGAACAAAGAATTCGTTTTGATTATATAAGCCAAAAACGAGCCGACCGAAATCGTATGATACAGTATGGGCTCTTAGCCCTGGCTTTTATTTTATTCATCTCTGCATTATCATTTTTGAGAAGCAATAAAATCAAAAAACAAGCCAATGAAAAACTAACCGAAGCCAATAATGCATTAGTAAGTGCCCGATCTGAACTTGAGAAAAAAAACCGTAACCTATCTATAGAATCATCTTTGGATAAAGTCAGAAGCCGGGCTCTTGAGATGAAAAGCAGTGATGAGATACAAGATGTGGCATACACTATGTACAGAGAGTTTAAACATCTTCAGTTTCAGTTTGGAGCCTGCAGTGTGTACCTGATAGATGATAAAGGCAATATAGAAGCCTGGGTAGCCGGTTTTGGGGACAATGAATATCCGCAACGACTATACGTTCCCTATTTTCACCATCCGGTGTACCAGGGATACATTGATGCCTATCGGTCGGGCTTGAAATACAAATCCTTTTATTTAGCTGAGCAAGAAAAACCGGCCTACGATGATTATATGTTTGAGGTCTCTGATTTTAAAAAACTGGATCCGCATTTGATACAAATGATGCGGGCATTTCCAAATGTACATTTTGCCATGGCGTATAATAAATATGGAGCCTTGCACTGGGGACCAGGCGAACTAAATGCAGAAGAGGCGATTATACTACAAAAATTCTCTGTCACATTCGAACAAGCGTATACCCGATTTCTCGACTTGCAAAAAGCAGAAACCAATTCAAGAGAAGCCAGGATAGAAGCAGCACTGGAAAAAATACGATCCAGATCCCTGGCTATGCACCACTCAGAGGAACTACATGAAGTAATGGCGATCATGTTTAAAAAAATGACAGAATTAGAAGTGCTGCATGGTACCCTGGCTATACAATTATTTGATATAGAAAATAAAAATTGCAACTTCTGGGTCAGCAATGATCGCCAGCAGGTAGCCAAAGTAAGCCTCCCGTATGATGAAAAAATAATGAAAGCAGACGGGTATATGAAAGATTGCTGGCAAGCCAGGCATAATGGGGAGAGTTTCTTTAATAAAGTATATTCTTTCGAAGAAAAAAATAATTATTTCAATTATGTGTTTGCTAATAACGATGAAAGCAAAATACCCGCTCATGTACGGACTTTTATTTTAGGAGCTCCCTTACATACTGCGAGTTTGATTACAGAAAAAAATTCTTCCTTATTTGCCGATAGCTGGGATGGGCAAAAATACAGCGCTGACGAAATAGAACTCCTGAAAAGGGTAGCTAAAGTGTTTGACCAGGCCTATATTCGCTTCCTCGATCTGCAAAAAGCAGAAGCACAAGCAAGAGAAGCGCAAATAGAAACCTCCTTAGAGCGCATTCGTTCTAAGACTCTGGCCATGCAATCTTCAACAGAACTTTCATCTGTCATTGGTTTGATCTATTCAGAAATGGGTCAATTGGAAGTGCGATTACAGCGATGCATTTTTATGATTTTTAATCCTGAAAATCTTGGTATGACCTGGTGGATGGCGAGCGGCGAATCTTTAGATTTGGGCAATGGATATTTTGTTCCCTTTAGTGACCACCTGCCTCAAATGGCATTTCTCAGAGGATGGCAGGAAAAAACGGAGAAATGGAATTACCTGATGCAGGGAAAAGAAAAGAGAGACTGGGACAACTACTTGTTTCATGATACCGAATTGAAAAAGTTACCCTCCTTTATTAAAGAAAATATGAAGTCATATGACAAGATATACCTGAATGCATCATTCGGATCCTTTGGATGTCTGACTACCGGCAATGAACAACCTCTCAACGAAAGTGCTTTTGATTTGCTTATTAGGGTCTCCAAAGTTTTTGAATTATCCTATACCCGTTTTAATGATCTAAAAATAGCAGAGGCTCAGGCCGAACAGGCGAGACTAGACCTTTTGCAAATTCAATCCGAAAAAAAGCGTGCAGAAGATGCTTTAGCTGAACTGAGAATCACCCAAGCCCAACTCATTCAATCCGAAAAACTCGCGTCCCTTGGCGAACTCACCGCCGGCATAGCCCACGAAATTCAAAATCCCCTAAACTTCGTCAATAATTTCTCTGACCTCAACAAAGAAATGTTAGATGAAATGAAAATGGAAATAGAGAAAGGAAATTACAATGAAGTAAAAAATATAGCTACAGATGTAATCGAAAACGAAACGAAAATAAATCACCACGGCAAACGTGCCGAAAGTATAGTAAAAGGCATGCTCGAGCACAGCCGCAAATCATCCGGTGTAAAGGAACATACCGACATTAATAAACTGTGCGATGAGTTTGTGCGATTGTCTTATCATGGCCTTCGCGCAAAGGATAAAGACTTTAATTGTAATTATAAATTGGATCTTGATCCCAATCTTCCATTGGTAAATGTCGTATCTCAGGATATGGGTAGGGTGTTATTGAATATAATTAATAATGCTTTTCAAGCCTGCCATCAAAAACAACAAATGTGGAGTAAAAAAAGCGATGCTGATCCAAGTCTGGGTCGAAACGATCAAGAGCTTGGTTCCCCAAAATCTTCCTCAGGTTTTGGGGTCAGGGGCAATAACGCGAATTATTCCCCACTCGTCGTAGTTACTACTAAATACATTTCCAATAGAATTGAGATCACTATCTCCGACAACGGCCCCGGTATCCCCGACTCTATCAAAGATAAAATCTTTCAACCTTTCTTTACTACTAAACCCACGGGCCAGGGAACAGGATTGGGATTATCATTGAGTTATGATATTGTAAAAGCACACGGAGGCAATATTGAAGTAAAGTCAAATTATTGCCCTCCTGGTGGTGAGTTGAAAGTGAATACCAATGAAGGAGAAGGTTCAGAGTTTATTATTCAATTACCAATCTGAAATCAAACAACATGAAGAAGCAAATTAAAGCCATTGTTAACCTTATAGCAATTTTTGTGCTTACTATTCATTCTAACCGGATAGCGGCACAGCAAAGCAGGGTTGATTCTGCTATTCATTTGTTCAATAAAAGTATTATCAATAACAAAAATGACACCGTTAGCTGGGAAGCTGCATTTGTTCTTTTGGATTCTGCTTCATTAACCGACAACCAATTTAATCAGTTAGAGGAAGTAACATTCAAATTAGATAGCCTGAAGTATTATATAGAATCCTCTTTTATACATAGATGGGTTTTTAACAGACTTATGTATACCAATGCCGGCAAAGCAATTACCTATGGAAAATTACAGATTGAAAAATGGGATGAGCTATCTGACCCGGAACTATCAGGAATAAGAACAGCATTTTTAAATTCACTTAGAATCCCATTTCGTAATACAACCAGGCTTGACGAGGGTTTTAGATATTATACGCAAAAGCTAAATGATTATAAAATCCGCAATGACTCTTCAGGCATTACCCAGTGCTATTTTGTTTTAGCTGGTTTTTACAATACATCCGGGCTACTTGACCTGGCCATATACAATATAAAAAAGTCAATCAGCTATTTAGATACGTTAAAACAAAAACGCACATGGATAAATCATACTTATAACATTGCTTCTTATTATTCAAAAAAGGGAGATATAAATGAAAGCTTGAAATATTTCAGATTAGTATTGAAGGAAAAAACGAAGACCCGATTGCAAAATTTTACTTCTACCATTGGAATGGCAAATGTATTCATACAAGCCAATCTATTAGACAGCGCTGCTCATTATATTAATCTTGCCAAAAAGGATACAACACCTCATTTTGATGCTTTCCAGGCTGCATTTTTACAAATAGATGCTTTATATAATATTAATGCTGAAAATTTGGAAGAGGCTGAAAATCTGCTGAAAAAATGCTGGCAATTGATTCATAAAAGCAATATTCCGGCGGATGCGCAATCTGGAATTATTTCTCCGGACTATTATCTCGCAATGGTAAGAATTAAGCAAAACAAGTTTGATGAAGCAATCAAATTACTTGCAAGGGATATTGAACGGCTACTCAACAACCGGGTAGAGAAACTAAGAGATTACAGGCTACTGGCAGATTTGTATAAAAGGACAGGTAAAAATGATAAGGCTGCCGAAACCTATACAAAATTTATTGGTATGCAGGATAGCTTGCTTGCTGACCAGGACAAATATCGCAGTTTTAGTTTTGAAGCAGAACAACTGATTAGTGAAAAAGAGCTTTCCATTACCAAACTGGAAAGCAAAAATAAAATTTCATCACTCATAAAGAATTTTTCGATTGGGGTAGCAGTCTTGTTATTACTGATCGCTGCCGGCATTTATAACCGGTTTCGTACTAAAAAGAAAGCCAATGTAGTGCTTGAAAAAACATTGACTGATTTAAAATCCACCCAAGCCCAACTCATCCAATCCGAAAAAATGGCAAGTTTGGGTGAACTCACCGCAGGTATTGCTCATGAAATTCAAAACCCCTTAAACTTCGTTAATAATTTTAGCGAGTTAAATGGTGAATTGATCAAAGAACTAGTAGAAGAAGCAAGCAACGAGAATCGAGACACAAAGAATGAAACCGAACTTTTATTATCTATCAAAGAAAACTCCGAAAAAATAAACCATCATGGCAAACGTGCAGAAAGCATAGTAAAAGGTATGCTTGAACATAGTCGCAAATCATCGGGAGTAAAAGAGCCGACCGATATCAATAAACTGTGTGATGAATTTGTACGATTATCTTATCATGGACTCCGCGCAAAAGATCCCAAGTTTGCTTGTGAATATAAATTGGATCTTGATCCTACTCTTCCACTTACTAATGTGGTATCGCAAGATATTGGAAGGGTGCTACTGAATATAATTAATAATGCATTTCAGGCTTGTCATCAAAAACAACAAATGTGGAATAAAAAAAGTAATGCTGATCAAAGTCTTATTCGAATCGATCAAGATTTTGGTTCCCCAAAATCTGCCTCAGGTTTTGGGGTCAGGGAAAATAACGCGAATTATTCCCCACTCGTCGTAGTTAATACTAAATACATTTCCAATAAAATTGAGATATCCATTTCCGACAACGGCTCCGGTATCCCCGTTCACATCAAAGACAAAATCTTCCAACCATTTTTCACTACCAAACCAACCGGGCAAGGAACGGGTCTTGGTTTATCATTAGCGTATGATATTGTAAAAGCGCACGGCGGAGAGATCAAAGTAATAAGTAATGAAAATGTGGGATCAGATTTTACCATTCAAATACCCATTCTATGAGTTATCTGACCAAATCCAGCAGCCGGCAGGCAAGCTTTCCCGAAGGGATCCCTACGGGACAACCTTTTTTTACTGCCAAACCAACCGGGCGATTGGGATTGAGCAGGCATATAATATAGTAAAAGCACGTGGAGGTACTATTACATAAATAGTAATCATGATCTGCCAGATAATGCAACCAGAGCGTATTACCCAACTCACAGTCAGTATGGGGCAGAAGGTCAGGGAACAGAATTTATTATTACCTTACCAGTATGAAATAAAACCAATCATCTAATCCGAGTGTACCTATCCAAAAAATATTTATATAAAACCTCTCTTACCCTGCGTATCAAGTGTATTTTTATTTGCCTTCTCACTATAAGTCAGTTTGCTTTTGCTTCACTCGAATTATTGAAATTGTATGAACAAAAATGTTACGACTTTATATACAGCGGATACGATACCGTCATGCATTATGGCCCAAAAGGGGTAGCATTGTCTAAAACCCTTCAAAGACCGGATTTCGAAAGCAGGTTTTATTATTATATGGGATCTTGCATACCGATCCGCGGTGAACTATCTAAATCCTTAGACTATCTGTTTACAGGATTACAGATAGCGGAATCAAATAAACTACAATATGAAAAAGCACTTTGCCTTACGGGTATAGGGATTACCTACTGGAATATTAAAGATTATCCATTAGCCTTACGTAATTTATATTATTCTCTCCGCTTACAATCCGGATTGGAGGAATCCAATAAAAACAATGAACTCAATAACCTGACCCTTGTAAATATAGGCCAGGTTTACCTGGATATGAACCGCCCTGATTCTGCTTCAGTTTACTTAATCCCATTGTATCAAAAAACCCAATCATCTTATTGGCACCCGATTCTTTCGCTATTTATGGGTGATTTGTTTTATAAAAACAGAGAATTGGACTCGGCTCTCCATTATGTAAAGAAATCCATTTCCATTTTTGAAAAGGATAAAGAGTATTATGGCTTGTCTGATAGCTATAGGATTTTAGTGAAAATTCTGAAAAATATGAAATCAGATTCCCTGGTTGAATATTGCGACAGGGGGTTGCAGGCATCTTCACTCATTGATTATAAAATAGGAATACTGGAAATAAGCCGGATTGCAATGAATGCACTACTAGAAAAAGATTCACTCAAGGCAATACATTACCTGCAATTAAACAACAATGTAAATGAAGAATTATACGGATCGGTCAATTTTATTTCAGTACAAAAAGCATTAGCGGAAGAGCAAAACAGGCAACGTGAGCAGGAAAAAGAAAAAATCAAATCTCAAAACAGAAACAGATTAGTACTACTGGGTATACTGTTGAGTTCTGCCTTCGCCCTTGCTCTTATTTTTTATAGAAATCAGCGTAGAGAGAAAAAAGCAAAATTATTGGTTGAACAAAAAAATCAAATCATTGAAAATACATTAACTCAATTAAAATCTACCCAAAAGCAATTGATTCAATCCGAAAAAATGGCTTCTCTCGGTGAGCTCACCGCCGGCATAGCGCATGAAATACAGAATCCACTGAATTTTGTCAATAACTTCTCAGAATTAAATCAAGAATTGGCAAATGAACTTGA
>CAYNIG010000217.1:0-8261 GCA_964396995.1 uncultured Saprospiraceae bacterium | reverse complement strand
TATAATTTGGAGAAGGCATAAAATAGTATGATGATCAGAATAATTGGCGCATAGGTGATTTGATGTTTTAATCGGCTTAATAAAAAACTAAGACCCAGGACAGCCAGAAAAGAAAGGATCAGGATCAGGAAAAATTGACCGCCAAAAGCAATGATTTCTGCACTCTGAATGGAATCAGATTGAATCAGAAAATTAAAAAACATCACACCCAGAATGTCTGAAATAGAGCTTTCATAAATAATAAATTCCCGGCTATCCGGTTTCAGATTGACGGCACTGGGGATAGCTATGGCACTGCTAATAATACAAAAAGGCAGTGCATTGATGAGTTTTACCTGATCGCTTGCATCTGTATAATAATCAAACACCTGTAACAGAACGAATGCTAATAATAACATAGGGAAAAAAGCGATACTGAATGATTTTAAAACCACCCTCCATTTGTGCTTGTTCAATTCTAACTCCAAAGCACCGTCCAGTACGATCAACAGTAAACCGATGGTGCCAATTATAGGCAGGTATTTTGAAAAATCAGGTTTGGAAAGATTGATCATGTCAAACCCATTGTTTACCATCCACCCCAGCAACAGCAATAAGATTACGGAAGGAATTTTAGTTTTAGAAGAGCTGATGTCAAATAGATAAGCAATTAATAGCAAAAGGCAAACAGTAATAATAATAGACTCCATAAAAACAATCGCAGGTTAGTTTGCTATTTTTAATAGTTTCTTCAGGGATTTGGTTTGGATGTTCAAATCAGATTGGTGTAAAAGCAATTCATCTTTTGTGCAAAAAGATACCCCGAAGCCACATTGTTTTAATCGTGCATAAACCATAATGACTATCTCCAACGGCGATGGAGTTTTTATATCAATTTCATATTTACCCAGCAAATTATTTATGGCATGGGTTTTACACAGGGTATGATTGCAATAGTTTTTTCAGAAGAAAAATACATAGAAGGTATTTTTACTTCTCCCGTTCAGAGTCCTTTCGAAAATTCCAATTCATGACCAATGGAAAAATCCAGTCACAGTTTGTTCCTGATGTGATTGGCTATACAATCAAAACTGTGGGAAATAATTCCGACGATGTAATTTCGTTTTTTTTTACTCTTTGATTACCCTGACCGTGTCCTCAATTACCGGTATGTGGTCTGTAATTTGGATCAGGTCGAATATTGAAAGGCCCTTAAGTAGGGCAGCCATTTATTTTATTTGTACCACGAGGTCAAAATTTTCTGAACGTATAGCCATTATTTTATCGGTTATCCCCAATTTTATACTCCCTTCAAGGATAAACGAACTCTGAATAAGGGTATTATCCATATTATAGAAAACAATTTTTTTGAATTGCTTTAAATGCTCACCCATGGTCAACTCCATCTGGCTTCGTATTTCATTGAGTGTGGTCAGTATTTCAAAATTGTAATTTGGGTTTTTATTGTACGCTGCCTTACTTATTATAGTCATAGAGACTTCTTGACTCATTTTGCTTAATGCATTCCAGGGTTTACTTTTATTTTCAATATATCTAATGGTGACTTCCTGCAATCGTGCTCCGCTTAAATACGAATCAATAAGTATTCCAATATCCAAACTATAATCATCACTGAAATTTTGTTTTTCTAAGAAGATTTTACGGGACGCAATCATCCTACTCAGCGGTCGTTTGAATTTTTATAGCTCAGAAAAAAAAGTACTTGTAAGTGATTTAGCCCTCAATTCAGTAACTCGTCCGGCATTTCGGCTGAAATTGGCTTTAGTGATATTGGCTTTATCGTTGATGATCGGAAGTACTTTATTTTGAATCGTATCGGCAGGATAAGGATTGATATCGCCATCAAGAAATACTACAATTTCATTTTTTGCAAATAATAATCCTTCTTTCATAGAAGTCCCTTTGCCAAGCCGGGTACTGGTAACCAAAACAATATTTTTATCAACAGCTTTTTTTACTGTATTGTCTATTGATTTGTCGTCAACCACTATTACTTCATCGCCAATTCACATTCTTTAGCAAAATCGATTACATATTGTATAGTTGATTCCTCATTTAAAACAGGTATAATTACAGTAACCATATGAAATTGTTTATTACAATGTACTTGCAAACTCTTGTTTAAATTTAATTTTAACTGTTTATAGATTTTTTTTTACCTTGTACTAGTAAAATAATATGTCAATAAACTTTAAGTTGTTATAATAATGATTGGTGTACTGATCTCTTGTTTTGTAATTGGATATATATTAATTGTATTTGAGCATCCGTTAAAATTGGACAAAACGGTTCCTGCCCTATTTGCAGGCGTGATGTGCTGGACAATCGTCTCTGTAGGGAAAATTCCCATTATTGGAGATGGCTCGCCAGATAATACTCTATCCAATACAATACTTCATCATCTGGGTAAAATCACGGAAATACTTGTATTCCTGATTGGAGCCATGACTATAGTAGAGGTCGTGGATGCTCATAAGGGCTTTACTTTAATCACCAATCGCATTACTACTCAAAATAAAATAAAATTACTGTGGCTGATTTCCTGGCTTGCTTTCTTTCTTTCTTCCGTTTTGGATAATCTTACCACCACTATAATTTTTATTTCATTACTCAATAAACTCATCTCAGACAAAAACCAGCGTATATGGTACGTTTGCTTTGTGGTAATCGCAGCTAATGCCGGCGGTGCCTGGTCCCCGATCGGAGATGTGACTACTACTATGCTCTGGATTGCGGAGAAAGTATCTACTATAAAACTGATTTCCAATCTTATCATTCCTTCTGTGTTGTGCCTTCTGGCACCTCTTTTTTTTGCAAGTATAATGCCGGCATTCAAAGGTGAGCTTAGTGCCCCCAAATCATTGGGTAAGGGTATATTAAAAGACGAGCCTATCCTGAGTAGTAAGATCGTATTGTTTACCGGAGTATTGGGTCTCCTGTTTGTACCCATTTTTAAAACCGTTACTCATCTGCCACCCTGGATGGGTATGATGATTTCGCTGGCGGTGATATGGTTGGTATCTGATATGATCAAACCTGTTTCTGATTTTGATGAATCAAATAGATATCCTTATACTGTAAAAAAAGCTTTGACCCGGATAGAGATGCCTAGTGTTTTGTTTTTCCTGGGAATATTATTAGGTATTACTTCATTGGAATCCACCGGTATTTTGCGTCAGCTTGCCAATGCCTTGGATGCCGCCATACCCAACAGGGATCTGGTGGCAACTGTAATTGGAATCTTGTCAGCCATAGTAGATAATGTTCCCTTAGTTGCTGCTTCAATAGGGATGTATACAGAGCCATTTGATTCTAAAATATGGCATTTTATTGCTTACTCAGCCGGTACTGGCGGTAGTATGCTCATCATAGGTTCTGCTGCCGGTGTAGCAGCCATGGGTCTGGAAAAAATAAACTTCATCTGGTATTTGAAAAACATTACCTGGCTGGCTGCTGTTGGTTTTTTTGCTGGCTGTATGGCTGTTTCCTTAATCGGATAGTTCTTTATTGAATTTATAAATCGGCTTTCACTGTGAAAACGTGTATCATTCTTTCCCTGCTTTCCGGTTTGATCCGGTTCAATACGGTGATAGCTCAGATATCCAAAGACCAAGGCAAATGGTTAGGTAATGTAATTAACTCCGCCGCCCCCGCCACTTTTAATAAATACTGGAATCAAGTCACACCTGAAAATGCAAGTAAATGGGGATCCGTAGAAAATACCCGTGATCTGATGCGATGGGACAATCTGGATATGATCTATCATTATTCAAGGACATTTAAAATTCCATTTAAGTTTCACACGTTTGTATGGGGTCAGCAGGAACCGGCATATATAAAAAATTTATCATTGGAGGAACAATTAAAAGAAATTGAATCTTATATCATTCAAGCCTGTGAGCGATATCCTGATATGGAAATGATTGATGTGGTAAATGAACCATTGCATGCACCACCATCCTATAAAAAAGCTATAGGTGCCGAAGGCAGTACCGGGTGGGATTGGGTGGTATGGGCATTTGAAAAAGCCAGGAAATATTGTCCCAAAGCGCAACTGCTTTTAAATGATTATAGCATTTTAAGTAATGACAACAATACCAATACCTATATAAACCTTATAGAAATACTTAAAAACAAAAAACTGATCGATGGTATCGGTGAACAAGGTCATTTTTTTGAAACCACACCGATAAATATCATTCAGCAAAATCTGAATAAACTCACTGCAACCGGATTACCTATCTATCTATCTGAGTTTGATGTGCACCTTGCTGATGATCAGGCTCAACTGAATAAATACAAAGAATTATTTCCTGTCTTTTGGCAAAACCCAGCCGTAAAAGGAATTACTCTCTGGGGTTACCATCAAGGCCAGATATGGCGATCCAACGCGTACCTGGTGAGATCCGACAATACTGAACGACCAGCTCTGGAGTGGCTTAAAGAATATATCTCATCCACTACGAAAGTGGTCAATAGATCAGGAACCGATGAAAGATTTAAAATTCTTGGTAATCCGGTGCAAAATCAGATACTCAATATATTCAGTGAATTGAATGTACGTTCATTGGAAATATTCAGCCTGGATGGAAGATTGTTATTTAAAACTATACCTGGGACAAAAGGATACCTATCCATACTCACTCCCGACATACATGGAAATCACATTATCCGGGTTAGGGCCGACGGGGAAATTTCAGTAATCAACGTATTCATAGAGTAATCATGATACCTGCCAGATTCATCCGGATTTTATTTCTCATCGTGATTGGGATGACCTGTGGTTGCTCCAATAATTCAATAGTGACTATACATTCTTGGTTTACCAGTGCAGATCAGACATTCTTATTTTCAAAACAAAATCAACTAATCAATATAGACGACAGTCGTGACCCCATCCATATTGAAATAGACACCAGCAAAACAAAACAATCAATAGAGGGCTTTGGATATACACTGACAGAGGCAAGTGCCTATTTGATCAGGAGATTGTCACCCGATAAAAAACAAGAGCTGCTTTTAAATTTATTTGATTCATCTTCCACTTCAGTTGGTATAAATTATCTGCGGATTGGCATTGGAGCGACCGACCTGAGCAAATCAGTGTACAGCTATGATGATTTGCCAATGCATAGTTTAGATACCAGCCTTTCAAAATTCAATTTCTCTGTTGATTCAGTTGATCTAATTCCGTTGATACAAGAAATCCTGTCTGTCAATCCTGATCTTGAAATCATCGCGACTCCCTGGAGTGCCCCGCCCTGGATGAAGAATAACAAAAGCAGTATTGGAGGCAAGTTGGCTTTACAACATTATCCCACATATGCCAGGTATATTGCATACTATATACAAAAAATGAAATCGCTGGGCATATCTATTGAGGCCATTACCCCACAAAACGAACCGCTAAATGATCACAATAATCCCAGCATGATCATGACCGCACAGGAACAGTTGGACTTTATAAAATACCATTTGGGACCTGAATTTAGAAAGCAAGGCATACGCACAAAAATTATAATTTACGATCATAATTGTGATCTTCCTGATTATCCTCTTACGATTTTAAAAGACACCTTGGCATCCCAATACATAGATGGTTCTGCTTTTCATCTTTATAACGGGGATATTGGTGCAATGACCAAGGTGCACGACCAATTTCCGGATAAAAATATTTATTTCACCGAGCAATGGACAGGAGCAAAAGGTGACTTTGGAGGTGATTTACTTTGGCATATGAAAAACGTGGTGATTGGCAGTCTGCAAAATTGGAGTAAAACAATATTTGAATGGAATATGGCCAATGACACTGCTTATGCTTACCATACCGATGGTGGCTGTCACGAATGTAAGGGAGCATTTACGATCGGAACTGATTATAAGCAAAATGTAGCTTATTTTGTCCTGGCTCATGTATCTAAATTTGTACCCCGGGGGTCCAAAGTATTAGATACCAATTCACCAATCTCAATTCCCCATGCAATAATTATTACTCCCGAAAATAAGATGGTTTTGATCGTGATCAATGAGCACGATGCTGAATTGCAATTTAGTTTTCAAATGGGGGATAAAACAGGACACGCCAAAATAAAGAGTAAAGGAGTAGCCACTTTTGTTTGGAGTAACAAGTTAGAGTAGGTAGTTTTTCATCGTTGATTTTTAATTCAGTTTCTATTTCCTGATCATGCTGTTATTTTAATTAAAATACGGGTCTGGAATGAGTATTTGATCATAGATCTCTTATGGTGAAGAATATCAGGTTAATCTAAGAATTGCAATCATCACACGGTTTATTGCATCGATTCCATACAAACTCGTTTGTGACCCTTTTACTATTTCTACTCATTTTGATACCAACTCATTATACTGTATAAACATTTTTATTTCAGCACATATATATTGCCAGATCTTTAGCCGGATTGCCCCCCACCGTCTATTTTTATCTCGGTTTGATTATTCTATATGGGGATAGAGATAGACCTGAATATTTTTTAATTCAATTTTGTCGATCACCAACAAACAAATTTTAATTTCCATGACCAGCCCTTATATCTTTTTTTGCATCACTCTTTTATGACTTTCAAATCACCGTTTTAGACGCTTTTATTTTTCTTGTAACAAAATCCTTCATCCTGGAAAAATAGGTAAAGACAATACCCATTAAAATGAGGCTACCACCGATGATTTCAGCAATTGATATTTCTTCATGGAAGATCAAAGCACCCATATAACAGGCTATAGGCACTTGTACAAGCATGGTAAGGGAAACTTCAGTAGATTTAAGGGAACCAAGAGAATGATTTACAAAAATCCAACCGGCGAGCTGGGGAATCATGGCTAATAAAATAAGATACAACCAGGAGGAATTACTGTATCCGATAAGTTGAGTATGGGTAATAAGACTGATAAATAAAGAAGTGAGCAAATAACCCAACATGGAATAAAACATAAATCGCATGGTGGGTATGCCGCCACGCACGAGGCCGGTAATCACCATGTAAATCGCATAAAACAGGCTAGCCAATAAAGCCAACACACTTCCCCATGAAAACCGGAGATGAGATACATTATCCCAGCCAATCATGATAACTAAGCCTGTGACTCCACAACTTACCCCGATCCAATACCAAAGTTTGGGCATTTCTTTGGTGATCCCCCAGGCTAATAAACCTGTCCATACCGGGGCCATGTTACCGATTACCGTAGCCGTTGCTGTATTTTCTATCATGAGCGACTGATTCCAACAGGAAAGATCCAATGAAAAAAATACACCGCAAAACATGCATTTTAATGCACTGTCCAGCTGCAATTTGTATTGTTTGGTAATCAATATATAGGGTAAGAATACTGCAAAAGCAATGCCCACTCTGTAAAAGGAAGATGCTAATCCGGGCACCCCGGTCAGTTTGGTAAATATGGGAGATAAACTGACACAGGCAGCGCCTAATAATAAAGCAATACGATGATTCAAGCTGTAAAAATAGGAAATTGGAGGAAGAAAAAAAGGTGAGTATAAGGGTCAGGATACAAACCTGGATTTTTATCTCTTAAATTCCCGCTTTCACTATCATTCACAAAGTTCTTTCAATTTGTCGAGCGCAATTGGGTATTTCTCGTTCATATAATCTACAAACTCTTCTGTAGTATCTAAGGTGACCGTAACCGTGGTAATCCCGTTCATTTCTTCAAACGTATAATTTTCAAATCCGTTTGCCCATTTTTCCACTTCTGGCCCTTCTGTAATTTCCTGGTCCGATTTTACCAGGCCATAATGTTGTATTGAAACAAATTGGTAGGGAATATTTTCAGCTATCCTGGATACCATACCGCCCTTTTCTCCTTTCTCATCCACTCCTATAAATAGAATTTTACTTCCTTTGGTCCAGCTTCCTTCATAAGTGGATGTGGGGTTAAACAAAGCGGTCCATTCTTCATAGGTAGATTTACTATCCATTCCAAGCATGATATTGTATACTTTGGTTACCGGTGCATGGATGTTTGCTTTGAATTCTAATTTTTTCATATTCTATACTATTTGTTTGGATAAAGATATGTGCAACTTATCGGTTTCGCAAAATTTATTTCTATTTTTTTTCTCATCGTCTGGTTTATTTGCTTGGCATACTTGCATTAAACACAAAGTTGACTTGCGGGTTTATTTGTAACCCTGAGTTTTGAAAATGAATTATTTCTTACCTTATTTTAATTCGAATAAATAATTCATTTTCAATACCTCAGATGTGCAATTGAAAATTCAATTG
>CAYNIG010000216.1:0-8321 GCA_964396995.1 uncultured Saprospiraceae bacterium | reverse complement strand
GGAATGCTGCTAATTATTTTTTGGATGAAGTTTTAGTGAATGAGGAAGTGCCATTTCCATATCTGATGAAGCAGTTCTTTAAAATGTATCCGTTGGAATGCACGTTACTTAAAGACAGTGAGGTGGTAGATCTGAATACCAAAGCCAAAATGCATTTTACCAATCTTAAAAGAGTAGTAAACGAAGAATTTAAAATTATCGGGATAGAAGACGAAGGAGTCTATCTCGAACCTACTTTTATTTCGGCTCAATATGGGTTGCAAGGCAGACTAGATCTCTTTTACGATCAGGTAAATAAACAACATGCCCACATAGTCGAACTTAAAAGCAGTAAACCATACAAGACCAATGCATATGGTATTAATGCAAACAATTATATTCAGACCTTATTATACGATCTGCTGATCAGATCCGTATTTAAAAATAAAAAGAAACTTTCTTCCTATATTCTGTACTCTCAACTGGACACAAAAGCTTTGCGGTATGCTCCACCCATAAAAGCTCAGCAAATCGAGGCATTGGCAGTTCGAAATGAATTGGTACTGATGGAGTTACGCCTTACCAAAAATGAATTATTGGATGAAATGCTGTCCCAGTTACATCCTGGCATATTGCCATTACAACAAGGATTTATTGCAAATGATCTGCAGGACTTTCAGCATTTTTATTCTTCTCTAAATTCCACAGAAAAGGCATATCTTATTGAATACACCGGATTCATTGCCCGTGAACATCATCTTGCCAAAGTAGGTGAACACAGCGATGAATTCAACAACGGCATGGCTGCACTTTGGCTAAACAACCGGTTGGAAAAAGAAGAAAATTTTAATATCCTCAGCCAGCTGGTATTTTCAGAAGAGAAAGGAAGCAGTGAAGACCATTTATTAGTATTTACCCGTACCAGTGAATCAAATGAATTGGCCAATTTCAGGCAAGGTGATATTGGTGTTTTGTATCCGCATTCCATTTCGGGGGTATCCCCATTGGAGCACCAAATATTCAAATGCAATATTATTGAAATTAAAGAAAAAACCATTACACTGCGATTACGAAATAAACAGCGTAAAAATTCAGTCTTTAGACAATGGCCACAGTGGAATCTGGAACACGACCTTATCGATTCCAGTTTTCAGGCACTTTACAGATCGGTTTTTGATTTTCTGACTGGTGATGAGAATAAAAAGAATTTAATTTTTAACAAAACAGCTCCTGCAAAACCTGCATTTAAACCGTTGGATCACGAATTGCCTGATGATTTGAATGCAGAGCAAAAATTAATACTATCCAAGATAATTCAGACAGTAGATTATTTTTTGCTTTGGGGCCCCCCTGGAACGGGTAAGACCAGTATTATGCTGAGATCACTGAGTAAATACCTCATCGAGCATAGTAATGATCAGATATTGCTTTTGGCTTATACCAACAGAGCCGTTGATGAAATCTGTGAGGCGCTGGATTCGGTTGGCCTGGATTTCCTGCGCATTGGTTCACGATTTACTTCTCAGAAAAAATTCTGGAAACATTTTTTGGATGAGCAGGCAAATAATATTGAACGCAGATCTGATTTTAAAAATTTATTACTCAATCATAGAATAATTTTGGGTACTCTTTCCTCTATAAATGGTAAATCCGAACTTTTTCAAATAAAAAATTTTGATTGGGTAATCGTGGATGAAGCATCACAGATATTGGAACCCATGCTGGCCGGTATATTAATAAAAATTAGAAAATGGGTTTTAATAGGGGATCATAAACAAATGCCGGCCGTGGTGGTGCAACGATCTGAACACAGCGCTACCTCATCCAATGAATTGAAACAAATAGGCCTTAATAATCTGCGAAATTCACTATTCGAAAGAATGGTGAATCAAAGCAAGCAACAAAATTGCGATTGGGCATATGATTTACTGAGGGAGCAAGGACGAATGCACCAGGATATTATGAAGTTTCCCAGTGAACATTTTTATCAGGGCCAATTAAAAATTTTGCAACAAACCCGGATCAAAAAAGAGTTGGAAGAGCCTCTTGAATACCGTTTGCCGAACCATGCCGGGGCGCTGATGACTACCCTTGCTTCAAAACGTATGGTATTTCTGAATACCAAACCGGATGATCAAGGTAAATCAAAAATAAATATATACGAATCTGAATTGGTGATAGATTGTATACAAGCGTTTGAAAAATTATTTGAGCTTAATGACATTCCGAGTTTACCAGATACCCTGGGAGTAATCACCCCTTACCGGGCACAGATAGCACAAATACGAAAGTGCATGCAGGATCGGGGTGAAGATTCCGATAAATATACGATTGATACGGTCGAGCGCTACCAGGGAGGAGCCAGAGAAGTAATAATCTTATCATTGTGTACAAATAGATTTAGCCAGGTACAGAATATGATTTCATTATCTGATGATGGTGTGGACAGAAAATTGAACGTAGCATTGACGCGGGCAAGAAAGCACCTGGTGATCATTGGTAATGAAGAAATATTGTCCGGCTATCCTATTTATAAAGAATTGATCGAATATTGCAAAAATGGATAGCAGTCGGCACTAAAACGAATATTGGTTATGCGCAATAAAATGGTATTTTTTAACCTAAACAATTTCGCACTTTACCTCTTGCCTCACGGCCTATTACCCTACCACGATCATTTTAAACTCAAAATCCAGTGGATTAAAATCCCTTAATAGAACATCAAAAAGGGCACGGCCATATATGGAATAATAGGTCATAAAATTTTCCTTGCGCTCCGATAAATTTCCATCGGGCATCAATTTTTCTTTCAATTTTTTTGCTCTATTGAGTTGTACTTCCAGTTTTTGTTTTTCGGATTTGAGCAATTTCTTTTCAATGTATTCAATCGATTTTTGCAATTTATTTTTTTCACCTTCTACAGTAGCTCCCAGGGTGGGATCAATGGCAATCGTTTTTGTTTTTATTTGATCCATCCATTTGAGGATTTCGGATTCTTCTGATCTTAAGTTAAGATCGGACTTGCTGAGTCTTTCGGCCAATTCGTTTACGAATACATCCGATCGCTTAGCTAAATCAGAAATAGTCATTTGGTATTCTTTCATCTGGTTTGCTTCTTGTTCAGTAGCAATCAAGAAGGAATCTCTTCGCACCAGCATAGGATAGTCTACACCCAGCTTTTCAAATTGATTTTTTCGTTCGAGCCAATAAGCCAATTCGCCACCGCCACCCACGTAGGCCAGGTTGGGCAGTAGCATTTCCTGGTACAAGGGTCGCAAAATCACATTTGGACTAAATCGTTCCGGATGTTCTTCCGATTCTGTAATAAAGTCTATTGCGCTAACTGATTTATTTAACCCTGCTATTCTATAAGTTCCGTTATCCCGTTCTATTCTTTCCCTGTACCCGTCGTCGAGGTAAAATAAATTGATATCACGGGCGAATGATGCTGCCTCGTATCCCCTGGATGCCAGGGCATTTTGTGATTCAAGTACGAGATTTTTTGAGATCGATTCTGTGAGTTCCCTTTTGATAAATGGTGCAAACTCATGCTTTAATAATATATGATCGGTATTCAATACCAGTAAGCCGTACTCGGTAAAAAGTGATGCAAGCAAATACTGAAATGATTGACCAAAAGTCTTTTCTTTACTATAGGCTGCTTCAATTAAGGCAATGGATTTTAAATCATGATCATTGCCTGGCAACAGAGATTTGAGCTCTTCTATGCATGAACCTAAGTCTTCATTTTTAAATCTCCCTACCGGTCCCTTTTGAGAAGTATTCCACCCTATTTTTTGTCCGTTTACATAGGTGTGATTCAGTTCTTCTACATCATGATCTTCTGAGCCAATTACAAAAAAGGGAATGATGGTGTAATCCGGATTTTGCTCCTGAATTTGTCTCGCCAGTTTTATTGTACTCAAGGCTTTGGAGATTACAAATAACGGCCCTCCGAATAAGCTGGGCTGATGCGCTGTACAGACAGTAAATGTATTTTCAGATTTTAATTTTTCTATTTGAGCTACTGCGTCAGAAGTATCCGGAATAGAAGCATATTGCTGCTTTAACACAGTGGCTACAACATCCTTTTTTGCTGCACTTCTTATTTTGATTATATCCTTAAAGGTGTCCAGATTGGGTGTCCATCGTAAAAAATCTTTTAGTGAAGTGTCTTTATTATTTAAATCCCTGTCAATCTTGGAAAATACCTCGAAATCCGATAAAGCAATGGAGTCTGCAATCATAAATTTAAGAATGGCTGCAAAGATAACAGAAGCACTAGTTTGGCTCGCAACCTTATGTTTTCTATAACAGTTTTGATTTTATCTATAAAAAAGCAGTATTTGCAAAGTGCTTGTTTTTTAAATTGCGATTATTATCCTTTCACGTATTTTATTCCGCTATTGGTATTATAAAAGAAAAACGACCACATATCGGCTATTTCTTCTATTATTTTTGTAGTAGGTTTACCAGCACCATGTCCGGCATCCGTTTCTATCCGGATGATCACCGGGTTTTCGCCTTTATGCGCCACCTGAAGTGCGGAAGCAAATTTAAATGAATGTGCAGGTACTACACGATCATCATGGTCTGCGGTAGTGATCATGGTCGAAGGATACTGTGTGCCCGGTTTTAAATTGTGTAATGGTGAATATTTTATAAGAAAATCGAACTGTTCTTTTTTATCACTGGATCCGTATTCCACTGCCCAGGCATGACCAATGGTAAACTTATGATACCTCAGCATGTCCAATACTCCAACTGCAGGAAATGCCACAGCAAAAAGATCAGGCCGTTGAGTCATGCATGCACCTACCAATAGTCCACCATTCGAACCACCTGCAATTGCCAATTTACCTTTAGATGTATATTTCTCTGAGATCAGGTATTCAGCGGCGGAGATAAAATCATCAAATACATTTTGCTTTTTTTCAAGCATTCCGGCCTTATGCCATTCTTCACCAAACTCTCCTCCTCCTCGAAGGTTGGGCATAGCAAAAACTCCCCCATTCTCCAATAGAATTAATCTTGACGCACTGAATGTAGGCGTCATTGAAATATTAAAACCACCATAGGCATATAAATAGCATGGATTTTCTCCATTCAGTATCAAACCAGTTTTGTGCACAATAAACATCGGTACGGAGGTACCGTCCTTGCTTTTATACCATACCTGTTTCTGTTCATAATCATCCGGATTAAATTTTAATTCAGGCTGAAAGAAAGGTTTTGAAATACCACTGCTTATGTTATATTCATAGATAGTACCCGGATTGGTAAATGAAGTAAATAAATAGAAAAGGGATTGATCTTTCTCTTTTCCATTGAAACCGGATACCGATCCCAGGCCATTTAATGGTATTTCTTTTTTATTCATTCCATTATAATCAAACTGATATATTTTCGAGCTGGCATTTTCAAGATATTCGGCAAAAAGTTTTTTACCACCAGTAGTGACCCCGCTCAATAAATGTTCGGTCTCCGGAATCAATACTTTCCAGTTGGATTCCTGGGGATGGTTGACATCTAATGAAATCACTTTATTTTTTGGAGCGTTGATATTGGTCATGGCTATAAATTGGTCGCCCACATTACCGATGATGCTGCTTTCATGATCATATCCTTTAAACAACACCTTAAAGGGTCCTTGGTCTCCTGTTTTTTTAAAGGAGGTTTCGAAACCGGATGTTCCTTTTGAGGCATAAAGTATTAGGTATTTGCCATCTTCAGTCACTCCTGCATTATGCAGCATCAACGGTTCGTTTATGTTTTCATATATTTTAATATCATTTTCTTGCCGGGTACCTAATTTGTGATAAAAAACAGAATGGTATTTATTCGCTTTGGATAATTCTGTTCCTTTTTCCGGAGTGGGGTAGCGGCTGTAATAAAATCCATTGTCATCCCAGGAAGCTCCACTGAATTTTACCCATTTGATTACATCAGGCATCTCTTTGTTTGTGGCTATTTCCCTTACATGTATTTCCTGCCAGTCTGATCCCGCATCTTGTCGTGCATAGGCAATAAATTTATCATCCCTGGAAGCACCGGATAAATTGATTGCTGATGTGCCTTTAGCTGATAATTTATTGGGGTCAATAAATACTTCAGGTTGAGCACCGGAACCTTTTTGATAATAGATTACGGATTGATTTTGTAAACCATCGTTTTTATTGTAAAAATAATACTCACCTACTTTTCTGGGTGATGACAATTTTACATAATTAAAAAGATCTGAAAATCGGTTTTTTATCGAATCGCGATATGGAATTTTGGATAGGTAATCTGAGGTGACTTTATTTTGCTCCTTTACCCATGCTTCAGTAGCAGAAGCGGTATCATTTTCCAACCACCGATATGGATCAGCTATTGACTGGCCATGATATTCTTCCTTCAAATCATCTGCTTTGGTGATTGGATATTGAACTTTTATTTTTGGATTTGCATTATGCGACATATCATTACGTTTACAATAGGCCATGAAAAGGCAAAGGAATAGAAAGAGGATTAATGATTTCATTTTTTTTATTTAAAAAAGCCTGATTGATTAATTTTGGCAACCTAAAATTAAACTTTATGAGATATTTTGATGAAGGTTTTGTAAAATACTTTAAAGGATTAGCTAAGAATAATAACAAAGCCTGGTTTGACAAAAACAAAGCTACTTACGAAATGGTTGCTAAAAAACCATTTGAAAAATTAGTAACCGATCTGATTCTAAAAATGCAAAAACTGCATCCCGGATTCCACTGCGAAGTAAAAGATGCCATTTTTAGAATAAACCGGGACATTCGATTCAGTGCCGACAAAACACCCTACAAAACGCAGGTATCAGCAGCCATAGTCAATGGTGGCAGGAAAAATTTTGTAGACCCCGGTTTGTATATAGAATTGGGCCCTGGCAATTTGTCAATATACGGTGGAGTATACATGCCTGAAAAAGAACAATTATCAGCCATACGTACGGCCATCAACAATAATCCAAAGCAGGTAAAGAAACTCAAGGAAGATAAAAAATTTATAAGTATCTACGGTGGGCTTAAAGGAGATATAAATAAAGTATTGCCACCGGAGTTTAAGGAAGCAGCTAAATTGGAGCCCTTGATAGCTCACAAACAATTTTATTTCTCGGCTAAGTATACAGATGATAAAGAATTATTAGGAGAAAATCTGGTTAAATTTATTATGAAGCATTATGAGATTGGTCTGCCGTGGGCTAATTTTCTATCAGAAGCTATAAAATAAGTAACACACCTCCGGTAGCCAGCAGGTATATTTCAATATTGGAGATCGATTAGTAGCTGGATATTGGGTGCCCTTAGGTATTTCCTGGTAAAGAGGAGTCCTGTTTTTTCAAGCTGAGATATACCTATCATGGCCATAAAACGCGAATCGACTTTGATATTTTCATATATTTAGTTTCCAGATCGCATTTTCATAGACCTTACAAACGCTTTTCTTTTTTTGCCCCCCCACAAAAAAAATAAATCACCATTAGTCTATTTCTGGCCATGTTACCTGGTGCCAATATCCACACCGGTTATTAGCTTTTCTAAGGCCATATTGAAAAATCGATTTCTGAATGGTGGAGTTTCAATTTTTTACCTGAAGCCCTTAATAATCAAATTCAGCTTATTTCGATAGACGGATTTTATTTTTTTGAAGTTTTCAGCCAAATCAATTACCCAATACATTTAATGTGGTGGGATCGATTATTATCTGTGTCGTCGTAATAGTGCAAAGCCCTTCCAGTTTCTCCTGATAAAATGGCATAATCGCCTTTATTGGAATTTAAAAAATGGATACATGGTATTTAAAAAAACCAAGATTTAAGTAAAAACACCAAATCTATTTGTTAAGCATAATATCTTGTTCATTACAACGTAAATTGCTTCTGATTAGCTGTATTAAATCAGGTAAATTTAGGGTGATTTTAAAGTATGAATTTTGTTAATACATATTAACAAATTATTGGCAATATAAAATATTTGCAATATGAATCCAGTATTAATTTTGTATAGAATTTTTTAACCCAATTCAAATTAAATTTAAAAAAATCACTACATGAAAAATCTTTTTTTCTTATTAGTTGTGGGTTTCGGATTGATATCTGCCTGCAAAAATGAAAATAGTTCTGTTCAAGATCAGGCTAGAGCTGCTATCGAAGGTACCACTCCTGCTACTACTGATCCAAATGCTGCTGCTGACCCAAATGCCGTAGCTGCTTCCGTACCATCTGGTCCTACTACTACTATGCAATTCATGGAAGAAGAGTACAATTTTGGTACTATCAATCAAGGCGATGTAGTATCTCATACTTTCAAATTTAAAAACACCGG
>CAYNIG010000215.1:0-8428 GCA_964396995.1 uncultured Saprospiraceae bacterium | reverse complement strand
GCATGGGGTACCAGTAATAATCTTTTCTTATCAATCAGGTTGCCGGTAATGATGCATATACCATATGTTTTATTTTCAATTCTGATCAAAGCATTTTCAAGATTCTGAATAAACTGTCTTTGTCGAATAGCCATATTGTTTAATAGCTCTACTTCAGAGTGAATGCTGCTGTCGTCAAACCAGTCTGAGCCCTGAATATCAGAGTTATTTTCATTCATTTCAACGATTTGCTCTTGCAGGTAATTTAATTCTTTTCTTGCAGCAGTTAATTTTTCATCGATTAACAGTTTAAATTCAGCAAGTTCTTGATCTGAATATCTCGTCTTACCATTTGTAGAGGGGGGAGTTTCGGTTTTTGTAGTTGATTTTGTCACTGGTTTCTTATTTTCGAGAATAGGTGAAATTTTTGCTTTTACAGTTGCGATGGGTTTTAATTCCGGTTTTGGAGGTTCTGCTTTTTTATTCCCATCAGGTTTTGCTTTAGGAGATACCTCTTTATTAATCGAGGAGGATTTTTTGGTTTCGGCCTTTGATACCGGTACTGGTTTTGAGCTTATGGTTTTGGAAGCCTTATTGACAGCAACTTTTGGTTGGTTTTTAGAAGTATTTACAGATTGTTTTGCCTTTGGTTTTACAACAGGCTTAGAAGCTGATTTTTTTGCTTGTGTCTTAGCTTTTATTTGAGTTGGCTTTTTTTTGTCATCCTTAGCCATAAGCGATTGATTTACAAGTTATAAAAAATATTCTTTTTCTTAATTCTGACTTCTTTCAGGCGGCAAATATAAGGAATATTTCAGGTCAAAACATTATTTTCTGATTACAAGAGGGTATCGTAAGGTAAAAAAACTTAGTTGATTAAAATTACTTTTTGGATTGAATTCATATTCCATTTAAGGTTAATTTCGTGCCCATGCCTGAGTTAGTTCATCTTCATTGCCATTCACAATATTCTCTTTTAGATGGTGCTTGTGATATTGCCGGTATGATGGATAAAGTAAAAAAAGATGGACAGTCGGGGATAGCACTTACAGACCACGGTAATATGTTTGGTGCTTTCAATTTTGTAAATGAGGCTAACAAAAGAGGACTGAAGGCCATAGTCGGATGTGAATTTTATATGGTTGCTGACCGGCGTAAGCAAGCATTTTCCAAAGTCAAAGGGGAGAAGGATGAGAGGTTCCATCAACTACTTTTAGCCAAAAATCAAAGCGGTTACCAAAACCTTTCCAAATTATGTTCCCTTGGATTTATTGAAGGCTCCTATGGTAAATATCCCAGAATAGATAAAGAATTGATATTAAAATACCATGAAGGTTTAATTGCCACTTCCTGTTGTGTAGGAGCTGAAATACCACAAGCAATCTTGCAAGGCAAGCTGGAAGAAGCTGAGAAATTGGTTAAATGGTGGAAAGATCTTTTTGGTGATGATTTTTATATAGAGTTACAGGACCATGGAATCGAAAACCTGGATGACAGTGGGCTCAGCCAAAGTGATCTCAATAAAATATTAATCGGCTTCGCTAAAAAATTTGATATCAAAACCATTGCAACGAATGATGTACACTATCTTGAAGAAGATGACTGGGAACCACACGATATCTTATTGTGCGTAAATACAAACTCCAAACTTTTAGAAACAGACCGATTTAAGTTTCCAAAGAAGAATTTTTACCTCAAGACACAGGAAGAGATGAATGCACTCTTCGCACATGTACCGCAGGCGCTGGACAATACCCTGGAAGTATTGTCTAAAATCGAAACCCCAAAACTCAAGCGGGATATAATACTACCCAATTTCCCCATACCGGTTGAATTTAGAACACAAGATGAATATTTACGGTCCCTGGTATACGAAGGGGCCAGGCGGTGTTATGGTGAATTGAGTGCAATCGTAACGGATCGAATAGAGTTTGAATTGAAAGTAATCACTGAAATGAAGTTTTCAGGTTATTTTTTAATAGTACAGGATTTTATAAAAGCGGCAAGGAAGATCGGTGTGAGGGTAGGGCCAGGCAGAGGTAGTGCTGCGGGCTCAGTCGTTGCATATTGTCTGAATATTACAGGCTTAGATCCAATCAAATACAATTTACTCTTTGAGCGTTTTCTCAATCCTCAGCGGATTTCCATGCCCGATATGGATATTGATTTTGATGATGAAGGCAGGCAAAAAGTGATAGACTATGTGGTGGAAAAATACGGTAAAGAACAAGTAGCACAAATAGTGACCTTTTCCACCATGGCTGCCAAGTCATCCATTCGGGATGTGGGCAGAGTATTGGATTATCCATTGTCCGAAACCGATCAGATTGCCAAGATGGTACCCCTGAGACCTAAAGTACATCTTGCGGATTTGCTTAATAAAGAAGAGGCCGTATTAAAAACGGAATTTACTTCGGATGAAATGGTCAGCATAAATAAGCTGCGAGAAATTAAGAGAGGAAAGGATCAGGCAGGTACCGTACTTTCTCTTGCTGAAAGGTTGGAAGGCAGTGTGCGCAATACGGGCATACATGCAGCCGGTATTATTATTGCTCCGGATGCAATAGATAAAATCATTCCTGTATTTACATCCAAAGAAACGGAACTCTTAGTGACTCAGTTTGAAGGGTCCCTGGTGGAAGAGGCCGGTATGCTCAAAATGGATTTTCTGGGATTGCGTACCTTATCCATACTAAATGATGCACTTAAATTAATAGAAGAGACCACAGGTGAACAAATAGACCTCGATACCATACCGTTGGATGATGCACTTACATTTGAATTATTTCAAAAAGGTGAAATGGTCGGTATATTCCAGTTTGAATCCGACGGCATGCAAAAATATTTACGTGATCTGAGACCAGAGAATGTGGAAGACCTGATCGCCATGAATGCATTGTACAGACCGGGGCCCATGGACAATATCCCCACCTTCATAAAAAGAAAGATGGGACAGGAAAAAGTAGAATATCCCCATGAAAAGCTTTCCGAATTATTGAAGCCGACTTATGGAATATTGGTATACCAGGAACAAATCATGCAGACAGCACAAATCATGGCCGGCTATACACTGGCCAGTGCAGATATGCTGAGAAGGGCTATGGGTAAGAAGAAACACGAAGAGATGCAAAAGCATAGAGCCTTGTTTGTAGAGGGTTCTATGAAAAATGGAGTAGATGAAAATAAAGCAGAAGAAGTATTTGAACTGATGGCCCGGTTTGCAGACTACGGTTTCAACAGATCCCATGCCGCTGCTTATTCTATACTTGCTTTTCAGACAGCTTATTTAAAGGCGAGGTATCCATCCCAGTTTATGGCTGCGGTGCTTACGCATAATAAGAATGATATAACCAAATTGGAGTTTTATTTGCAGGAAACACGAAGAATGGGTATAGAAGTATTGGGTCCGGATATAAATGAAAGCGGTTTAAACTTTACAGTAAAAGATGGCCGAATTCGATTTGGATTATCAGCATTAAAAGGAGTAGGTGAGGGCCCGGTAGATGATATATTAAATGAAAGAAAGGCAAACGGACCATACACCAGTATTTTTAACATTACTTCGAGGTTGAACCTGCGTACGGTAAATAAAAAAAGTTTAGAAGCGCTGGTATTGGGTGGTGCACTGGATTCATTGAATCCCGAGATTGACAGAGCCGCCTATTTTGTACCTACTGAACGATATGAGAGTTATATCGAACACGCCTTGCGTACAGGCAGTGCCTGGCAGGAAATGAAAAACAGGAATACCATGTCGCTATTTAGTGTGGAAGAAGAAAGCGCCACTATACCGGAAATACCTTTTCCAAAACATCAACCCTGGAGCCTGGTGGAGAGGTTAAATAAAGAAAAAGAGGTAACCGGGATATATATTTCGGCACATCCTCTTGATGAATTCAGATATATTATTGAAAATTTCACAACCTGTTCTTTATCTAATGTGAGCCAGGTAAAAGATCAGCCGCTAAAGCTGGCCGGTATTGTAGCCAAAGCAGAACATAAGATCAGCAAGAAGGGTACTGGATACGGTTCCTTTGTATTAGAAGATTATGGGGGAAGTTTTGAATTTCCTTTGTTTAGTGAAGATTATATGGATTTTAAAAACAGGTTGGAAGTGGGCCAAATGGTATTGGTGAAAGCAACCAATATGTCTTTACGCGATGGCACCACCCGGTTTAAAATTTCAGCCGTTCAGCAACTGGCTACAGCGGGCTCCAATATTGCCGAAAGCATTACCATTAAAATGCCCCTGCATCAGATCAATGCCGATAAAGTAAACTATTTGCAATCTATGATCAGCAATCATAAGGGTAATGTACATCTCAAAGTAGTCTTACTGGATGCCATTACGGCAAATTATCTTTATTTAAAATCTGATGAACATAAAATAGAGGTGAATAATAAATTACTGCACGAACTTACTACATTGGGATTTGATTATAAACTGAATTGAAGCAGCCATCTGATTTTTAAAAACACCATCTCTTTTTATCACAGGCATTTGCCAATTTGGTGACCTTTCATAAAATTTCGGGTATAAATTTTGACATTAAAATCAAATGACCGTTGTAAATTAAAAATATACCCTGATTAAAAAAATCACAAAAATTCTATTAGGCCAAAACTTATTTTGGGGAAAATTGGGAATGCGAAACCGACATATACAACTAAACTGGTTTTAGGATTCAATTTTGTTTGCTGAAATTCAAGTCTCTCTACAATCATTCTCAGACAATATGCCCGCCACACATCCAAATACACTTTAATCTTCCCTTAACTTAGTTCTGAGTCAGTACAGTATACTTTTGTCCAATTCTGTATGAAGTATTTATTTTTCTTATTCTTTTTCCTGCAGATACCACTTTTAAGTTCTCAATCCATAAAAGAACTGAGTTTATCCGAATTTCAATCCCTGGTTTCTGAACCAGGATCAAACCGGGTGATCAGTTTTTGGGCTTCATGGTGTATTCCTTGCATGGAAGAGTTGCCTTATTTTTCAAAGCTAAAAAAGGAAAACCCGGAGATGGAAATAATATTGATCAATCTGGATTTTAAAAAGGAAATTAATACCAAAGTGCTGCCAATCCTATCTAGGAAAGAATATGCCGATTGTAAAATAATGCGGATTAGTAATTTAAATGCCGATGATTGGATAGCTGCTGCAGATATCGATTGGGATGGTGCAATACCGGCCACCATAAGTTTCGAGGGAGATAAAAAAAAGTTTGTTTCTGGTAAGTTTAATAACTATATGGAATTGAAAAAATTTGTTCACAAATAATCACAAGAATAATATGAAAAAGATATTCGTTTTATTTGTAGTTGCCGTTGCAAGTACTTTTTTTACAAACCGATTTTCTTCCGGCTATACTGTAGGTGATGTAGTCAAGGATTTTGAAGCAATAAATGTGGATGGCAAAATGGTAGGCATTAGCCATTTCCCTGGTGCAGAAGGATACGTTGTAGTATTTACCTGCAATTCTTGTCCTGTAGCTCAGGCCTATGAAGATCGTATTATTAAATTGGCAGCATCTTTGGACGATCAAAAGTGGCCTTTAATTGCTATAAACTCTAATGATAAAGGGATGTCACCTGGTGATTCATATGATAAAATGAAAGAACGGGCTAAAAATAAAAAATATACTTTCCCTTATTTATACGACGAAAGCCAGGCTATCCTCAATCAATTTGGTGCTACCAAGACTCCGCATTTTTATTTATTGGATAAATCAAAAAAGATAAGATATATCGGAGCCATGGATGATAACTCAGAGGATGCCTCAAGTGTAACCAAAAAGTATATTGAAGATGCAATCGCTGCCATTAAAATAGGTAAAGAACCAAATCCATCATTCACAAGGGCGGTAGGTTGCAGTATTAAAAAAAGGACTGCTGGCAAAACTTTTTGATGAGAAATCCATCGCAAAAAAAATAGCCTGACTTCTTACAAAGCCAGGCTATGATCGTATCCAGATTTATAATATTTTTTATTCTGTTTTTAAGAATTTTATCACTTTGGACCTTTTGTCTTCATCTTCAACCCGTAGGAAGTAAAACCCGGATTCTAAGGTAGACACATTCATTCTGTTGGAAGCCTGTTTGGTGATGGCGGTACTGTGTATGCGACCTTGTAAATCGAGAATACTGGTTTTTGCAGTGCCAGACATACCGGTAATTTCAAAGTTGAGCCAGCTGCGTACAGGATTGGGGTATACTTTAGTATCAAAGTCTCCCGGAAAGGATATACCGGCTTCAGAATAAATCGTGGCGGTGCCCGGAGTTATTTTAAGGTTATAACATGAGGTGGCGCTATTAGATCCATTCCATCCATATATCCTGACAAAATAGGTTCCTGCCGCCAGGGTCAGGTCAGCCGATTCGTTGGCCAGACCTGCATTCTGGGATAGTTTTAATGAACTACCGTTTGCATTATAAACCCTCATATCAAAATCTGCTACCAATCCTGAAAGTAATACGTTCAGACTTCCTGTGCTGGTTACTACAAACCGATAATAATCATTATCTCCTGCAGGACTTATTTTTCCCAGAATGGTTGTATTCATAGATACAGTGGCGGCAGTTGCTAACGATTCATTTGCTGTCTGATCACTGGTACCCGGACAAGTATTATTCGCCGGGGCAGAAGTGGTAAACTGAGAGGATGTATAGGTTGAAGTTGTACTGCTGCAATTTGTTTTTACTCTCCAATTGTATAAAGTATTGGAAGCCAGGCCTGCTAAATTAAACGAGGTAGCCGTCAGGCTTGCTGCAGCTACTATCCAGGTAGTGGCACTGTTTGTTTTATATTCTAATGAATAATTTAAACCACCGGAAACGGCAGCCCAGGAAACGGTTGCACCAACGGAAGATAAATTGGTCGTGGTGAGTGATGCTGGAGCATTGCAAGTAAGAGGAGCAGATGAAAGTGTAGTAAATGAATTCTGCGTATAACCGCTGGCTATCGTACTGCAATTTGTTTTGACTCTTACATTATAATTGGTTGTAGCTAATAAACCAGTTAAATTCGCAGAGGTGGTTGCGGTTGTGGACACCGTTGTCCATGTGCTTGATGCTGCTGTTTTTAATTCTACCGTGTAGTTAACCGCACCGCTTACGGCCGGCCATGAAACAGTGGCAGAGGTGGCAGCAATAGCTGAAACAGTAACAGAAGATGGGGCATTACAAGTAGTACCACCGGTAGTTGTAAATTGCGATTGAGTATATGAGCTTGAACCTGTAGAACAATTTGTTTTAATTCTCCAGTCATAAATGGTACCTGCAGTAAGACCAGAAATATTAACTATGGTAGCTGTAGTAGTTCCCAATGAAATCCAGGAAGAAGCGGATGCCGTCTTGACCTCGATGGTATAATTGAATGCTCCTGATACTGCTGTCCAACTGATGGTAACAGTAGTCGAAGCTATATTAGAACTAGCCAGGTTTGAAGGTGCAGCACACACGGAAGCTGCAATAGTATTAAAAGTTGAACCCGTATAAGCGGTATTGGAAGTCGAGCAATTAGCTCTTACTTGCCATGAGTAGGCAGTACTTGCCGCCAGGCCAGTGAGTGATACTGAAGTATTGGCAGTGTTGGCTAATGTATTCCATGTGGAGGCTGCTGTAGTTTTGTATTGCACAGTATAGTTTACTGCACCAGTTACAGCCGCCCAACTCAGTGAAACGGACGAAGAAGTGATCGCAGAGGCAGCAAGACCGGTAGGTGCTGATGTGCAGGCGGTGGATACCGTGGTGGTTGTAAATGAACCCTGGGTGAATGCCGTTGTGGAGGAAGAACAATTGGTTCTTACTTGCCATTGGTAAGCTGTACCGGCAAGTAGTCCGGTAATATTTACGGAGGTAGCGGTAGTCGCGGTTGCCAGATTTAACCAGGTAGAAGAAGAAGTGGTTTTATATTGTACATCATAAGATACGGCACCTGAGGCAGCGGCCCAGGATAACGTGGCAGATGTATTGGATAAGTTAGTGGTGGTCAATCCTGAAGGAGCAGTACAGGTAGTAGCTGTACATGCTACCGCGCATGATCCGGCATTTACACGATTAGTAATAAGTGCCTTTGGTTGAGGTCCGAATCCATTAGCGTAGTTGATTCCTATGCTGGTCAAATGGCAATAAGACATTATCGTACCCCCATTGGTTGGCATAGGGCCTGCAGAACAAGATCCTTCCGGTGAGGCACAACCGTCTATCGCACCTCCGGTCCAGGAACAAGATTGGGTATGGGGCGAACCAAGATTATGACCTAATTCATGAGTAATCACTTCAGTCGTCCAGCTATAAGTAGGAGTGGAAATACTGGAATTGTATGATGCAGAAACCTCCGCATAACTATACGGCCCGGAAGATTGTGAGGCACCATATGATGAGCATAAAACATTTACCCAGGCTATACCTGACCAACCACCTGATGTTTTTAACCTTACTAATTGAG
>CAYNIG010000214.1:0-8440 GCA_964396995.1 uncultured Saprospiraceae bacterium | reverse complement strand
TTTGGTCCATCTAATGCATTGTATATTTTTATCAGTTCAACAGAGTCAGCCATACGGCTGCATTTGGCAGGGGTGACAGGTGTTTGTTTAGATACTTTAGGTTTTGGTTTACTTTTCTTCTTCACCTGGGCGTGCATCTGATCCACACCAACAATTAAAGAAATTAAAATTAAAAAATAACGAAGAAGATTCAGCCGATTCATGTAACAAAGAAAGTGGTATTCTTTCAGGCTTTCACTATTTTTTTGTGAATTTCTTTTACTTTTTGTTGTATGTCAGTCAGCCTGTCGTCTACATAATTTTCCATACTTTGCTTCAGATCATGGAAACCGATATGAGCTTTATATTGCCAAAGTTCACCGATGTGGCTAAAGGGCAATGAATACGGATCATATAAACTGTTGTCAGAAATCAATTGCAATTCTTTTTTGTCTTTTAGTATTCTGACTCTTTTAAATACCACACCTTCTTCCTTGTGTATGACAATATAAGTTGTATCATTTTTAATATCGAGTATTTTTTCTACATATTGACCAATGATGATAGTCCCACTCTCAATAGGCAACATGGAATCCCCATGAATCTCGAAGGCGCGATAAGTACCTTGAGTTAATTTGGGTAAATACAGTTTGGGAAGTTTTTTTACATACTGTGGATCCTGAAATGACTCCATGTATCCAGCGGCCGCTTTTACATCCACCAGTTCAATATTTTGCCGATTAACGGCATCGACAGTGACAGCTAAGACTTTAAAGTCACGATCCAGTGACCTGGGTTGTAATTCATCCAGTTGGTGTTTTAATAAATCATCCAGTCCTATATTGAAATATTTGGCAATTTTGATCAAGGTAGGAATATTGGGTTCAGTATGATTTCGTTCATAATCTCCCAATGTGGTACGGGGTAGACCCAGATCATCTGCTGCCTGCTGCTGAGATATTTTTTTTACTTCACGCAAATATTTAAGATTATTGCCAAACATGGTGTACCGAATATTTCGACAAAAATAATATAATATTTCGACATAGCCAAGAGTTAATGTCCTGGTAACAGGCATTAGATTAAATCCGTGATTCTGAATAATTAGACATTCACTGCGTACATTTGTAATCATGCAATCTTTTATCACCAATAAAGCCTATCGATTATTCCTGGTATTGGGTGGATTTTTTATCGCCAATGCTGTTACAGCAGAATTTATAGGGGTAAAGATTTTTTCCCTTGAACGCACGTTTGGTTTTGAGCCGGTTAAACTGAATTTTTTTGGGAATGCCGGTCTTTCATTTAATATGTCAGCAGGAGTGATTTTGTGGCCCTTTGTTTTTGTAATGACAGACCTGATCAATGAATATTTTGGAAGGAAAGGAGTTAGATTTTTGTCTTTTCTTGCCGCAGCACTTATAGCTTACGCTTTTGTGATGGTTTTTCTTACTACCCGTACCACTCCGGCGGATTTCTGGCCTACTTCCCATATTCAAACAGGATGGCCTTTGGAAAAGCAGGATTTGGTCAAATCAAAAGTGAGCGATTATAATTTTGCATTCAACCTGGTATTTGGTCAGGGACTTTGGATCATTATTGGATCATTGGTTGCTTTTTTGATCGGCCAGTTGATCGATGTCATTGTTTTTCACAAAATAAAAAATGTAACCGGAGATGGGAAATTTCTTTACCGGGCGACAGGTTCAACATTAGTATCCCAATTCATAGATAGCTTCGTGGTTTTGTTCATAGCTTTTTATATCGGGGCCAATTGGAATTTGGGTACAGTACTGGCGATAGGATTAGTAAATTATATTTATAAATTATGTATGGTATTTGTGATGATTCCTTTACTGGCTGTTATACACCGGTGGATAGACCGATACCTCGGTAAAGATCTTTCACAACAACTTAAACGGGAAGCCCGGATGGCAAGATAATGAATATCGAATTTCAATGTACCGACACCATATTCATGGTAAGACCGGCAAGCTTTGGATTTAATGACCAGACCGCTCTATCTAATTCTTTTCAGCAAGATGATCGTCAGCTGGCTAAAGAAGAGATCCAAAAATTAGCCATCCACGAGTTTAATCTTTTAGCAGATACACTACAAGCCCACGGCATCACAGTCATGATAGCCGATGACACAGTGTACCCGATCAAGCCTGATGCGATTTTTCCAAATAATTGGTTCAGTACTCATAGTGATGGAATCCTGATTACCTATCCTATGTTTACCCCAAACAGAAGAACAGAAAGAAGAGAAGATATCCTCAGCTGGATAGAAAAAAAATTTAAAGTCAAACAACGATATTCTTTCGAAGCATTTGAAGAAGAAGGGTTGATACTCGAAGGTACCGGAAGTATGGTTTTGGACAGGGAAAACAAGATAGTCTATGCATGCATTAGTCCACGTACCGACCCTGCACTTTTGGATCGATTTGCTTTATTGAGGAAATACAGTAAAGTGGTGTTTAATGCCACAGACGAACAAAATAAGCCAGTATATCATACCAATGTAATTATGGCGATTGGAAGAAAAGAAGTAGTCCTGTGTACAGAATGTATATCTAATGAAGTGGAGAAAAAAGCAGTCTGTGATTCGGTCCGTGCTACAGGTAAAAACCTGGTTGAAATCCGTTGGTCACAGGTTTTAAAATTTGCCGGGAATATGTTACAAGTGATGAATGGTGCCGGTGACCTGATTTGGTTGATGTCGACTTCTGCTTATAATTCGCTTGATGACGATCAAAAGTCCCATTTACAAAAGCATTCCCGTATTCTTCATTCAGACATACCCACTATTGAAAAATATGGAGGCGGCAGTGTCCGATGTATGATTGCTGAACTGTTTCTTGACAAGAAATAGGATTTTATCCGGGTTATAATGCAAGCATTTTGCTAACTAATTCTTTAAATAGTTTATAAGCAACCATTGCAGTCATATAATTAATATCCCGCATTGGATTATACTCCACTATATCTGCTCCGGCAATGGGTACGGAAATAGAGTGAATAATATTTATCAATTCCCTTGTACTCATACCGCCTGGCTCATGATGTGAAATGCCCGGCGCAAATGCAGGATCAAGCACATCGATATCCAAAGAGATGTAAAGTGGACTTTTCAGACTATAGATAAAGTCGAAATTAAAATCTTTCATCTCTATTGTCTTCACACCGTATTTGACAGCTTGTGCCCGCTGATGATCATTCAGAGTCCTGATCCCAACCTGCGTGAGTGATTGAATTTTATTTTTTTCAAGCAGCCTGGCAAAAGGCGAAGCATGAGAGTAGGGATTATTATCAAAATTTTCGTACAAATCACCATGTGCATCAATATGCAGTACATGTAAATCAGGGTATTTCTCCGTATAAGCCTCGATGATAGGATATGAAATGGAATGATCTCCACCTAAACAAATCAATTTATTATCCGGTACCATCTCCCGGATAATATGTTCTTTTATTGTGCTATAGGCTGTTTCAGGATCAGAAGTTGCAAATACCAAATCACCTATGTCGTGGAAATTTTTTCCATTTTTAATTTCGATGCCGGTTTCACTAAATGGATTGGCTGAGCCATCCGTATCCATTAACCTGATTCGGCTTGGAGCTAAGGCAGCACCTTTTAAAAAGGAAGAATTACTGTCAAAAGGAATGCCGAGAAGTTTTATCATTGTGAACTGAAATTATCATTTTTTTTCTATTACTGGTACCTATTAAAATCTGGGAAGAAGATTTTACCTATAAATGTTGAATACCCAAGAAAGCCTTATTACATTTATATTCCTAATTGAAAGTCGATTAAAATCAATTCAGAAGAATAAAAACATGAAAGTACTTTTTTACACGAGGGAATACCCACCTTATGTTTATGGTGGCGCAGGGGTACACGTGGAGTACCTTGCTAAAGAGCTTTCCCGCTTAATGGAAGTGGAAGTACGATGTTTTGGCGACCAGAGCCTTGAAGATCAAGTCCTGAAGGTAAAAGGTTTTAAATCTGAGTTGCCAACCATAGTAAATACTAAACCTGAACTGGTTCCCATTTTTACCACTTTAAATACCTGTATACAGATGAATGGTGGCCTAATGGATGCAGATATTGTGCACTGCCATACCTGGTATGCCCAGTTTGCCGGAATCCTGGCAAAACTCTGCTATGGTACCCCATTGGTCTTAACTACCCATTCACTTGAACCACTGCGTCCTTGGAAAAGAGAACAGTTGGGGAGAGGTTATGATGCATCTTCCTGGATAGAAAAGACGGCGATTGAAATGGCTGATGCCGTAATAGCGGTATCAGAGGAGACTAAACTGGATGTATTGCAGTATTTTAATGTGGACGAAAAAAAGGTATCCGTAATCTACAACGGAATTGACCTGGATGAATATAATGTTACTGCAGAAACAACTGCGTTGGATAAATATGGAGTTGACAAATCGAAACCCTATGTATTATTCGTAGGTCGTATTACCAGGCAAAAAGGCATTATTCATCTTGTAAATGCAATAAAATACATTCATGAGGATATCCAGGTGGTATTGTGCGCCGGAGCACCAGATACGGAAGAGATTGGCCGGGAAATGAAAGAACGGGTAGAGCAAGTGCAACAAACCAGGAATAATGTGATCTGGATTGCCGAAATGGTTTCTAAAAAGGAGGTAATTCAATTGTATTCACATGCGGCCGTTTTTTGTTGTCCTTCTATATATGAACCATTCGGCATCATCAATATTGAAGCCATGGCTTGTAATACCGCAGTGGTTGCCAGCAGAGTAGGGGGCATAAAGGAGGTAGTAACCAGCGAAACGGGAATCCTTATTCCACTTGAACAGGATAAAACTGCCCCATTTGAAGCATCTCATCCGGATGTATTTGCAAGAGATCTGGCTGCAGGTATAAATAAGTTAATGGATGATGAAGGATTGAGAAAATCCATGGGGGAGAATGGCAGAAAACGGGTGGAAAAATATTTTGACTGGAAAGCAATAGCCAGACAAACTGAAGAATTGTATAAAAAAATTTTGAACCATGATAAAAGATGATGTAGTAGCTATCATACTAGGCGGAGGCCAGGGATCACGATTGTATCCATTGACTGAAAAACGATCTAAACCTGCAGTCCCTATTGCGGGTAAATACCGATTGGTGGATATACCTCTTTCCAATTGCATTAATTCAAACATCACCCGCATGTTTGTGCTGACGCAGTTTAATTCTGCCTCCCTAAACCGGCACATAAAAAACACGTATAATTTTAGTTTGTTTAGTAATGCTTTTGTTGACTTATTAGCTGCAGAACAAACCATTTCCAATAAGAATTGGTTTCAGGGTACAGCCGATGCAGTGCGTCAAAGCATGCACCATTTTCTGAGTCATGATTTTAAATATGTGCTGATCTTGTCGGGCGATCAGCTTTATCAAATGGATTTTAATTCCCTGATCGAACGACATATTGAAGCGAAGGCAAGAATTACCATTGCCACCCTTCCCGTGAAAGCTGAAGAAGGTACTGAGTTTGGTATCATGAAGACAGACAATGAAAGCATGATCACCAGTTTTATCGAAAAACCAAATGCTGCCGAAATCTTAAATTGGAAATCGGATGTAAGTGATTATATGAAATCTACTGGAAGATTGTACCTGGCTTCTATGGGGATCTATGTTTTCGATAGAGATTTATTGATTGAATTGATGAATGACCCAAAGACCATTGATTTTGGTAAGGAAATTATACCACAATCCATCGGCAAACACAGAGTACTCAGCTATCAATTTGAAGGGTACTGGACCGATATTGGAAATATTCGTTCTTATTTTGAGGCCAACCTGGGGCTGACTGATGCTATACCTGACTTTAATTTGTTTGATAATAAAAACAGGATCTACACTCGTGCCCGAACGTTGCCCCCCTCCAAAATTTCCGGTACCCTGATTAAAGATGCTATTATAGCCGAAGGCTGCATTATACACGCCACTAAAATTACAAGGTCTGTAATCGGAATCAGGTCAAGGATCGCAGCCGGTAGTACCGTATTGAATACCTATATGATGGGTAGCGATATGTATCAAACCTTACAGGAAATTGTAGAAGATGATATTATGATGGGTATAGGTGAGAATTGTTATATTGAAAATGTGATCCTCGACAAAAACTGCAGAATCGGAAATAATGTGATTATAAAAGGAGGACCACAACTTAAAAACCAGGAGACAGATTTGTTTGTGGTATCAGGAGGTATCGTAGTGGTGAAAAAAGATGCGACCATACCTCATTGGTTTCAACTGAAGTAGAAAGTTTTGATAATAAGGTAAAACCCGGTTTCGGAAAATCGGGAGGTATCTAGGCTTCTGAATCAGAAAGTCTATTTATCATTCCATTAAAAATTATTCCATGAAAGGGCAGTACTAAGTACCAATACACTCTGCCTAATAAGCCAAGAGGTCTGAAGGTGGCCGTTTGTGTGAGTACCTCATGGGAGTCAATACGGAATTCAAGCCATGCTTCACCTGGAAGTTTCATTTCTGCATACAACAGTAGCCTTTTTTCTTTTTTATCTGCAAAGAGCACCCGCCAAAAGTCCAGTGCTTCCCCGGGAGCAATTTCAGTCTTACTCTTTCGACCTCGTCTCATACCCACTCCGCCGGTTATTTGGTCTAAAAATCCCCTGATTTCCCATAGCCAATTGGCGTAATACCATCCCGTTTTGCCACCAATAGACCATATTTTATTAAGAGTGGCATTTTGGTCTTTAAGTTTTCGGGTCCGGATATCCTTAAAACAACCGTTTACAGGGACTTCAACATATTTCGAAATACCTTTACTTAACAAATTGCTGGTTTGTGCATCTTTCCAACTTGAAATTACCTGGTTTTGTTCAATTTTGTCAAAAGCAAGTTTAATGGATGTATCGTAAGAAATTGGGTCGATACTGAGCAAACTTGCAAGGTCATTTGGTTTGCAAATCACTTCAATTTTCATGCTGTTTACTAAGTTTTTAGCAAGGGCATATGAGGTGGCTGTCACAAAATACAACCAGTACGATGATAGTTTAGGTGTCATTACGGGTACGATAATGATGCGCCTTTTCAAACCTCTTATTTGGGCAAAACGCAATAGCATTTCTTTATATGTCAGCACATCAGGCCCCCCAATGTCATAACTGTTGTGGTATGTTTCCTTTCTCCCCATTACGCCAATTAAATATTCTATTACATTGCGGACTGCGATGGGCTGACATTTGGTATTCAGCCAACGGGGAGCAATCATCACGGGAAGTTTCTCTACCAAATCGCGAATGATTTCAAAAGAGGCACTTCCTGAACCTACTATAATGCCTGCTTTTAAAGTAGTGAGAGCAAAGCTTGCTCCTGTCAGTATGGACTCTACATTTTTGCGGGAGGTTAGATGCTTGGATAAAGTATTGGTATTGCTGATCCCACTGAGGTAAATTACCTGGCGGGCATTTGTCTTTTCAATTCTGATTTTAAAATTGGTTGCACAGATTTCTTCCATATCTTCAAAATCGCCTTTTTGAGAAGACATAGAATGAATAAGATAATAGGCAGCATCAATATCATCAGGAATGCTGACGAGGGTGGCCCTATTCAGAAAGTCCACTTCGATAATGGTAATTTTTGATGCCCGGTAATTATTTCTATTGAACCGGTTACCATCTCTGACGCAACAGATAACTTCATGTCCGTTTTCCAATAAAACAGGAAGCAATCTTTGAGCAATGTATCCGGTCACTCCGGTGAGTAAGACTTTCATATAAAAACTTTTGAAAATGGTTTACCTGGTGTACTCTATTTGTTTAAAGTTACACTTATTAATTTGAAGGCAAAAATATATTGACAGAGTAAATGGAAAGTTTTGTCACCGAATTTCTTGTTCAAAAGGTACCTGGGAAAGTGGACAGGTACATCCTCCGGTTTCTAACTATGAATTTATATAATTTTGGATAAAGTGTATTGGCTAAATAGTGGAATGGAGTTCTTGATCCATTTTATCCAGTTCCACCTGAAGCCTGTCAAAATTTTCTTCATTTTTCCCAATTACAAATGGCTTTAATTTATTGCACTCCTCGGGTGTATTAAATAACATTCTAAATAGAAGCTTTGTCTTGTCTCCCGGCATTTCTTCAAATGCAGCTATGACCTGAAAAAGTGGTTTTGAATGTCGTTTCCAGGCTATGAGGGAGGGTATATCTATTTTTATAAATTCACATTCGTTTGGGTAGTTTCCTTTTTCCGGCCCATGCATTATAAATTTCCATCTGCCGCCGACCCGAAAATCAAATTTTAAAAAAGTATTGCTAAAACCTGCCGGCCCCCACCAATTTATCAGATGTTCAGGCTCAGACCAGGCACGGAATAAAAATTCTCTTTTAAAATTAAAAACTCGTGAACTGAGAATTTCGCAGTCAGGGGTGGTAGTGATGATATCGG
>CAYNIG010000213.1:0-8536 GCA_964396995.1 uncultured Saprospiraceae bacterium | reverse complement strand
TTCAGTAAATATTTCAATTTCAAATATGTCATCAAATCGTATGATCAGGATGCACCTATTCGATGGTCTTGAAAAAACATACCAGGCCTGGTATGGTGCACCTGTTCAATACATCCAAAAAGGGATCAGAACGTACAATGCGGCGGGTACAGAAAAAAAGGATAGTCCTTATGAAAATCAAATAGATCATTACAGGCAGACCCATTTTCAATTTTTGCATTCTGAGATATTGAGCAAGACTGTATCGATTCAGAATACTATTCATTTTACTCCCGGGGCAGGCTATTATGAAGAATATAAATCAAATCAGAATCCAGAACAGTATTTATTGCCTGCTGGGGATTTAATATCCATAGTTCGCAGGCGTCATTTAGATAATGTTTACTTTGGTTCCATTCATACAATGGACATAAACACAGTTAAAAATAAGATTCAGATCGGTTTTTCCTGGAACCAGTATTCAGGAAAGCATTTTGGAAAAATAATGCAACAAGGAGAAATTAAATTGACATCATCACCTAATTATTATGATACAGACGCGACTAAAAAATCATCGATGATTTTTGGTAAAAGCGAATTTAAAGTGCGTAATTTTTCATTCATGGCTGACCTGCAATACCGCAATATAAATTATGTATATATTCCGGATGGTAGTGGAACTAAGCAAACCGTGAATCATCATTTTTTCAATCCGAAAATCGGTATATCCTACCAACCTAGACATAATATTCAATTTTTTGGGTTTAGCGGACTGGCGCATCGTGAACCCAATCGGGATGACTATACCAGAGCAGGGCGTGCATTGCCTTTGGCAGAAAAGTTATGGGATAATGAAATTGGAATCAGAAAAAGCACCTCACGGTATTCATTTGAGCAGAATTTCTATTATATGAAGTATAGAAATCAATTGATTCCAACAGGAAAGTTAAATGATGTCGGCTCATACATCAGATCTAATGTGCGTGATTCTTACCGGCTTGGATCCGAAACCACACTTTTTTTATCTCCAACCAACCGTACAAATTTTGAATTTAATTTAACTGTGGCCAGAAATAAGACCAAAATAGTAGAGGAATATATTGATAATTGGGATCAGGGGAATCAGGAAATTAGGTTACATTATAATAAAAACATTGCATTTTCACCAACCAAGATAATGAACATTACTGCTGCTTACGGTATTCTCGAAAAAAAATTACATAAGTTGACTATTGATTTTGCCTATCAATCTATAAGCAAACAATATCTTGATGGTACGCAAAATCCCGCTTCATCATTAAAATCATATTCTGTTGTAAACGGTGGTTTGTTGTATACATTTATGAAAAAGGGGACACCGCATCTGGATATAAAGTTTAGCTGTCTGAACCTGATGGATTTTGCGTATGAATCCAATGGCTGGATCTACCGGTTTAATTCCCCGTCATACAATCCGGTTCCGGACGACCCTTATGCACAAACAGAAAAGGGCAGTATTTACAGCCTTAAAGGCCTTTTTCCTCAGGCAGGAAGAAATTTTGTACTTACAGCAAAATGGAGGATAAGTCCTAATAAACCATTTTAAAAATTATAGGTGAAACCAAATCGATACACGATTGGTAACTGTGTTGACTGAGAATTGTTATCGAAAAAGTCATACAATAGATAAACTTCAGATCTGAATATTCCGCCGCTTGAATACCCTAAACCGGCAAGCAACTGGTTGTTGCCTTGTCTTTCAGTCAGTATCTTATTATTCGGAGAGAAACCTATTGGAAATACCTGGTTGATATAACTCATTTCAGTATGAGCAAATAACCAATTGAATAACTTCGCTCTGCCGAAAATTCCAGTTCCATAATCAAACCCATTGTATTTGGCTACAGGTAATCCAAAAGATTGTTGAAATCTTCCGCTGGTATAGGTCAATTCAAACCGAGGTCCGATTGAAAATACATCATTCAATTTATAAGCCACCATTGGAGAAATACCGATGTTAAAAGTATTGCCTGATAACCCGGCAAATCCGGAAGCAAAGGACAAAGTAAAACCGCCACCATACCATAGGCGATCAGCAAATGTTTTTTTGGATTGTTTTTGTGGTACTACTCTTCTCGATCGGGAAGACACTTGACTGTTTAGCGTGCTGGTAAAAAATAGGAATGAGAAAAAAATGGCTAAAAATGGAAATTTATTCATAGTTCAATATTAGGTGCAAAGGTATGTGCTATGTTGCATAGAAACAGGTATTATTTCTTCTTTTTGCCTTTATCACCTCTGGAAATTGGTTTTTTATATTTTCGTGCTAAATCAAATTTATATGAGCCCCCGAGGTTTGTTTTTTTGTTTTTATTTTTTTTCTCATGTTCACCTTTGGCTTCTTTTGACGGTCTATCGTTGCGATGTGGATTTTTTTTATCGATAAATTTGGATTTCTCCTCAGGGATTAAATCGGTTGAGGTCTTTACCTCTGTTGGAAGGGGCAGTTCCTTTATTTTATAATGCATCATGTTTTCTATCGCTTTCTTGTATGATTCTTCTTTTTTTGTAAATAACAAAATAGCCGAGCCTTGCTTTTCTGCCCTTCCTGCCCTTCCAATTCGATGGATATAATTTTCAGGATAGACCGGAGTGTCGAAACTGATTACGTGTGATAAATTTTGAAGGTCAAGTCCACGAGCCATGATGTCTGTGGTGATGAGTATCCGGTGTTTATTTTCATCAAATGATTGAATAGCAGCTATGCGATTGTTTTGCGACAAGGAGCTGTGCATGAGCCCTATTTCTGATTCAAATTCTGGAGATAATTTGCTAAATAAATATTCAGCATGATTTTTACCTTTTACAAAAATCAATATTTTAAGGTAGGTTTTTTTGTCACGGAGTAAGTGCAAAACCAGATTTGTTTTAGTATAAAAATTGGCTGCTTTATAGGAAAGTTGATCAATGTTTTCCAATCTCGTACCACTGGGGGAAATAGTGATTTTTGCAGGAGCAATAAAAAAATCTGTTATAATGGAATCCACTTCTTCCGTCATGGTGGCAGAAAACATGAGGTTTTGCCTTTTGGCCGGCATTAGTTCAAAAATATTCATAAGTTGAAAACGCAAGCCAAGGTCTAGCATTACATCCACCTCATCTATTACCAGTTTTTTGATTTCATTTAGTTTGACCACCCGCTCAAGAGCCAGGTCATACAATCTCCCCGGGGTAGCCACAAGGATATCTGATCCCTGTAAGACGGCTTGTATTTGTGTCTTAATATTGGTTCCACCAAATACACCCAGTATGCGTAGATCCAGGTATTTTGCATAGGATTTGATCTGATCCACTACCTGGAGAACCAATTCACGGGTGGGTACTAAAATCAGTATTCGGGGTTGGATTTGCCTGGAATATTTCAATTCTTTTAATAATGGCAGCATATAAGCCAGGGTCTTCCCCGTGCCAGTCTGTGCAATACCGACTACATTTTTTCCGGCAAGTATGATTGGATAACAAGCGGTCTGTATGGGAGTTGGATTTTTATATTCCAGGTCATTCAGTGCATGAACCAAAAACTTAGGTAAATTAAAATCCTGAAATGTTTGCATTGGGCAAAAGGTACGGAATTCTTAAATTTTAGGTTTAATTATTGGATTAATTAAAATAAAAGGATCAGCATTTTGGTTAAAATCAGAATATGAATACTCTTTGATGAAAGTGACTCTCCTAAGGTGAGCCAGATATGCTTTTTTTTTATTTCATACAGCCTAATTATTCCTGATCATTGGAAAATAGTAATTAACCCGGAATTTTCATTAGGTATTTAAATAACCTATTTCTGAAGTGATTGGGTTAGACTTAATTTTCCTTTAAATCCATTTCACCACATTTATTAATGTTCCTATTTCATCAATGGTAATATGACACTCGTCTCCTTCCTCTAAAGTAAAGCTGCTGTCTGGTACTATCCCTGTCCCGGTCATGAGAAAACAACCGTGATTAAATCGCAATGCCCTCATCAAATAATCCTTAAGATCAGTAAGTTTCCTTTTCATGGTATTCAACCTGGTTTGACCATGAAATACACATTTGTCTTCTCTGTATATCTTTAGATCAATACTTGTTTCGGGACTTATTGGATTTTCTGTAATCAATAGACAGGGGCCTAATGCAGCAGATCTTTCATAGGTTTTAGCCTGAGGCAGATATAACGTATTTTCTCCTTCAATTGAACGAGAGCTCATATCATTGCCAATGGTATAGCCTGCAATTTCTTTTTTATTGTTAATGAACAGCGTGAGTTCGGGTTCAGGTACATTCCAGGTAGAGTCAGTGCGTATATACACTACTTCACCCGGTCCTGCTACTCTATGGGGTGCTGATTTAAAAAATAGTTCAGGCCTTTCAGCTTCGTATACACGGTCGTAGGCGGTTTTAGCATTTTCACTTTCTTCCATACGGGCATTGCGGCTGCGCAAGTAGGTAACACCGGAAGCCCATACTTCCTGTGATTGGATAGGGGCATCAATATTTTTTTTAAATTCATTTACCTGGTTTTGGGAAAGTGGTTCAGCTATAGAATCCAATAAATGCTGGTACAGGTTGTCCTTGTTTATTAATTCATCCCAGGACAATTCAGGATACCGGTAATATTTGTTATTTGTTTTAAAAAAGATATTCTCTTTTGTTTTATATAATTGTATCATACTCTTATTTATTAATTCAGGATCAAGGATAGGGAATTTTCTAAATAAAACGAAGTTGACAATTGGTGGCTGAATACCCTATTTAGGTTTTAAAGAGGCTGTAATTCAAATAAAAACTATTACTCACTTCGGTTTGTCCATTGGGTGGCTACTTCATCCAGTTCATTATAAAACGCTTCCCCGTATTTTCGGATCAATGCACTTTTTAGAAACCTGTAGACCGGAATTTTAAGCATTTCGCCATGCGCGCAGGCCGGTGAGCAAATTTCCCAGCGATCGTAATTGAGTGCTTCCCATCCGGTTTCGATATTCTTAAAAATTCGAATTGGATAAAGGTGACAAGAAATGGGTTTGAGGAAAGTTGATTTTTTGTCTTTATAGGACTGTTCGATTCCACAGTGCAAAATTCCCATCTCGTCTTTGGTTGAATAAGCACATGCACCATCTTTTTTCAATGGCGTAAACCATTTATTTATTTCTTTTGAGCTGGCGAGGCGTTCTTTAATTATAGATTTACCCTCCTCATCCAGATAATCCAGAATATGTTCTTTATTGCGTGACAGATCTTCAAGTTCATTTTTTTCGAGTGGGGCACCTTCTATACCTTCGATGCAACAAGCTCCTTTACAAGCATTCAGATTGCAAACAAATTTGTTTTCGATGATTTCCAAACTTACGATCTTGCCTTTAATCTCTATCATTGCTGGCCTAAATAAATTCCAAAATTCGATGATTTTAAGTTGGAAACAGTACAAATAACACAGAATAATGAAAAAAGTGGAACGATTTTTACTTTTATTGCAGATAATACTAACTAATCCAATATTTTTGAGGTACGGTTGCACCAAAAAAGCTGGATTTTGGAGGTTAACCGGAAACAAATAATTAATATTGGAATTGAATTTTGTTAGGGAAAATGGATGAATTAAAACAGATTTTTAAGGATAAATCACTTGCTCTAAAAGACAAGATTAAATCCTTGCTCAAAGAGCATGGTAATATTAAACTCGATGAGGTAAAATTGGAACAGGCATTTGGAGGCATGCGCGGAATCCAAAGTATGATCTGGGAGACATCCTTGCTTGATGCTCAGGATGGTATCAAATTCAGAGGATTTAGTATTCCGGAATTACAGGAAAAATTACCTAAAGCCAAAGGAGGTGATGAGCCTCTTCCTGAAGGAATTTTCTGGCTTATGCTCACTGGTGATTTACCAACAATCTCTCAGGTGAATTGGTTGAGTGATGAATGGGAAAGAAGAGCTACGGTGCCCGAAGTGATGTATAAAGCCTTGAATGCGCTTTCTACAGATGTACATCCTATGACCCAGTTTAGTATTGCCATAAATGCCCTGAATGTGGATAGTATTTTTCTCAAAAAATATGAGGAAGGACTTTCTAAGAATGATTATTGGGATGCTACTTACGAAGATGCCATGAACCTGATTGCACGTATCCCTTTTGCTGCTGCTTATATATATAGAAAAAATTTTAAAGGGAATAACCACATTCCGGCTGACCGTACATTGGATTGGGCTGCGAACTACTCACATATGCTTGGTTTTGAGGGCCATGAATGTTTTGAAATGATGAGGTTGTATCAAACTATACATGCAGATCATGAGGGTGGTAATGCTTCTGCCCACACAGCACATTTGGTGGGATCCACGCTGAGTGATGTATATCTTTCATATGCAGCCGGGATGAATGCTTTAGCTGGCCCTCTGCACGGTCTGGCTAACCAGGAAGTTATAAAATGGATTTTCGAGATGGTGCATGATTTGGGCACCCGACAACCGACGCGCCAGCAAATAGTTGATTATATTCATGAAACATTGAGTAAAGGAAAAGTAATACCAGGGTATGGACATGCCGTTTTAAGGAAGCCCGATCCCCGATTTTATGCTCAAAAACGATTTTCAGAGAGATATCTGGCACAGGATGACATTATTCAAATTGTATGGCAATTATTTGATATTGTTCCACCGGTTTTACAAAGTTTAGGCAAAGTAAGTAATCCGTGGCCTAACGTGGACGCTCATAGTGGGGCTATGTTGGTACATTACGGGCTTACTGAATACAACTATTACACAGTTCTTTTTGGGGTTTCAAGAACATTGGGAGTCATGGCTTCTCAGTGTTGGTCCCGCGCGTTGGGATTCCCTCTTGAAAGGCCAAAATCACTTACCTCGGATTGGATCTTCGATTTTGTAAAAAATCATACGATGCGGTAGTATATTTACTGTACCTAAATAGCAATTATATGTCAAAAATTGAAACCGGATTAAAATACACGCCTGAACATGAATGGCTCAGAAAAACTTCTGAAAATGAAGCCATAATCGGAATCACTGATTTTGCCCAGGGAGAGTTGGGTGAATTGGTGTATGTTGAAGTAAACACGGTTGGTAAAACATTAAAAAAAGGGGATGTTTTTGGGACTGTGGAAGCTGTAAAAACGACTTCTGACCTATATCTCCCGGTAAGTGGTAAAATAATAGAATTCAATCAGGATATAAGTGAAAAGGGTGGGGATAATCCGGCCCTTATAAATGAAGATCCATACGGAGCAGGTTGGATTATCAAAATAGAAATGACTGACCTCACAGATATTGACCATTTACTGGACGGAGAAGAATATCAAAAATTGATCCATTAAAATAATTATCCAAAAGTTTCTTTTCCTGCCGCACACCATAGTAAATAAATTCAGCATCTTTATTATCAGGAAATACAAATGGAGTATATTATGGTCATTGTTAATATTTTCTGTTTGTTTGATTCCTAAAAGTTCTTTCCCCGAAGTAAAATTGCAATTGAAATACCTTGATAAAATTGCACATGTAGGATTTTATTTTTTGCAAATTTTTTTGATTCTTTATGAGTCGAAGAATTCCTATTCCAAAAGTTTAACAATCAAAGCTTTAGCATATTGTTTTCTACTTGGGATAGCAGTTGAACTGGGTCAAAAATACTTTTTACTTGGTCGCAGTTTTGAGATATGGGATATTGTTGCTAATATTATCGGGTCATTTATTGGCATTTTATTTTTTAGAATTTTAAAACCGTTATTATGAATTTGACAGAGATTGACGGTAAAGTCGCAATTTGGATTGTATTAGCAATTCTGTTATCAGTAGTGGCATTAATTTTTGTACTGAAATCAGTATTTAATAAAAAAGCTACTGAGGATTTGGCTGCAAAATACAAGGACAAAAAGTGGTCTTCGCCTATAGAGGGTATGTACAAATATCCCGATGTTGATATCTTCAATATGAGCGGTCCTATCTGGAGATATGGTCTTGCAGCAGCGCTCGGTCTTTCTGTACTTGGTCTTAACTGGACCACGTACGAGAAAAAGGTATACATACCAACCGATGCACTTGCTTTTGACGATGAAATTCAGGTAGAGGTTCCTCGTACTGCAGAGCCACCACCACCACCTCCGCCACCACCTCCGCCAGTCGTGCAGGAGATAAAGGTGACAGAAGAAAAAATTGAAGAAAAAGTGGAATTTGTGGACCAATCCATTCAGGAAGAAACCGTGGTGGAAGCTCCCCCGCCACCTGAGCCTAAAAAAGAAGCACCACCACCACCACCTCCTCCTCCTCCAAAGGATGAACCTGAAGAAATCTTCAAAGTGGTAGAGGAAGCTCCGAGATTTCCAGGCTGTGAAGACAAAGGATCCAATGATGAAAAGAAAAAATGTGCTGATGAAAAAATGCTTCAGTACTTATATAAAAACATCAAATATCCTAATATTGCCAAAGAAAATGGAGTACAGGGTAGAGTTGTAGTTACGTTCGTTGTCGAGAAAGATGGTCGTATCACCGATGCAAAAGTAGTGAGAGATATTGGCGGAGGATG
>CAYNIG010000212.1:0-8556 GCA_964396995.1 uncultured Saprospiraceae bacterium | reverse complement strand
AGTTTCATAGGAGTAAGTGGGTTTTTTATTTCATGCGCCACTTGTTTGGCCATTTCCCGCCATGCTGTTTCTCTTTCTGTAAGAGCCAGCATCCGAGTGGACCTGTCGAGTTCCTGTATCATTTCATTATAGTTTTTGATCAGGCCACCGAGTTCATCTTGTCTGCTCCATTCCAGTTTTTGATTGGAGCCGCCCACCTGGATTTGTTTGAGTTTGGTACTTAATATAGTGAGGGGTTTTGCAATGGAATTGGCAACCAACATCGATATTAAAACGATGCCTACCAGGAGAAACACATACACATTTAATAAAGCGCCTAAAAAATCATTTAATTTCCGTTTAGTCTGCAATGATATATAGTCATGGTTTGGTTTGACATAGAAAGTCTGATTATCCTGGACAATGGACTTGATATTTGAAATTCCATTTTCTTTTTTAATTAATTTCCAGTCATTAAAATCCATCCGTTCCAACTGATCAGGCAGTAAGAGTCCTTCATGGTTATATACCAAAAAAGCATTATTGGTATTCTTAATTAAATTTGGTACAGGTACTTCAAGGGATGATAGGTCCTCCACTGGATTTTGCCATATTCCCGCGTTTTTCTTTACATAAAAGATGATTACTGCTGCTATGAGGAAAAACGAACAGATACTCATAACCAGCATAGATGTCTGTATTCTGTACCGGAGGGTTTGGTTGGAAGGGAATATTCTGAATATGGAAAAAGTAAACCAATTTAATTTGTTATTGAGAAAATGCAATACTAATAATATAATATTAAACAAAATAAAGAGGTATGAAAAGAACGAACAAACTTTGAATAGCGGATTGGTTTTTTTGGTAAGGTACAGATTGGAAGACGGGGCTATCTGCGTGTAGGTGAAACTGCCAGAGGTTACAGTATTGATGTCTTTGCCGGACCGGACATCGTACAAGGTAAGGTAAGATGACTCGGATACTATAGAAGCAAGTTTTTTTCTTAGGCTGAATTGTTTTTGGGAGAGAGAGGTTTCCGGAAGTTGATCCAATACTTTTATTAATTGGTTCACTATCTTATTTCTTTGCAGCACATCTTTTTCAATATGAAACTGATACAATATGGATGAAATGAGTATCGATCCGGTGATGGTCCATACCAAATACCAGGAAGCTTTAGGTTTGAAATGATCAGTAGATATATCTAATAAGGTCAGGTATCCAGCTATCCCTAATATTAAAATTAATGGAAACCGGATGGGCAATACAAATAAGATCGGTACGAGCAAGGTCAACGCTATCCCATTTGCAACGAGTCTTTGTTTTGCTTCTAAACCAAGATGCCTTATTATTCGGAGTAAATGCAAATCCAGTATGAATAAGGCGATAGCCATCGTCAACATGCCAGTCAGGGCAATCAGACTCTTTATGTCTAAATAAAACACATACTCAAAATCAAATAAAATGCCCGATCCCAATACTAATTGCCTGAAGATCTGTATCATAATGATGGAAGACACATACACCAAAAAATAATTGAGTATGGCTATGATGTAATTTTGATTCTTGTTTGATCTGAAATACCGGGGTCTGACATACGCCCTTACATACCAAACCAGTATGCAAATGATATAAATATTGATCAATAGGTCAATAAGGGTTGGGCTGAGCTGTGACGGTTTTATATCTCCATTAAAAAAATGGGTATCCGGAAAAAATTGGTTTAATGCTATGGATAATGATAAGATCCTGACAATAAAAATTCCAAATGTAAACACAAGTAAACCCGGTATTATCTTATGCTTGTTTATCAATCCTATGCTCAGGTTTTTTATACCCATTATGGATGAATACAACCCCAGCATATAGAATATCAGATATAACCATCGGGTAATGGGATTAAATGAATATGCTGATTGAATAAAGTATACTTGTTTTTTATCTGGCGAGAATAATTCCGATTTTGGCACCGCTGTGGAAGACTGGCCAAGATTTTGAATTGGAATATAATATACATGTCTGAATTTTTTTCTTATGACGCTATTGCTGTAGTAGAGAGTGCTGTTGTAAACCTTAAATCCGGTTTTCTCCAACTGTGTAAATGCAATATCATTTTGGTTCCAGTATATCAGATGCTGATCTGCATAAACGTTGTATATAATCCCTTTACCACGCAATCTTTCTCCGGTATTTTCATGAAGTACGGAAGATTCGATAAGGGCCTGGCAGTAGACATCGTTTTTGTCTAAATAGGATTGAATCCCATGCAGGTGATTGGTTTTGTATTTTTTTGATTCAAAATAAGAATTCAGAGACAGGATTAGTGCCCAACAAAGAATTGAAATGAAAACGTATTTATGTCTGAAAAACATCATAAATAAAACACACAATATATTAATATTAATTAATATATGTTAGTGTCTAAATATCTGTACAATATATTTATTTTTACTATATATTCTTTTGTACAATATGTAATAAAAGCCAAGCTTACCATAAGGTGTATTACCTTTGCAGTGCAGGTCGATCTATCGCTCATGCAAGTGAGAGGAAAGTCCGGACAACGCAGAGCAACATACCACGTAACACGTGGGCCGTGGTAGCAGTACCGCGGACAGAGAGTGTCACAGAAAATAACCGTCTTGTCAATGACGACATAGTCAACTGTAGGAAACTTCAAGCATTTCCTGTTTTTATACCGTCATTGGCGAGATAAGGGTGAAAATGTGTGGTAAGAGCACACAGTGATGAGTAGCAATATTCATTGCGGATAAACCTTATGTGTTGAAATGTCATGTACACCCTGGTTCCTCATTAGAGGTATTGGGCTGCTCGTCCAATTGCCGCAGGCATCCGGGGAGGGTAGGCAGCTAGAGGCATGCTGTGAAGTATGTCCCAGATAAATGATAGATACTTTTGAGCAATCAAAAGAACAGAATCCGGCTTACAGACCTGCTTTTTATTTTCTTCAGTTTATCCTATACCAAAAGGTATCTATGATGTACTTTTATTCCTTATGATCATAGGAGTATTATCTCGAAATCCAGGCTTATATTCTACCCAAAGTATAGTCATAGCTGGTAGAAAGAAGAAACACCGCATGTTGGTATTAGATCCTTATCAATGTAGCCAGATAATTTTGGATGGAAAACATAAAATATTATATCAGTCCAGACCCTTAATTCAGTTGGATGCCGTAATTCCACGGATAGGGGCTACCGCTACGGATGTCGGTGCGAGCCTGATAGACCATTTTAATTCAATAGGCATTTACACCACTACCTCATCCGTAGCATTATTGCGGGCAAGAAATAAATGGACATGCAGTCAATTCCTTGCCGGACATAATATGCCGGTACCCAAATCGTGTCTTCATTTTAATTCAGAATACAACCTTGAAATATTGAGAAAGTTTAAATTCCCAATTGTCATTAAATTATTAAAAAGTACCCAGGGTATGGGTGTGGTTAAAGCAGAAGATAAGGCACAGGCATTATCCGTATTGGAAGCATTCCAACGATTAGACGAGCAAGTGATACTACAGGAGTTTATCTCTGAAGCTAAAGGATCCGACATCCGGGTTTTAATTGTTAATGGAAAGATTGAAGGCAGTATGCGCCGGCAGGCAAAACCCGGAGAATTCAGATCAAATTTACACCAGGGAGCCACTGCCAAAACCGTAAAACTTACTCATGATGAGGAACGAATAGCTTTAAAGGCTACCGAATTATTAAAGCTGGATGTAGCCGGAGTAGATATATTAAGGTCCAAAAAAGGTCCGTTGATTTTAGAAATCAATGCCTCCCCGGGCCTGGAAGGAATAGAACAAACCACTGGAAACAGTATTGCAGATAAAATTATTGAAATGGTAGAACAAAAAACTCAATATGTCCAGTGAACGAAAAGTGATGGTCATTGCCAATGAAGTAATAGAAGCCGGCGAACAAAAGATGATCAGAATACCCGTAGGTCATCTGCCATCCGGGACAAAAATTTACACTAATATATATGTTAATAAAAGTATTAATCCTGGTAAAACCTTGGTTTTGGTCGGGGGTATGCACGGAGATGAAATCAATGGTACTGAAATAGTACGCAGAGCTGCTGAAATATATAAACACAGGGGATTATCATCCGGAACACTCATTACCATTCCTTTACTCAATGTGTATGGATTTATCAGGTTTACCAGGGATGTATCAGACGGCAAAGATGTCAATCGAAGTTTTCCAGGCAGTCCGAAGGGTTCATTGGCATCCCGTATAGCTCATATTCTGCACAAAGAGATTTTGCCATATGCTAATTTACTTGTTGATTTTCATACCGGTGGTGAGCAACGCTATAATTATCCGCAGGTTCGTTTTACCAGAAACGATAGGAATAGTTTTAAAATGGCAGAAATTTTTAATACGACCTTTATGGTAGAGTCAAGGTTGCGTCCAAATTCATTAAGACAATATGCTGAAAAATTTAAAATTCCTAATCTTGCGTTTGAAGGAGGAGAGAGTGGCAGATTTGATGGTCTCAGCATCAACAGGGCTCTCCAGGGTATACAAAATATATTAATAGCAAACGATATGATAGAGGGGACCCTTACTCTTTCAAATGATCTCATTTACATAAATGAGGATAAATGGATAAGAGCCTCCTCCTCCGGCATATTTGTCTGGTCCAGAAGTTCCGGACAGTATGTAAATAAAGGTGAAATCATTGGCACTATTTCAGATCCGGATAACACCAAAATAGATCGGGTAAAATCAAAATTTTCAGGATACATCATAGGTCATAATAATGCTCCTGTGGTGCATATTGGTGATGCACTATTTCACCTGGGCTTGGTTTGATGGCTTCATTCACGTATCTGAAGGATTCCATTCATTTGCAAGAGTCATGGCAGTGATGTACTTTTGGATTCATCTCATGGTACTAAAAAAAAGCCTTTTCCATTGCCTGGTTTTAATCGTTTTCAATATTTCCTGTAAGCAGGAAAGTAAAACACCGATGGTGGATCCAATAGATGCAAAAGACTCAGTTGTTGAAAAGGTCGATACCATAATTCCTGTTATAAACGAACCTAGTCTCAATACCCCCAATAGGGTAGCCTGGCAGAAACCAAGATTGATCATTGGATTATTTGGGACGGATTTAAAGGATAAAACAATAGCTGATATCGGAGCAGGCCCCACTGGATTTTTTACTTTTGAATTAGCACAGCAAGGAGCAAAAGTTTTAGCCATTGATATCGATCATAATGCTTTGGCCTATATAGAATCCAATAAAATGAGATTGGACTCTGCGAAAAGAGAATTAATACAAACCAGATTGGCAAGGCCAGAAGACCCTAACCTAAAATCAGCAGAGATAGATGGAGTTCTCATCGTAAATACCATCACCTATATTCAAAACACACGTAAATATCTCGCCTCATTAGCTGCTAAGCTGAAAGAAAATGGAAGACTGGTCATTGTAGACTTCAAGATGAAACGACTGCCTGAACAGATTGCACCTCCAAAAAACCAGCGAATGCATGCTGACAAAATAGAGGATGTACTATACGACCTCGGATATAAAAATATTGTGGTGGATGATCAAACTTTGAATTATCAATATATTATAACAGCGGATAAAAAGAACGAAGAATAGGGAATGAGAATTACATTTTTGAAAATGTCAAATAGGAAATTAGGAAGTTCGCAATATATTTACTGCATAAAAAAAGTATAATTTAACCATCAAAATAAATTTCGATAAATCATGTCAAATCTATCAAATGTAAAAGGACCAGCTATTTTTCTTGCACAGTTTATGAGTGATCAAGCTCCATTTAATTCATTGGACACAATATGCAAATGGGCGGCTGACCTTGGCTATGTTGGCATACAGATCCCATCCTGGGATGGCCGGTTGATTGATTTAACCACTGCTGCCACCAGCAAAACTTATTGTGATGATCTTAAAGGTACCGTAAACTCTTACGGATTACAGATCACCGAATTATCTACTCATCTTCAGGGTCAATTGGTGGCTGTGCATCCTGCGTATGATGAATTATTTGATGGTTTTGCACCCGATGCAGTAAAAGGTAAACCAAAAGAAAGAACAGCCTGGGCTGTAAACACTTTAAAGCAAGCAGCGCACGCTAGCAAACACCTAGGCCTTAACGCTCATGCTACTTTTTCAGGGGCATTGATCTGGCATACGGTTTATCCATGGCCTCAACGCCCCAAAGGGTTGGTAGAGGCATCATTTAAAGAACTCGCTAACCGGTGGACTCCGATTTTAAATGAATTCGATGCGTGCGGTGTAGATCTATGTTATGAGATACATCCCGGTGAGGATCTGCATGATGGTTTGTCGTTTGAACGGTTTTTAGCTGCAACAGGAAATCATAGCCGTTGCAGAATATTATTTGATCCCAGTCATTTTGTATTACAGCATTTGGACTACTTGCAATACATTGACCTCTATCATGATTATATTAAAATGTTCCACGTAAAAGATGCTGAGCTCAATCCATCCGGTCGTAGTGGAGTATATGGTGGTTACGGTGATTGGGTAGAGCGTGCAGGCAGGTTCAGATCCCTGGGTGATGGTCAGGTTGATTTTAAAGCCATATTCTCCAAACTGGCGCAATATGGATATACTGGTTGGGCAGTACTCGAATGGGAATGTTGTATCAAAGACTCAGGGCAAGGTGCCAAAGAAGGTGCACCATTTATAAAAGATCATATAATAAAAGTGACTGAGCGCGCATTTGATGATTTTGCCGGTGCTGGTTTGGATGAAGCATTTATCAGGAGGGTGATGGGATTGTAGTCTGCGCATAAGCTTCAAATTCTGAAATCACCATGTGTGATGGATTTACAGTAAGGCAATAATCCAGGTATCCAGAACTTATTTCGGAAGTTGGCAAATTTTTGGAAATCACCGCAAAGATATTTTGCATGCAATCCAAGCTGAGCTATCACACAGAAAATTTTCATCAAGCTTCTTCTACGCTCACCAAAGTCTTATCATGATCACTCAATCTCTCCATCAGACTTGCGCTTATTCTCATAAAATCCATTTCAGTAAAAATCCCTACCAGTTCGTGATCTTGTACCACAGGTAAGCAACCAATTTTATTTTTTCTCATCATACCCATGGCTTCCATGATGGTAGTAGAGGGTGATGCGGTCATTGGTTTTTTAAGCATAAGGTCTTTTACCACTTTCGCTTTTTTAGATTTGGAAGAAGTGAAGTACCTGAGTAATAATCTGGAAGTGATAAGGCCTATTAATTTCCCTTTGGTGTCTTCGACGGGCATATACCGGATTTTGCGCCAATCCATTAGTTCAGCTACTAATTCTACAATATCATCTGCTTGCACTGTCAGCAAATCAGTCGTCATAAAATCACCTACTTGCAATTCCTGTGGTTTATATGAGCGAAGATCCTTGAGCTCAGGCATTTTCCATTTATGTATAGGGATATTTTTGTTTTGATGTTGCAACATAGAGGCGGTGAGCACGGTGAGTGCTTCCGTCCTGTTGGTTTGTTCCATCAATTTGGTGTAGGCGCGCAATTGCCACCTGGCTCCGTTCATGTGTTTTTTAGCTCGTTCTTCGATGATACCGAGATATTTATTTATATCCTCATCAGCAACTTGCTGGGCTTTGAGCCCTTTGTGGGCTACAGGTAATAATTCCTTTAGTATCAGATCTACAGCCGGAATTTTCTGATCATCAAACCAATTAAATTTACTATCGATACCAAATTGGGCTCCTTTGATAAAATTATCGGCCACATCTGCAAAAGACACTTTTTTTCTAATGTCTTCCACTTCTTTAGCCAGCCCCACCATACAGCCGATCCAGAATGCAGCATTTGCAATTTCATCTATAGTAGTAGGGCCGCTGGGAAATACCCTGTTTTCTATGCGTAAGTGTGGTTTCCCATTATCACTGATACCATAGCAGGGCCTGTTCCAACGGTATACGGTGGAATTATGTACTTGCAGCGCGCGGAGTTTTGGTACTTTGCCTTCAGCAATCATTTGCAGTGAGTCTTCAGTCACATCTGCTGCCAGCAACACCCTGAACCGGGAAATGTCTTCTTTATGAATTTCTAAAATGGATTCATTGACCCAATCCCTGCCAAAATGGACCCTCGGGCTGCTTTCCCGCATATTGGCCCGGGATCCTCTGGTATCAAGTGATTGCTGGAACATGGCTATCCTTGATTCATGCCAGAGTCTTCTGCCAAAAACTAATGGAGAATTAGCTGCTATTGCCATCACTGGTCCCGCCAGAGCCTGGGCAATATTATAAAACTTTACAAACTGGGAAGGTGCTACCTGCAGATGAACCTGAAAGCTGGTATTGCAGGCTTCCAGTAATGGCGAATCGTGTTTGATCATCAATTCATCTATTCCGGTCAGTCTCAGTTCAAAAGAATCAGTGGATAATTGCTGGGCAACGGCTTCCATCAGGGCCTGGTATCGTTTCTTGGGAGTAAGATTTTTATAATCAAGATCAGATTTTCGTATGGTCGGCAAAATTCCGGTTAGTACGAGATCTGCATTGTGCTCGGCCAGTC
>CAYNIG010000211.1:0-8590 GCA_964396995.1 uncultured Saprospiraceae bacterium | reverse complement strand
AAGGCAAGCTTACTCCTCAGTCCAATTTTACACCTAATGACAAACCAATTATTTTACTTACTAATGAACAGTCCCTGAGTGATGCTGAGATGACTGCTGAAGGATTCCGCGCTTTAAAACTAGGCAAAATCGTAGGCAATGAAACCTATCGCTGGATCATATTTACCTCCGGTACTGGATTGGTTGATGGCTCTTTTATGCGGTTACCCGCCTGGGGATGCTATGGCCTGGATGGTCGTGATCTCGAAATGAATGGTGTAAAACCCGATATAAAAGTGATCAATACATTCGAAGATAAAATGAGCGGAAAAGATCCTCAAATCGAAAGAGCGGTGGAGGAAATATTGAAAATGCTGAAGAAATAAAATATTGGTCCTTCGAATTTTTAAGTACTCATTTCTAATTTAATCCTAGCATGAAACACATAGGTACAAAGAATTTGTAAGGCATCACATTGAACGATCAAAAAAGTACACATAGCTGATGTACTCAAGTAAATCTTAAAATTGCGGAGCAAATTAACTATGTGCTCTTGTGAAATACCTTCAGATTCGAATTTTCTATGTGAAGCCTCACGATATCTATGTGCCTATCTGTTTAATAATGAAGCATTTAGTGAATTGGAATTGAAAAAATAAAAAAGTATGCATTAATGCGATGATCCAAAAAATTTTAGAACTATAGTTTTTGTAATTATTTAAAATTCAGCTGCCAATATATCCAGGTTGGTATTTCCCGACAAGTGCATGCATATATATTACCAAATCCAATTCTAAATATAATCTCCCTATATTTGCCCCTCACATTAGTAAAATAATACATGCGTGTTGATGTACTTTTAGGATTGCAGTGGGGCGATGAAGGAAAAGGCAAAATCATAGATCGTCTCTGTCACGATTATAAAGTAGTTTGCCGATTTCAGGGTGGGCCAAATGCAGGTCATACACTTTACCTGGATGGGAAAAAAATAGTATTACACACCATACCCTCTGCCATCTTGCATGAAGGACTTATCAACCTTATTGGAAATGGGGTGGTAATAGATCCAGTGGTGTTTCAAATGGAGGTGGCTAAATTGCAAGCACTGGGATTTGATATCAGCAAATCGCTATTTATAGCCCGTAAAGCGCATCTGATCTTACCGACTCATCAGCTGCTCGACAAAGCATCAGAACTTGCCAAAGGTAAAGACAAGATAGGCTCTACTTTGAAAGGTATAGGCCCAACCTATATGGACAAAACCGGTCGAAACGGTCTGCGGGTAGGAGATATTGAGTCAGCTGATTTTGAAAAAAAATACCAAATACTAAAGGATAAGCACCTTGCCCTCGCCAAGATCTATCCCGATTTTGATCATGACCTGGCTGCTGCTGAAGAAAAATGGTTTGACAGCCTGGATATATTGAGATCATTTAAAAAAGTCGACTCTGAATATTATATAGATGAGATACTATCACAAGGACATCGGGTACTTGCCGAAGGAGCACAAGGCTCCATGCTCGATGTAGATTTTGGTACCTATCCTTTCGTGACATCATCCAATACCATTTCTGCAGGAGTATGTACAGGTATTGGAGTACCACCCAATAAAATTGGTAAAATAATAGGAGTCACTAAAGCGTATTGTACCCGTGTAGGGTCAGGACCATTTCCTACCGAACTATTGGACGACACTGGTGATAAACTACGCAAAGCCGGCAACGAATTCGGCTCTACTACCGGCCGTCCCCGACGATGCGGTTGGATAGACTTGGTACAACTTCGCTATTCCATCATGATCAATGGCGTAGATGAGCTCATCATGACCAAGATAGATGTGATGAATGATTTTGACGAGGTGAAAATATGTGATGAATACATCGATAGTCATGGACATACTTTGAATGCTATACCATTTGACCTGGAGCAGGCAGCTATTAAACCTGTATGGACATCTTATCCGGGCTGGAACCAGGATCTCAGTGAAGCCAAATCATTTGATCAATTACCAAAAGAGACAAAACATTATATTATGGAATTGGAACAAAAGCTTGGAAAGAAGTTTTCTATGATATCGATAGGGGTGGGTAGAGATGAAGTGGTGGAGAAGGGGTAAGGGGAACTTTAGTTCTCTCATACAAATCATAATCGAACTTGAAAACCTATATGGTTCATTAAGTCCTGCAAAAAATTTTAAACCTTGAGTAGTAATCCAATTTTAAATCAGTACATCCATATAGTTGTAGTTACTGCATGGCTATGAAAAGGTTAGCAAAGAATATGGACTACTGTTTTATTGTTCATTTTTAATTGCACTGTTGCACTACTAACCCTGCACTTTATTTATATCCATTTTCCGGTTATTGGTTTCCTGCTTTCTTTTTGATTATTGATATTTTTTTCAACCAGGCTGGACAGGAAGGAAATTTCTGCATTGTTTTCGGCAGTCGATTTTATCCTGAGCAGATCACCGTGTATAGCTTCTATGTATTTGATCCTGATTTTAAAATCATTCTCTTCCATAGCGGCTGTCGCAGCCACTTTTGAGGGTACGGCACCTGTTGAGTTTTTGATAAATGGATTTTTTATACGTTGTTTATTTTCTATCCATGTATTCAAACCAAACGGAATTTCAATGGATTCACCGGTTTTTTGGATTTTCATTTTACCCGGTGAGATTTGAATACTCCTGATACCATACTCGTTTTCATCCAGCATCATTTTTTTATTAGGGATTACCGTGCCCGTGCCGACTGTTGCATTTAACACCAGGTGTTCACTGAAAGACTTTAATTCAGATGATGCTGATTTATTCGCCGGTAAGGCCCGTTCTTTAATTCCCGGTAGTATATATTGCCATATCAGATCCATTTGTTTTTGCATGCTGGCACTCTCACTGTTGATGGCAATCACTATTCCATGCTGAGGCATCACGATACAATACTGACCATGAGCACCATCGCCCCGATAAAAATTATGTCGACATCGCCAAAATTGATATCCATATCCTTCGCCCCAATCACCCCCTGCAGGCAAGGATTGAATATGCGAGGTAGTAGCTTCTTTTACATAATCAGCTGAGATTACTGTTTTAGTATTCAGTTTTCCATTATTTAAATAGAGATTACCAAACCGGATAATGTCTCGGGTGCTTACTCTCAGGCCATATCCAGCCACATTATATCCTTCAGGGCTCATTTCCCAGTCCGTGCCTTTGATACCTAGTGGATCATATAGTCTGGTTTTTAAATAATCCTGTAAGGTCATCCCTACCAATTTGGATACAATAGCACTGAGGATATAAGTAGCTCCTGTATTATATAAAAAATGGGTACCCGGTTCTTTTTCTACCGGTTGAGCTAAAAATGTTTTTGACCATGGAACATCGGTTGCATTGCGCATGATGCCCATAGTATCCTTTGTATGCCCGGTAGCCATATTCAGCACATGCTTTATTTCCATTTTCATCAGATTATCTGACATTGACTCCGGCAGCATATCAGGAAAGAAGGAGTATACTTTATCTGTAAGCTTGAGATAGCCTTCCTGTATCGCCATACCTACAGCCGTACTGGTAAAACTTTTACTCAGAGAATATAAAGTGTGAATATAATCTGCAGCAAATGGTTTCCAATACCCTTCGGCTATCACTTTGCCATGTCTGCTCATGATAAAGCCATGATGCTCTAGACCGGATGAGTCAGCTGCTTTGAGATAGTCTCTGATGGCCTCGGATAATACTCCGGTGCTTTCTGGCGTGGCATATTCCAAAGACCCATTGCCTCTATAGGCTGTACCCTGTGTCAGAGGCGATATCAAGGAATGCGCACCGATTAACAATCCTGTCTGTTGAACAAAATTTCGTCTATTCATTTTTTTATTTATTAGGAGATGAAATGTAATCAATTAAGGTCGTCAGTATATTATTTCGCCCCATTTAATTTCGAAACCGTAAATAAAATGACAGGGAAATAAAACTATTTTATCAGGAAGTATTACATTAGTAATGTATTTTTTTATTTTTCTTAAAACCTTAAATTACTATTTCTATGAAAAAGCTGTTGATCGGTGCCATCGTAGGTGGCATCATTTTATTTTTCTGGCAATTTTTATCATGGTCCGCCCTGGGAATACACGAGTCGATGCAGGCATACACACCAAATCAGGACAAAGTGTTGGAATGCCTTGGCCAAAACCTGGAAGAAGGATTTTATTTTTTACCTAATGTAGCTCCCGGGACAGAAGGAAACGGAAATCCAATGGAAGCATTTGCCGGCAAACCATGGGCTCAGGTGTATTATCACAAAGCCATGAATGTAAATATGGGTATGATGATGACGCGTGGATTGTTGGTGGACATTCTGGCCATTGCCTTACTTATCTGGCTTTTATCTAAAATTCCAAATCTTGGATTAAAGGACACCATCCTTTCGTGTATAGCCGTGGGAATAATTAGTTATATAGTGACTCATTACACTAATTCTATTTGGTTCGAAACAAAGACTATGGGGGATTTGATAGATGGAGTAGTTTCATTTGCACTGGTAGGTACTTGGTTGGGTTGGTGGCTGAGGAGACCATAAGGTTTCATTTAAAATAGTTTAATAATGTAGTTTAATTCAATGAGCATTAGCTCAGGTAAACTTTTATTATCCATAATCTTGTGATTAAAGCAGAATGGATTCAATGGCTGGCAGAAAAGTTGGATTAAGTAGCTTAATATTATGGGATGATAATAGTTGATAAAAAATTCAGCATATTATTCTTATTTTCGATTTTATGGAAATACTTGAAAAATTAAACAGTACCAAAAAAAGCACTTTGAATTATTTTGATCTGTCCGAATCCGATCTTGCGAAAACCTATGCCGAAGGAAAATGGACTAATCGAAACCTGCTGGTGCATATTACCGATGCCGAAACGGTCTTGTACGACAGGATAAAACGGATCTTGTCAGAACAACCCAGACCGGTGCTTTGGGCATTTGATCAGGATAGTTGGGCCGCTCACCTGAATTACGATACATTTCCATTGGAAGTGAGTAAACAAATTTTTTCAGGAGTAAGAGATGCGATCATTCACCTTGCTTCTGCCTATTATATTTCCCATGGTGATCTCACCTTTATTCATAGTGGTACCGGTCTCCGCACATTAAAAGACGAGATAGACAAAGTGGCCTGGCATTGCGAGCATCATCTACAGCAAATCGAGCAAGCGCTTAATGGCAATTGACCTGGTGAACAATAGGTGATTACAACCAATTGCCTTACATTAGATTTAATTTTTGAAAACCTACCAATGAATAAAATAGAAAGACCTGATCTGAACTTTTCTCAGATCCTGTGGATGAGCTTTGGATTCCTCGGTGTACAATATGGATTTGGATTGCAACAGTCCAATATGAGTCCGATATACCGATACCTTGGAGCGGACGAGGCTTCCATCCCCGGGTTATGGCTTGCAGGACCTTTAACCGGTTTGATCCTACAGCCCATTATTGGCGCTTTGTCCGATAAAAGCTGGTCACCAAGGTTTGGTCGCAGGAAACCTTATGTATTCATTGGTGCCATAGCAGGTAGCATTGCAATGATCATGATGCCCAATTCCACATCGGTATTTATGGCAGCATGTATGTTTTGGTTACTCGATGCGGGATTAAATTCATCCATGGAGCCATACAGAGCATTTATTGGTGACATGCTCAATTCCAAGCAACGACCTGTTGGTTTTGCCTTGCAGTCTTTTATGATTGGTTTTGGTCAGACTCTTTCCAATCTGATGCCATTCATTTTACCTATAATTGGTATTTCTGTTGCAGCAAATGCAGATGTTACCAATGGCATTCCTGACTCTGTTCGATTTCCTTTTTATGTGGGAGCTGCTTCCATCATTATTACCGTATTAGTCACCATGATCACAACAAAGGAATATCCGCCCTCACCAGATGAGATAAAAGAGGTCAAAGCAATATATACTGAGACACAAAAAAAATCCATTGGTCGATGGCAATTGGGATTGAGTGTAGCTACCGGTATTTTTTCGGCATTATTTGCTTACCGGACAGGAGGTGTATCATCAGCCATCAAATGGGGTTTACTTATGGGAAGTGGTTTTTTTGCCACACTGTTTTTACCTATATTCCAAAGTATCCTCAACTCCTTATCTGAGATGCCCAAAGTAATGCGTCAACTTTGGTGGGTAAAATTGTCTATTTGGTACGGTTTGCCCTTAATGTGGCAGTACCTTTCATTATCCGTTGCAAAGTATGCATTTGATGCCCCCAGCCCGGATGCAAATCCTGCCGGCTTTGAAGCAGGAAAAAACTGGGGCAATCTATGCTTTGCCTTATTCAGCGTGACTTGTTTTACTATTTCTATTTTCTTGCCTGCCATAGTAAAAATGATCAACAGCAGGCGTAAGACACTGGCTATATTCCTTACGATCGGTGCAATAGGATTTTTTATTATGACCTTATCGCACAGTAAATGGATCTATTTGGCAGGGATGGGATTGATGGGACTTGCCTGGGGTTCAATTGTTTCAGTGCCTTACCTGATGGTGGCCAGCGTGGTGAGCCCGGCCCGCATGGGTGTATATATGGGTTTGTTAAATGGTTTTATATGTGTGCCTCAATTTATTGGTATGCTTACCGTACCCTTATTTTATAAATCAATACTCGGTGATGATCCTCTGCATGCTTTGGTGCTTTGTGGTCTTTGTTTATTATTGGCGGCTGTCCTTTGCTTTAAAATAGAAGAAGTAAAAGATGAATTAAAGACTTCCGCTGCTTAATTTACTCGTATTGGAGCTATTTAGCTCACCAGTTTATTACAACTCTTTTCTAAGCCTGGCTACTGGTATACTTAACTGTTCCCTGTACTTTGCTATGGTCCTGCGGGCAATATTATACCCTTTGGCTTCCAGAGTGGTTTTGATTTTTTCATCGGAGAGAGGTTTCCTTTTGTTTTCGCCGTTTACCATGTCAGAAATGATTTTTTTCACTTCCAGGGTAGATACTTCTTCTCCCTCCTGGTTTTGCAATGATTCAGAGAAAAATTCTTTTAATCTTTTAGTTCCGTATTCGGTCTGTACAAATTTACTGTTCGCTACTCTGGATACGGTGGAAATATCATAGCCGGAGATATCGGCAATATCTTTTAATATCATGGGCTTCAGTTTCCTTTCGTCGCCGGTTTTAAAAAATTCCTGCTGGTATTGCATAATGGCGTACATAGTGCGGTACATGGTCTCTTGTCTTTGCCTGATGGCATCTATAAACCATTTTGCACTGTCTATTTTTTGTTTGATAAACAAGACAGCCTCTTTGGCAGTACGGGAAGTCCGATTGGTTTTGTAGGTTTCTTTGTATGAATTGAGAAGGTTTCGGTAGTGTTCACTGATGTGTAGATCCGGAGCATTTCGGGTATTTAAATTCATTTCCAAAACTCCATCATTATTGATTATGATAAAGTCCGGGATTATATATTGTACTGTATAATTATTATTTTCATTGAAAGCACTTGCCGGTTTGGGATTGAGCTTAAGTATTTCATCTATTACATCTTTGAGGTCGTCTTCCGGAATATTTAATCCCCGTTCCAATTTGTGGTAATGCTTTTTTGTAAATTCCTCAAAATAGGTTGACAGTATTTCCAGGGCTAATTCTATATTCCGCTTCAGGTCGCCCCCATTACTTATCTTTTGGGCTTTTGCCTTCAATTGGATAATGAGACATTCCTGTAAATCCCGAGCACCCACACCGGGCGGGTCTAGTTGCTGTATCAGCCTGAGTACATGGAGTATCTCTTTTCGGTTTGTCTCAATATTTTGAGTAAACATCAGATCATCTATAATGGCAAGAGGGTCCCTGCGTAAGTAACCGTCGTCATCTATGCTTCCGATGATGTGGACTGCAATTTTATAATCCCGGTCCTGAAGATTTAAAAGGGAAAGTTGGTTCATCAGGTATTCATGAAAAGTCCGTTCTACAGGCATAGGGGTTTGTTTCTCCGTATCGTTATTGGATACCGGCCCTGCACTTAATTTATAGGTAGATGGATCGTCTTCCAGGTAATCCATTATGTATTCATCCAGGATTTCATCCTTTTCTGTTTGTTCGTCCGTAGCTTTGTCTTCCTCGTTGTCCAGATCAAATACATCAGCGGTTTCTTCATCGCCTTCTTCCAATGCAGGATTTATTTCCAGTTCTTCCTTTATTCGTTGATCGAGATTTACTGTAGGTATCTGCAATAGCTTCATCAGCTGTATTTGCTGGGGTGAGAGCTTTTGAAGCATTTTTTGACTTAACGACTGCTTTAACATGGATATCTACCTTTTTTTAAATTACCTATAAGATTAACCTCGTACAACACTGAGCAAATATAAAAAGTTTAACTTAAATATATTATAAAAATATTTAATATTTATTTTATTATATATTAATTCTATATATGAATTTTTTATTCTAAATATATTTTATTTTGAATATAGATGAAGACTACAAAAAATTGATGTTTCTTTGCATTGCTTTTTAGTTATAAAAAATGGAATCATTAAATACAAATTACGGCAAAAAAGGCTCTTGTTTTGGGCTTTTTATTTTATTTTTTCT
>CAYNIG010000210.1:0-8600 GCA_964396995.1 uncultured Saprospiraceae bacterium | reverse complement strand
AATCACTTTCCACTCCTTACCATCCCACTCCCCCAATCTTCCTGCATGCCGCGTTTGATTAAACTCTTCTTCATAATAAGAGTTATTGGCTACAAATACTTTTTTACCTGCGGTAAATCCACTTTTGAAATGAATGTAAGCTTTCCTGTCAATATCCAGTTCCGGTATGAGGTTATATAATAGTTTTGTTCGAAGAGTATACACATTGACTTCGTAAAAGTTACCTTCCATCGTAAGATAATATACCAGGGAATCCGGGTTTGTAAGGTGCATCATTGTAGCCGTAAGACGCTCTACTTTCAAGTCATTAAGAATTCTTACCTCACCTTTTACATTGATCAGATATGGGCCGATGAGTGCCTGCATTGATTTTTCATGAATAAACCGATTAGTAAATGTCCCGGTATGACTCATTGGATGTCGGCGAATGCTCATGTCTTCACTGATCTCGTATAAACCGACTCCTGACCCTCGGATATGAGCTACATAGCCTACTGCCCAAAGTTTGTCTGCCCAATTGACCATGGCTCCTATGCCAGCTTCACTCATCTGCTGCATATCGCTTTTGACGGTGAGGTGGGGAAATACCCCTCTTATCTCTATACGTTTTTCCTGAGAAATTAAAGGGGAGAACGCGAGATGACAAATACAGTAAGTAATAAAAAATTTGGACATGTTGAACTAAAATAAGAATTAAAAAACCCAGCCAAGTCTGACCGATCCATTTCTTCCGGCTTCATCGGCAAAATACCTCAATCTATTGAGATAATCGCGATATTTTATATTCAAAAGATTATCCACAGAAACTGAAAATTGAAGCTCATTTCTTTTCACCCTTAATGTGGTAGCCATCTCAAAATTCATAAGGGCATAAGCCGGCGGAGGAAGCAGAAAGTCCTGATCGGCCGTAATATTATTTTGCCTGAATACATTCTTATACTGAATACCGAATGAAGTATTCGTTAGTTTTTTGCCTTCGTTGAGGTGTAGTTCTATTTTGTTGCGAATGGAATTGGCAGGCATAAATACCAAACCGGTTTGATGCAACCTGTCATTGCCGCGCAAATAACTAAACTGACTAAGCCATTTTACATGCCTGGAAAGTTCCACACTCCCCGTGAAATCCATTCCATGGATTACCGCATTGGTCTGATTATAAGTAAATAAGGGAAAAGCACCGCGGATAGTAAGTCTCAATTCTTTTTCCGGCTTTAAATAAATATAATCATTGATCAGCTGATGATATCCGATCACTTGTAATAATACCTGTTGATGAATATTAACATCAATGGTAAGCATGTTTTTTACTGATTTTTCAATTTTAAGATACCGGTTTCCTTCTTCTATTCCGCTCACGCCCTGGTGCAAGCCGGCACTATATAATTCGTTTACTTCCGGTGATCGATAAGCATATCCGGCATTATAGCTGAGTTTTATAGCCTTATTCAAGTCGTATTTCACACCCAGGGCTGCATTAAAATTGAGAAACCGATGCCTGTATCGATCTACAGTATAGGTCGAATTCCGATTAATAGTGGCGACATATAAAAAATTATAATCTGTTCTCACGCCAGACTCCAGCCTCCATCGATCAGTGATTTTTTCGATAATGGCATAAGCCGATGGCTTGATAGATGTATAATTGGGGATCAAAGGCAATATACCCGTGCCCGGGGCATTTACATTATTTACCATGTTCAATTGTACTCCACTTTTGAGATGCCATTCTTTTGAATATTCTTTATGCATGGTACCTTCAATAAATTGAGCGATTTGGTTTAAGCTCAGTGAAGGGATATTACTTCGATCGCCTCTTCTAATATCATATTCGTTTCGGTTATTTATTTGCCCACCATAGTTAAATGAATATATCATCTTTGCGGATTGATACAATTTGTTTTCGATTTTAAGTAAATGATGGTGCACTATTTGTTTTGGAACATCGATGCTGTAAGAAAATTGGTCCTTGGTAAAAAATGGAACAGACCTGGTCAAAGCCTCATTCAGATCAGTAGTGTTTCCAATATGAGATCCACGCAAAATTCCTATTTCGGTATTGAACGAAGATGCATGTATTGAAAGTTTCCATTTATCCGAAAAGGCCGTGTTTAATTGCAACCCGATATTGGCTTCTTTTTTGCCTGTGTTGGTAAGATAGTAAGCAGGTGATTTAATATCTCCGTTGGATTTAATCGTACCGGTAACCTGCCAGGTGAGTGAATTCTGATATTTTTGCAATTTCGCATTCCAGGTATGGCCATGCCCATTGGTATTGTATATATAATTCATCTTTCCATGTAAATGCGGATCTTCTCCAATTGCACTGCTCTGAATTTGAACGATACTCCCGAGTCCATTTCCCCCATAAGCTAGCGATGCCGCACCTTTGATTACACTGATTTGTTCTGAAATAAAAGGATCTATCTCCGGGGCGTGGTCATTTCCCCATTGCTGACCTGCCTGCACTAATCCATTATTTAAGATGGTCACCCTGTTCCCATACATTCCGTGGATCACGGGTTTTGATATCCCGCTTCCGTTTTTGAGTACAGCTACACCAGCTATAGATTCCAGCAAATCCGCCATGTTTTTATCCGCATTTCGCTGAATATATTCTGTGTTAATGCTTTGAATCACATTGGCACTGGATTGCTCATGGGTACTGTGAACTGAAATTTCATTTAAAATTTCAGTATGGTGATGTAACTGAATAGAAAAGCTGGTATCCCTGGCAAGTTCAAGATACAAACGCAACGACTCACATCCAATATGACTTATTTGCAGGTGATACCTGCCAGGGCAAATTCCCTTTATTAGAAAATTTCCCATTTCATCGGATGAAGCACCCAGATTGTTTTCTACTAACAAGATTGTAGCAAACTCTAACGGAGCCTGAGTACTTTCATCCAAAATCTTTCCTTTAATACTAATTTCACAAGGCTGTGCCCACAGTGGCACTGTGAATAAAGCAAACCAGATCAAACCAATTGTCTTAATTGACATTGACCGGAAATTCAACTTCTATATCTGTTTCCCCACCGGCATTTGCAATCTGTCCCTCTTTTACACCCTGAGCCGTTTTATTGGGTTCATGCCTAAGGATGATTTTAAGCTTGCCTGTAGAAGCCGCTCCGGTTGTCAATTTGGTGGATATACCTAACGGATTGCCCTGAGTATCCTTATCATTATACGTAACCGTTGCAGTCAATCCATCCAGCGCGGTGTAAAAAAACTGGTGGTCAGATGCTTCAGTTTGAACCTCCTCGGTTATATTGATCACCGGATTGGCCTGTTCGTTTAACAATTCGATTACTCCGGTATAGGCAATATTCTTTGATAGGGTGCCACCTGTAATCTGTGCCGCAGAGCCACCATCTCCATCCAAATCTTTAAACACCATCACTACCTCATTTCCACCGGTCACCGGGGTGAGTTTGTATTTGAGCGTGGTAATCAATTCTTCTTCATTGGTCACTTCGGGGTCTTTTACACAGGCTGAAAGAGAAAATAGAAAAAATAGTATAAATAAATAATATGATCTGATCATTGTAAATAAAATATAAGAAATTAAAAAATAAAATGAAACGGGTATGTGTCCGATGGTGTATTAAACCATGGTTGGCGGAGCTCTGAGAGAAAAGTGAATTAATTTAACTTGTATACAGGATTCCTGGAAATCCATCCAGGAAATGCATTGTACAGGTTGGACTTTTTTAAATGAACTAAAGTCAATATGGTAAGATAAAATATGGGTAAATACATCACATCCATCACAGCTGTGTATGACTTTGTGTATGTGTGTGTTGCCTTCCTTACACGAGTGAACATCGTGGCCGTGTATACTATGAATACTCTCCAACACTCTGGGTAAGAGCAAAATAGCAACTAATTGTACAACTAATATGAAGCGTGCAGCAGACAAATTGATTTCAAAGATACTGTAAAAAATAATCCTTATTTTCATTTAATGAAAATGATTTTAGTATTCATCACAATGCTATTTGGCTGCATTGCCTATACGCAGGGGTCATACCCAAAAGCCAGTATTCAAAATAAACAAATCAAAGCTGAATCACCATTGCCTGATCCTGTTAAAGGGTATTACCGTGGAGCCCGATTTGATTGGTCAGGCCAAATCTCGTCTCTCCAATGGAAGGGACACGAATATTTTGGTCAATGGTTTGAATCTTATAGACCTACCTTGCATGATGCCATCATGGGTCCTGTGGAAGCCTTCGCACCCATTGGATATGAAATGGCAAAACCGGGTGAACCTTTTTTGGTCATTGGAATTGGTATGGTAAAAAAAGTGGATGAACCAAAATATTCCATTGCCACCGAATACCCTGTTATTAATTCAGGCAAATGGAAAGTAAAATCAAGAAAAGACAGAATTCATTACAAACAGGTGTTTTTAGATAAGGGTTATGCGTACGAATACGATAAAAATATAGCATTAGCCCAAGACAAACCTATGCTGACCATATCTCATACCTTAAAAAATACGGGTACATTGCCACTGGAGACTACGGTGTACAATCATAATTTTTTTGTAATGGATCAGACTAATATAGGCCCCAGCTATGAAATAAAATTTCCCTATCCGGTTTCAGGGTCACCCAAAGAAGGTGCTGACCTGGTAACTATAGAAGGTAATCATATTCAATTTATAAAAGATATTCAACCCAAAAAATATCTATACTTTTCCGATATCGAAAGGCATAGCAATGGGGCACCGGATTATTATTTTAGTATAGAAAATCATAAAACAGGTGCAGCAGTGAAAATTACCTGTGATCAACCCATATTTAAATTACCAATGTGGTCAGCAATAAAAACCGTATGTCCCGAGCCATTTCTAAAATTTAATATCAAACCCGGTGAAAACTATTCATGGGAAATTAGATATGAATTCTACGAATGTGAGGTGAGATAATTATAATTGCAACCAACGCTCAAATTTATTCTACCCATACTGAGATAAGATATGAATTGATGATATAAACTAACATTTTGTGTTCGAGCTAATGGTTCATCGGATACTTTGTATGAATTTGACTATTGTTAAAGACAAAAGGGTTTAATAAGAATATACAGCGAATAGAAAATGTGAATATTATCTTAAAGTTTTTTTAAAGACAGGGGGTTAGTTATGCTAAATTAACCAAAATACAGCGTTCACTATACCTTTGGCGTTGATATTATAAGAATTTATTTAATTATCTCACTAAATTATTAAGAATTGAAAAAGCTTATTTTTTACCTCTTGGGCTTTATGCTGTTGAATGTTGCAGCAACTGCTCAAAGAAAAATTTCAGGATTGATCACTGATTCAAAAGGTGAACTCCTGATAGGAGCCAATATAGTGGCCAAAGAAAATACTGCTGTCGGAACTATATCCGACATTGATGGAAAATTTGAACTTACCGTACCTAATGATGTAAAAGCGCTCCTGGTTTCCTATACCGGATTTTCCTCGTTGGAAGTGACCCTATCTTCCGAAACAAATTATTCCATTACTCTCCAGGAAGGAACCAATATCCAGGAAGTTTTGATCACCTCACCGTTTGGTGGTCAGTTTTCAAGAGAAAAATTTACCGGATCAGCTGCCACGATTGGAAGTACAGCAATTGGTACCCGCGCTATTACTAATGTCGGACAGGCTTTAGTAGGTGCTGCTGCAGGAGTACAAGCTACATTTGGAAGTGGTCAGCCAGGAAGTGAACCAAACATCAGAATCAGAGGTTTTGGATCAATAAACTCCTCCAATGATCCACTATACGTGGTTGATGGTGTTCCTTATTCCGGGGCTATAGCTAATTTAAATACAAATGATATTGAAAATGTCACTATCCTTAAAGATGCCTCATCTACGGCATTATATGGATCCAGAGCCGCCAATGGAGTCGTAATGATTACTACCAAAAAAGGTACTAAAGGAAAAACAACTATAAATGTAAAATATACCAGAGGATATTCCGACAGAGCCGTACCGGAATATGACCAGGTTGGCCTTACCGATTATTATCCTCTCATGTGGGAAACACATAAAAACACGGTGCAATACAGGGCTACTAATCCTCTCACTGCGGATTCTGCGGCCAGAGACGCCAGCAGCAGATTGGTGTCGTTAGTAGGGTACAATGCATATAATGTTCCAAATAACCAATTGGTAGGCACTGATGGAAAACTTAATCCCAGTGCGCAATTAATCTACAAGCCGGAAGATTTAGATTGGCAAACTCCTTTATTCAGGAATGGAGGTCGGGATGAACTTACCACAGAATTTTCCGGTGGCGATGGAAAGACTAATTATTTTGTATCCGGTGGATACCTGGATGATAAAGGATTTTTAATCCGAACCAGTTTTAAAAGATATACTGCCCGGTTAAATGTAAACTCGGAACTCCGTTCATGGATCAAGGTAGGAGCTAACCTTGGCTATACCCATTCTGATTCTGAAAATAATGATGCAGGTGGTAATACATCCTTTGTAAATCCATTTTTCTTTTCCAGAGGTATGGGACCCATCTATCCCGTATACGCTTATGATCCTGCCAATCCAGGTCAATATTTGCTGGATGGAAATGGCAACCCACGCTATGATTACGGAAATCTTAGCGCTTTGGGTCTGCCTAACAGGCCACAATTTGGTGGCCGTCATGTGATAGCCGAGACCATTCTGAATACAAATGACTTCAAAAGAAACGTTTTTTCGGGAAGAGCCTTTACAGACTTAAATTTATTAAAAGGATTAAAATTAACCATCAATGGTGGTGTTGACTTTACCAACAGATATGACAATACATTTCAAAATCCGGAAATCGGGGATGGTGCTCCTGCCGGTAGAGCGTCAACTACCCATCTTAATATCACCAGCTTAAATATCAGCCAGGTACTAAATTATACCACTCAATTTGGTCGCCATGGATTTAATGTAATCCTGGGCCAGGAAACATTTACAAGAACTGACAATACCTTATCCGGATCCAGATCACAATTGGTTTCCGGTGGAAATACAAACCTGATTAATTTTACAACCACTACCGGACTTACAGAAAACACAGATAAAAGATCCATCCAGGGGTTCTTCAGTAGAATTTCGTACGATTTTGATGAAAAATATTTTATCAATGTTTCAGGGAGAAGGGATGCCAGCTCCAGGTTTGCGCCTTCTGCCCGATGGGGTAATTTTGGTTCTGTTGGAGCTTCCTGGAGAATTTCAAAAGAACCTTTTTTGGCTAACTCTTCCACTATAAATAATCTTAAAGTGCGGGCCTCTTTTGGTACCACAGGTAATGAAAATATATTGGATGCTAATAATAATGCAAATCTTTATCCGAGCCAGGTATTATTTGGTTTGGGGTGGAATAACGCAGGTGAACCTGGTATACTCCAAAATAGAGCAGTAGGAAATCCCAATCTCAAATGGGAAGTATCCAAACAATCCGATATTGCATTGGAATTTGGATTGTTTAAAGATAGAATTTCAGGTACTATCGAAGTTTTTGACAGAAAATCATCCAATTTGATTTTCGATGTACCGCTCCCGGTGTCTACTGGTCTGGTAAGTCAAATTCAGAATATAGGTACCATGTATAATAGAGGACTTGAACTCGAACTGAATTTAGAACCTATCCGAAAGAAAGATTTTAGTTGGGTTATATCATTGAATGGACTTAATCTAAAAAACAGAATTACCAAAATGCCTGAATCAAATCCTGAAATTATTTCCGGAACAAAAAAATTAGCCGTAGGAAAATCATTGTTCGATTATTGGCTAAGAGATTACCGTGGCGTGAGGCCTGAAACTGGTGAGGCATTGTACAGTGCTGTGACTTTCAGTGCCGCAAATAGCTTTATCAATGACTTGGGTGATACGTTGACCACCAACATCAACAATGCAAAGTTTATTTATCCCGATAAAACCTCTTACAATCCCATCAGTGGTGGTATTTCCAATAGTTTTACTTATAAAGGTGTGACTTTGTCCGCTTTGTTAGTTTACCAATTGGGAGGATACGTATTTGATAATGCTTATGCTTCCCTGATGAGTTCCGGTGGTTATGGTGCAGCAAAACATATTGATATTGCCGGAAGATGGAAAAATCCGGGTGATGTAACTGATATTCCCAGATTAGACGAATCGAGAACAGCAGACTTTAATGCAGCAACTTCAACCAGGTGGTTGATTTCCGGCAATTCACTTTCTGTAAGAAGCGTCAGGTTATCTTATGATCTTGCACCTAATCTGGCTAAGAAGTTAAACATCCAGGGAGCACAGATCTTACTTTCCGGAGAAAATCTTGCCTTATTTTCAAAACGAAAAGGTATGAACCCTCAGTCCGCATTTTCTGGCGTAACTTCTAATGAATTTGGTTTTGCCCGCACTTTTGCCGGTGGAATTTCTCTCACATTCTAAAATTTTATTCAAAATGAAAAATAAATTTTCAAATTATATAGCTTTATTTTCAACAGCACTATTGCTTATGTTGTCCTCCTGTCAGGATGGTTTGCTGGAAACCAAACCGACAGATAGTGTAGCCGCGTCTCAGGCTGTAGAAACCACTACCAGTGCTTCCGCGGTACTAAACGGGATC
>CAYNIG010000209.1:0-8623 GCA_964396995.1 uncultured Saprospiraceae bacterium | reverse complement strand
CCAGCATGCGGGACACCAAAATTGTCAGCATTAGAGCTAAATGATTTATCTACGTATTCAATTACTTTAGCAGGATTATAGGTTGATTTATTGGTAATCCGGTGAGCATTACGAGCCAACACCGCATAAGTAAATTTTATCCATTTGTCTCTTTTCCCTTTATATACCAAATCACCTCTTCCAAGGGAAGCCTCTGAAACACCATTGCCCGTTTGATTCAGGTTTTCTAAGGCAAGATTAGCCAGTCTATCTACTTCCGCATATACTTCTTCCTGGGTATCATAGTCAAATACATATCGGTTGGGTTCCCAGGCTTGTTTTAATATAATTTCTCCATGCTGATCAGTAGTGCGCTGCCAACTCCATGCTCTTATAGCTTGTGCCACACCTACATAATCCCATTGTTCTTTCGTTGTCGCATCATTAATGATCAGATCTATATTCTTACCTATAGACCAGTAATGGGATCTCCATATTTCCCCGGCGGCATCACTTCCGGCAGCATAGCCATGTTGGTCCCACACATTATTAGCTGTTCGAGTACACCAGTTTTGAATATAGGCACCTATATAACGAACATCAAAAGACTCCCCCCGGGCCATCTGTGAAAGAACAGGTGGTAAAACTGCAAAACCCTGTGCAACCTGTGGGTTTCGGGGGTCAAAATTTACATCCAGGTATTTTTCACAAGATGAAAATACCAATATAAAAAACAGAATGGTTGATCTATATAAATTTTTCATATTTGTTTCTATTAAAAAATAAATAACTGTGTTTTATAATCCAAGGTTAATACCCATTGAAAAAGTTTTAGGTAATGAAAGTTTACCATAGTCAAAACCAAAGCCACCGGCACCACCGGTAGCAGGGGTAGTGCTACTCACATAGGGATCAGCACCGGTATAGTTTGTAGATAAAAACAAATCTGTGCCATTGACAAAAACTCCTAATGATTTAATGGTACCTGATTTTTTCAGAAAAGAAGCAGGAAAATCATATTTTAAGGTCAGATCTCTCAGCCTTACCCAATTAATATCTCTTTCAACAAAATCTTCCGGCTGGATCGCTGTAGTGTAATATAATGAAGAAAGGTTTCTGTCAATAGATTTGGTATTTACTGTTGGACTTTCGGTTTCCTCTTTACCGTCTTTCACCACTCCTTTTACTACAAATGGAGTCTCACGATCTAATGTATTTTTACTCAGACCGGTACGAGCGAGATATAATGCATTTCCATTAAATATATCGCCTCCTTTACGAAAGTCAAATAAGAAAGAGAGCGTCAAGTTTTTCTTGAAGGTGATTTTATTGATTAAACCTAGTGTAAAATCCGGATTGCGATCTCCGATGGGTAAAAAATTAGCATTGGTCAATGGAAATCCACTGGTTGGATCTACCAAAACATCCCCTTTACTGTTTCTCAGATAACTAAAACCACCGATAGCAGTAGCTGTACCTGCTCCCCGACCATTTACAGGAGCATAGAACCTATTGGTAGCTGAATTGAAGCGAGCAGCCAGAATAGAAGCAGGTGAAAAAGCACTTGCCCTGGCATTGTCATACACCCAGGTATCTGAATTATAATATTCATTTACCAATGCTGGTAAAGAAATTACTTTGGTGGCATACTTTGTAAAGTTGATATTCATATTCCAGTCAAAACTCTGCTTACGAATAGGATTCAAGCCTAATTGTACCTCCACTCCTTTTGTGTTTAGCTCTCCCCCATTCAACAAACCAAAAATGAAACCCGTGCCATAGCTCAAGCGCTGTGTAACTATCTGATCAATTATACTTTTTGAAAACCAGGCAAGATCTACATTGATCAATCCCTTATAAAATGAAAAGTCTCCTCCGATTTCATAGCTGCTTACAGTCTCTGGTTTGAGAGCCGGATTATCTCCGTAAAAGTCGAAAAGGAATCCACCCCCAGTAGAGGTTTGCGGAACTAATCGGGCTTGAATTTGATAGGCAGGTGCAGGATTCCCCACTTCAGCATACGATGCGCGTAATTTGGCAAAAGACAATACACGATCATTTTCCTTAAAAAAGGGTAAGCTGGTCAATAGAAAAGAAACTCCTGCTGAAGGATAAAAATAAGATCGGTTTGCAACCGGTAATGTTGAAGACCAGTCATTTCGACCACTCAGATTTAAAATTAAAATATCATTGAGACTTACTTCGGCTTTGGCAAACGCAGCCACTAAGCGAGTCCTTTTTAGATTGCTCTTATCTCTCTGAGTTGTGGGGTCCGTATTGTTTATACTATTAAAATCCGGTAAAAATAGCTTCTCACCATAAGCAGCATTTATGTCTGATTCACGGTCATCAATGGAAGTTCCAATTACTAATGACGAACCTATTTTACCCAGCTTTTTCTTCAAGGTGGCAAAGAGGTTACCATTTAAAATTCTTCCATCGTCACTATAGTTTTCGATAAAACCACCCCGGGCATTGGCTATTACAGATTGTGGATGATAAAAACGATTACCTAAAGAACTGTAAATATCTGCACCTAACCTCGCTGTCACCGAAAACCATTGGAATGGATCATAAGTAAGAGATACATTGGAAATGGTGCGATTGGTATTATCGGTGCGTTTGTTTTTGTTTACTAAAAACAAGGGATTGTCCAATTCACTGGCAGGACTGAGAGCGGTGGTTTGCCTGCGGGTACCGTCAGGATTGAGATAGTTAGTAATGTCTTCGTATTGTGGATAATTGAGTACACTCAACAGATATCCATTTGCTCCTCCGGGAGGTATATAGGAATGGTTGCTGATATAATTCAATCGGGCAGATCCTTTGAGGTTTTTTAGTAATTGCGCATCTGTATTTAATGCAACGTTTAATTGTTTTTGTCCTGACTCGGGAATAACTCCCTTGCTATTAAAATAGGAAGCTGATAAACGGTAGGTGATATTTTGAGATCCTCCATCAAAACTCAAATCATGCCGGTTATTGGATCCGTTGACATAGAAGGCATCTGCATTATCATATAATTTTGTTCCCGCAGCAATTTTTTCTCCAAAATAGGATGAAGTATTCAAGTCATTTTTGCCATTCAACCCCCTAGCATATGTACTTTGAATCTCAGGAAAAAGGTTAAGAGATGAAGTAGTAAACCTATTACTATAATTTAATCTGCCGGCTCCTGCTTTGCCCTTTTTAGTAGTAATCAGTAAGACTCCATTTGCTCCTTCATTTCCGTATAATGCAGCAGCTTCGGGTCCCTTTAATACTGTAATGGATTCAATATCATTTGGATTAAGATCCGTCACTCTGTTGGCCACATCGTCCCGGTTATTAGTCACATTCGCGGCTACACCTGCTCCATCGGAGTACAGATTATGAGTATCAAAAGTACCGCTGTTTATAGGCAGGCCATCAACTACAAAAAGCGGTTGATTACTGTTGCCGATGGAGTTTACACCGCGGAGAGTAATATTGACAGATGAACCAGGTATACCTGAAGTCGGGGTAAGCGACAGCCCTGCTACTCTACCCTGTAAACCCATCACGGCATTGTCGCGTTGGGTTTCCTGCAGTTCACGCCCGCCAATACTCTGTGCGGAATAGCTCAGTTTTTTACGGTCTTCTTTAATTCCAAGAGCCGTTACGATCACCTCAGATAAAATTTTTACATCGGAATTCAAAATGATATCGACAATAGATTTTCCGTTGATGGCAATCTCCTGCGTTTCCATGCCGACATAAGAAATCAAAAGAACTTCATTCGCGTTTGCAGAAAGGGAGTATTTACCATCGATATCGGTCACCGTACCATTCAAGGTACCCTTCACTTGCACTGCGGCCCCAATTAAGGGTTCCCCGTTTTGATCCGTTACTTTACCTGAAATATTTTGTGCCTGTACAAGTACATTTGCAAAAATCCAAATTGAAAGACACAGTATCGTATTCTTCCAATTAAAATGGTGTAAAAATGTAAGCATATTAATTTGGTTTTAGTTAAAAAAAGCTGTCTCAATATAACGTTTTTTATTATCACTTTTTGAAGGTTTATAGCACTAAATTCATGCCTGTATCAATTTAAACTGAATCCAATTTAAATTATGGATCATAGTGAATATACCGGATTCACACTGAATAATTTACTTTTTCAAAAATATACCAAATAATTCCTTACCTGCTCTCGGCGCAATTGAATTATAACATGGAGCCAACGAATGAATTGTAAAATAAGGTGCCAGATATTCCATATATTCTTCTTTAGTACCTCCAAAGGGACGATTGATCAAATCACCATCAACTTTTGGAAAATCAAACCAAACTCCTGCTAACTTACCTTTATCATTAAGCAGTTTTGCCATTTGTTTAAAATAAGCTGTCCTGTTTTCTGCAGTGGGTGGAAAAGAACAGAAAAAGGTCTGTTCGAGTATCAGAGCATGTTCGCCTGAATAGGTAAAAAAATCATCATGAATCAAGCTGCCAATAGGGAATGAAGGATTTCGATCCTTAAATTTTTGCAACGGGACTTCAGATATATCGAGTATATGCAAATTGTTGAAACCTGATTTTAACAAGTATTCTGCCTCATAGGCATTACCAGCGCCTGGAATTAGTATATTGACATTTTTATCAGTCAATTGATCTATATATGCTTTTAAAGGATCAGAGGGGTAACCTATATCCCAGCCGGTAGTATGAGTGAGGTATTTTGTAGTCCAAAATTCTTCCGTTTCCTGATTCATTTTAAGTATTAATAAAACAGCATTTTATCGTTGTACAAAGTGAATTTTATTCAATATCCATCTCACGACCAATGTAACCAATATATTAAAAGATACTCCCAACAGAAATGAAAATAAAATAGAAGTCTTTGTCAATAAATAGGCCTGTGAATATAAAAAGATCGTAAACCCATAAATTCCCATTAGCAATCCTTTAAACAAACTGATGGTGGCTTCCATGCCTTGTGTATAATGAGTAAACACCGCCACTACAGCTGTGATCACCGGTATGGGTGTAAGGATTCCACTCCATTTGGGTCCTAATCCCGCGGCTAATTGGGTGATCGTGACCACTATAATAGTACTTGCTATCATGCGCATCAATAAATCATATCTGAATTCTTTAAGTGGTTTGGTATAGGGCTTCTTGAGATGTGGAAAAAAGTAAAACGCGATGGTAATAAGAAATATAGCCAAGACAAAACTCAAATTTAATCCAATTAATCCCGGTACTTCTTTTAATGTCAATGCAGTAAATAAATAAGCCAGGTACCCACCTACACAACACCAAATCGGGTTATACTTGCGGCCCAGGTATGCATATGCTACACAAAATGCCAGCCACCCCAATATTCCAATCATAACTCCGGGAATAGTGTGAGCTGCAAATAGTGATCCTTGTTCCACGGCTATAAATACCAAAATAGGACCTGCAACCCAGGGTAGACAGCTAATGATACCTGCCATGGTAGGGCCCCATTTTTTAATTGCATGGGAAACTATCGCCATTACTAAGGGCATCATTAATATTTTGATTGCAAGGGTATTCATAAATGGGGCATAAGAAAAAGAAACATTGCTGAATTTGACATTTCTACACAAAGCTAATAAAAACAGGCTTTAGGATAAAATATCGCAACTGTTGCTGTGTAGGACTGTTCCTGTTGATCCGGTATATTGAATCAAATTGATAAATTGACTACTGTTCCTGAACCAATCCAATCCCATTTTACGCACTGAAGTGGATCATTTCCCAACACCAATATTACCAGACAGTTTCTTAAAATAAAATTTATACACCAATTCACATTTGTTATATTCGGCTTTTCAAATCCAGTCTACAAATGAAAATAGTATACCTCTTCATTCTTTTCGTTTTCACCATGCGTGTACAATCGCAGATATCCTATTTCTATCCATCTTCTGCTGATTTTGATCCGACGATACCTACACCAGAAAAATTCCTGGGATATCCTATAGGTTCCCACCATACCCGGCATGATAAAATCATTGAATACATCAAAGAACTTGATAGAGTATCTGATAAAATCAGTACTCAAATCATTGGTGAAACTTATGAACATAGACCTCAGATCGTAGCAACCATTACTTCTGCTGTCAATTTCTCCAGGTTGGAACAAATACGCCAAGCTAATCTCAAAAGAGCTAATACCTCCGGAGGAGACGGTGAGCCTTTGGTAATTACCCTCGGATATAATGTGCATGGTAATGAACCTTCCAGTAGTGAAGCTGCCATGCTCACTGCCTATTATTTAGTAGCCAATCAATCAGCTGAAACAAAATCATGGCTGGACGGCATGGTCATATTGTTAGATCCCAATTATAATCCAGATGGCAGAGACCGGCATAGCCATTGGGCTAATATGCACAAAGGCACACCTAATGTTTCCGATCCATTAGATAGAGAACATACTGAAATTTGGCCGGGTGGCCGCACCAACCACTATTGGTTTGATCTCAACAGGGACTGGTTTTTGGGGGTACATCCTGAAAGCAGAAACAGAATGAAACTTTTTCATGAATGGATGCCTTATGTAATGACGGATCATCATGAAATGGGTACGAATAGTACATTTTATTTTGATCCGGGAAAATACAGCAGTAATAATCCGGTAGTTCCACCTTATTTATACGATGTGGTTTATCCAAAGTTTGGAGAATATTTTACCAAAGCAACTGAAAGTATTCAATCTTTATTTTACACTAAAGAGTCTTTTGATAAATTATATCCTGGTTATGGATCGAGCTATGTAAATTTTTATGGAGGGGCAGGATTTTTGTTCGAGCAAGCAAGCTCGCGTGGCCATGTACAGGAAACACCTACAGTACCTTTGACTTTTGCTTTCACCATTCGAAATCAAGCTACTGCATCATTAGCAACCATTCGAGCTTCCCTAAATGAAAAAGCAATGCTTTTAAAATGCAGAAGAGATTTTTATACTTCAGCATCTGCTCAAGCCAAAGCCAATCCCGTAAAAGCATATGTATTCGGTGACCAATACGATATGACTCGCAATGCCGCATTTGTAAATTTACTGCTCAGACATAAAATAGAGGTATACGAAACAGACAAAGACCAGACCATCAACAATTCATCTTTCATCAAAGGCATTTCCTATATCGTACCTACGGATCAAATGAATTACATCATGGTCAAATCGGTATTTGAAAAAGACATTACCTATACCGACAGTTTATTTTATGATGCTTCTACGTGGTCGTTGCCTCATGCATTTGGTTTGCCATTTCAGGAAATAAAGGCTTCATTTACCAAAGGAGCTAAAATCGAGAAACCAATTGAAATTCTCAATCCCGGATTTGCAGAAAATAAATACGGTTATTTAATAGATTTCAGAGACTACAATGCATACCGGGCACTATATGCTTTGCAAAAAAATAATGTAAATGTATTGACTGCATTTAAATCCTTTACCACCCGAATAAATGGTCATAACCAGGCTTTTAATCATGGAACTTTATTTATCCCTGTTCAAACTCAGTCCAAAACTGCAGCGGAATTAGCCGATATTATAAAAACGGTACAAGCCGATACCAAAATAAAAATCTATGGGGCTGAGACAGGTTACTCCATAAGCGGTATTGATCTTGGCTCCAATTTTATGCGTGCCGTGAAGATGCCAAAAGCCCTGATGCCGATCGGATTCGGTGCGAACTCATATGAAGCCGGAGAAGTATGGCATTTACTTGACCAGCGGATAAACATGCCTATCACCAAAGTGGATTTTGCCAATATAAACCGGGTAGATTTAAACCAATATACCGCGATGATATTGGTTCACGGTACATATAATTTTGATAAATCATTTGAAGATAGGTTGCGAACCTGGATAAATGCCGGAGGCACATTAATTTGTTTTAAAGGGGCATCAGAATGGGCATCCAGAGTGGGGCTCACCAGAGAAAAATTCGTACCCGCAGATACCATTTCACCATTACGGGTAAACTATGAAGATTTGCAGAGCCGAGAAGGTGCTAAACAATTGGGTGGTTCCATTTTTGAGGCCGACCTGGATATCACGCATCCACTAGGATTCGGATTTCAATCAAGAAAAATAAGTGTATACAAAAACAGTAAAACCATATTATTACCCAGTAAAGCTCCGGCAAGTACAGTAGCTAAATACTCCTCTAAACCATTGATAGGAGGGTATCTGCATCCATCCACTGAGCCAAAGATTGCAAACAATGCCGCTTTGCTGTGTGCCCATGAAGGAGCAGGCAGAGTGATCCTTTTTGCTGACGACCCTAATTTCAGAGGTATTTGGTATGGAACAAACAGATTGTTTTTAAATGCCCTATTTTTTGGCCCGCTGATGACCAATCCAGTCAGTGGTGGATTCGGGGAGTAAGATTGATGATAATATATAAAACAAAAAATCAGGAAATGAGAAAATAAATTTTTTTCATTTGACACTGACTTAGTATTATTTGCTTCAGCCTAATCGTCTGCTTTGATATGTCTTCGGTATTAAATAGACCTGTGCAGATTTGATTTCATACCGTAGAACGGATCCTATTATTTTAAAGTTTTACCATCCTATTCGATTAAATAGGTTCTGCTGGTTAATTAAATAAAGTTTTATTTACATTTTACTTTCTTTGTCCGCCAA
>CAYNIG010000208.1:0-8642 GCA_964396995.1 uncultured Saprospiraceae bacterium | reverse complement strand
TCCTATCCTTTAAGGTTTGTAAGAATGATTTTAAATAGCTGAGTGATTTTAAAGCCAACCGAATACAAATAATTAGCATTTTATCAAATAATTACCTTGACAAGCACTTCCCCGATTAATCTACCGTTCAATTCCATTAATTTTAGGCTTTTCATATAACATTAAAAATTGAGAAGGACATCAGAAACTAAATGAAAACAATATTCCGTCTATTCCCGTATATAAAACCTTACCGCAATCGACTCCTGCTGACTGCTCTTTGTAATATTTTATTATCTGTATTCACCCTATTCACGATTCCCGCTTTCATCCCATTTTTCCAAATACTTTTTGAAACCGAGCAAACGGCAAACATTCAATCAACCGGAATTTTGCAACAGATCAAATTATATTTTCAGACCTTAATCCAGAGCCAGGGAAAGTCTACTGCTTTGATTTATGTTTGCCTTTTCCTTGTTATTGTTTTATTTTTTAAAAATTTATTCCGTTACCTGGCCTTATTTACTATGAGCCCGTTGCGTACAGGAATCATCAGGGACATAAGAGAAAAACTATACCATAAATTCTTAGACTTGCCCCTGTCTTACTTTAGCAATGAACGCAAAGGCGACCTCATGTCGCGTATCACCAACGATGTCACTGAAATAGAATGGACGGTAATGACTACTATAGAAGCTTTCTTCAGGGAGCCTTTGATTTTATTGGGTAGCCTCCTTTTTATGCTATACGTAAGCCCACAGCTCACCTTCGTGGTATTTATTCTCATGATTTTCATTGGATACATTATTGGAGGTGCTTCCCGAAAATTAAAAAAACAAAGTCAGCAGGCCCAGGATCAGCTTGGACTGGTAAACAGTACCTTGGATGAAACCATTGGAGGTATGCGTATTATAAAATCGTTTACAGCTGAATCCTTTATGATGGATCGTTTTAAGAAAGAAAACGAGTCCTATAGAAAATTTTCCTGGGAGATGCTCAAACGACGCGATATGTCGGCACCTCTTTCCGAATTTCTAGGGGTTACAGCGGTAGTGGCATTATTGTTTATTGGCAGCAAACAAGTATTTGCTCAGCAACTTTCTCCAGAGGTGTTTCTCACCTTCATATTCGCATTTTATTCCGTCATCGACCCCAGTAAAGCATTGACTCAAGCCTGGTTTAATCTGCAAAAAGCAAGTGCCGCCATGGACAGAATCGATCAGGTACTGGATATAAAACCGGAAATAATCAATATTGCAAACGCGATATCCAAATCTGAATTCAACCATTCCATTGAACTTAAAAACGTAACCTTCAGATATCAGGCGGGATTGCCTGATGTATTGAAGAACATAAATCTCAAAATAGAAAAAGGTCAAACCATTGCCCTTATTGGTAAATCGGGTTCAGGTAAAAGCACTCTGGTGGATCTGTTGCCAAGGCTGTACGATGTAAAACAAGGCGAAATACTTATTGATGGAATTAATATCAAAAATCTTGATCTCAATTCGCTTCGGAGTCTTTTTGCCGTGGTGACACAAGAAGCTATTTTATTTCACGGCACCATTGCAGAAAATATTCTGTTTGGGTCAAAATCAGGAATAAATGATATAAAAGAAGCTGCTGCCTTAGCTTATGCTGATGAATTCATTAAAACAGCTGACCAGGGATATGAAACTTCTATTGGTGATCGCGGACAAAAACTAAGCGGAGGTCAACGGCAAAGACTAACCCTGGCCAGAGCCCTACTGAGAAATGCTCCCATCCTTATACTGGACGAGGCTACTTCAGCTTTGGATACTGAATCTGAACAATATATACAACAAGCATTAGACGCTGTGCTGCCCAATATGACTGCCATAGTAATTGCCCATCGATTAAACACAATTAAAAAAGCAGACCTGATTGTAGTAATGGAAGAGGGTGAAATAAAAGAGATAGGATCACACGAAGAGCTGCTTTATTCCAATGGGGCCTATAAAAAGATGCTGGAATTGCAATCATGACCACTTGTCCAGTTCTTATAAAAAAAATAAATTATTCCTATTTTTCGTTTATTCTTTGAGTTTCAAATGAAATCTATAATTCTGGTCCTTTTTATCATTCAGGTTTGCAGATTAAATGCACAGGATCTTCAGCATGATATTATGGTTTCCGCCGAACAGGATACCGTTACCATTATGACGGATTACCTGCCCAGTTATATCAAAAACATCCCCTGGAAATCAGATACCCCTACCTGGGATTTGAATGGTTTAAAAGCTCCTTTCATCAGAAGGGTAATTGCTTTAAAACCGGAATCTACTGAAATTGCCTTTGCAAAAAAGTTTACTTCTTCTATCCCTTACGATCAGGGCACAATTGAACACTTCCAACTCAATGAAGGTACCTTGTATTCCTTAGGAGAATCGGGTAAAAATCTATTTGGTAACAGTAAATTATATTCCGGGTATTATCTACCCAAGAGACCCTATCACAATCGTGAAATGTACTCTGGTGAAAAACAAAAAATAAATCTTTACAAAATGGTTTATGATTGTAATTACAGTGATATACCCTTAACCATAAAAAACCAATTTCCATATCAACCGGATTCTATAAGGGTGGTAATTGAAATTAGCGAACAATCTGAAAAAGGGGATGAAGTAAACATTTACCTAAATTTAAATGGTTACAAGGCCATACCTGTTCACAAATTCATTGTACAAAAAACCTGCATTCAGACGCGCAAATCAGATCTTGCCTGGCAGGATGTCACACGATTTATTAAGTATTCTAAATTGTTTCACACCGATACCATCAGAAAAACTATTTTTTTTGCAGATAGCACTTCTTCTCCTATTGCCTGTATTTATTACCAATCCCCTACTGAAATACAAAAAATCATTTATAAAGCTCCGGATACGTTTAAAGATCTTCCGATCATTGAAGATTATAAGCCAAATTTATTTTTTTTCCCCAATCCCTATACCACCGGATCATTGCGCTGTGAATTACTTATCAAGACTCCTGGATTATATACTTTCAGGATAGTAAACATCGTAGGTGCAGAAATCAGGAGGGAAAATTTATACCTGGACGCCGGTATTACCATAGACAAAGATCTTACTTATCTCACTAAAGGTACCTATTTCATTACTTTGGAACAAGACAAAGATCATGTGATATCCACCAAACGATTGTATGTGATCAAATCCTGACAAAATAATCCTCTATTACTTTAGGAAAATGTTTGTATTCAAGATGATGCACTTTTTGTGCGATATCATGAGGTGTATCCAAGGGATCTAACATGATACTTGCCTGAAAAATAATTTTTCCTTCATCATACCTGGTGTTTATTTCATGAATAGTAATACCAGTCATTTTCTCCTTATTTTTCCAGACGGCTTCGTGTACGTGCATGCCATACATTCCTTTTCCACCGTATTTAGGTAATAGAGATGGATGAATATTGATTATTTTCCGTGGATAACCTTCTATTAAATACATGGGGACCAACCAGAGGAATCCTGCCAATATTATTCCATCTACTCTATGGTTATTAAGTTCCCTTATCAAATGCTCACCTGTCCCATAATACTCTTTTTTATCCAAAATATAAGCCGGAATTTTCTCTTCACGTGCCAAAGCCAATACCCCGGCTTCTTTATGACTGGATACGATGAGGGCTATTTTTAAATCTTTATTATTTTTAAAATATTGAATGATGTTTTTGGCATTGGAGCCCTTTCCTGAGGCAAAAATGGCTAGTGATTTTTTTCCTTTCATGAGGGACCCACCTGTCAGAATTGGACTGAAAATGTTGGAGAAATACGGTTGAGTATACTGGTAACGCTTTCCTGATGCACCCGCTCCGCTGGTTTGAATATCTCAACAATTTCTTTGCCTTTAGCATCCATAAAACTAATCAGCCACTGTGCACCCGGGTATGCCCTTTTTGCCTGATCCATACCTTCAAGAGCTTTGTATATTCCCGCCCTTCCATCCGATGCATTCTGACTCATCATATCAAGACCGAGTCTGTGATACGTATACCATGCAGTACGCATGGTTCTTAGTCTAGGGCTCATAATATTTTCAAACAACCAAAATCGATTATGATTCCCGTCAGATGCTTTCCAACCTTCATTACTTAATGAACCGGGGATCGTATTAACTATATTTTGAACTATCAGGAAATAGTCGGTGCCTCCATTAGGAGCGAAACTATCGGCATCCAGCCCTAAGATAAGATATATATAAAATGTGAGGGCAGACACCAAACGGTCATTATAAATATTTTGTACATAATTAAGCGGATCGTTTGGAAGATAGCCAAATTTTAAGTCACCATCAATATAATTGATCAGGGTAGTTTCGTAATTACTGCCAAACACCGGCCGTGAGGCTGAGACCGTAAGGTCAGCTTCGAAATAATTACTATTTTCTTCTTTTTTGATAGTAAAATTAAAATTGCATTTTATTTTTTCATGTGCATTATACTTATCCTTAGTCCAAACCCGGTTGTTTATAAACTTCCTGATGTCGTCTTCCATGGATCTGAACACCCGTGGATCAGTAGTCTGCAATCTTGGAGCAGAAACTTTTACTGTAGCATTTAATTCCTGTGAGTGAACTGTTAAAAAAGCTAACGTATTCAATACAAGAAAAATATAAATTTTTTTCATTTGCTATTGCATTACCTGGTGATGATTAATTCTTCAACGGCATCAACTATATCGGCAGCCACTTTATCCTTTGGCTTCAACTCAAATTTGAGTGATTTATTGTCTCTGAAATAAAATGTTGTTTTATTGGTATCATGGCCAAAACCTGCTCCGGCATCAGTAAGTGAGTTGAGAACTACCATATCAAAATTCTTTTTTATCAGTTTTTCCATAGCATATTCTTCACCTGAAGTACTTTCCAGTGCAAATCCTATATGTATTTGATCCTTGCCTTTAGTTTTGCCCAATTCAAAAGCGATGTCAGGGTTTTTCACTAGTTTTATCTCCAATACTTCTCCTGATTTTTTAATTTTCTCCTTTGCTATCTCGGCGGGCCTGTAGTCCGCAACTGCAGCTGCAAAAACTATAATATCGGATTGAGCATGATATTCTTTTGCTGCCTCAAACATTTGCAAAGCAGACCGCACCTGGATACATTTGATATTGGCATCAATAGTTGCAAGATGACTCGGCCCAAGGATTAAAGTCACAGCACATCCTTTTTGCAAAAATGCATAAGCAATAGAGATTCCCATCTTGCCAGTGCTGGCATTACCTATATATCTCACCGGATCTATATTTTCATGCGTGGGACCTGCTGTAATCAATACTTTTTTACCTTGTAATGAAGTTGGTATTGCAAGACCTTGTATTAAAAAGTCAATTATATCATCAGGCTCAGCCATTCGTCCCATTCCTGTAAGCCCACTAGCCAGATATCCATTTCCAACAGGAATAAGGTTTACTCCTCTGGAATGCAATATTTGAATATTGCTTTGAGTGGCATCATGATGCCACATGTCTACATCCATCGAGGGAGCTAAATATACTGGGCACCTGGAAGCGAGGTAAGTTGCCGAAACCAAATCGTCTGAAAATCCATGAGCAAATTTTGCAATGGTATGGGCAGTTGCGGGAGCTATCAGGTAGAGATCTGCCCAAAGGCTAATCTCTATATGGCTATTCCAACTTTGATTATTAATAAGTTCAGTATATACCGGGCTGTGAGTAATAGCTTCAAAGCTCAAGGGATTTACAAACTGCGCAGCTGCAGGAGTCATGATTACTCTCACCTCTGCACCCTGATTTTGCAAGGCTCTTAATAAATAAATGGCTTTATAGGCAGCAATACTTCCACTGACACCCAGCAATATTTTTTTACCCTGCAAAGCCGGCATATGGCTTAGTAAAGCAATTTTTAAGCTTTATTGGATGCTTCTGTGATAGCAACCGGTATTTCCTCATGCACCGGAACTTCAGCAAACCTGTATTTCAGGTTTTTAGACTGAAACTCTTCCGTTGCCAGGATAGCAGGATTTGGCATTTTTTCGTAAAATTTGGATATTTCTATCTGTTCTTTGTTTTCATGTACTTCTTCTATAGTATCAGAATTTATAGCAAACTCTTCCAATTTAAAATGGAGCTCCTTTTTAATATCCATATTTAATTGGTTAGCTCTTCTTGATATTACTGATACCGTTTCGTACAGATTGCCTGTAGCACTGGCCATGGCTTTAATATCACGTGCTTTCACATTAGGATCCACTCCCTGCACTTTGTTTTTGATGTCCGACATTCTTTATTTGATTTATTTTACTTTTAGAAATTTGAATATAATCTTTCACAGTTCCGGAGTCTTTACTCCGTGGAAATTTTTGATTAAATAACTGAGCATAGGTAATACAACTGGCGTATCGTTCTTCCTTTTTTTCAAATATGCTTCGTTCGGCATATAAAAAAGCGGATTTACATATCAGAAACCGGATTCGTTCTGCATCCTTCGTATCCGGATATTCTTTTAAAACGTTCTCAAAAGTGGTGATTGCAGACTGATACTGGCCCATATTAAAATATTGCTCACCTTGTGTAAACGCCTTCTCTTCCAATTTTTTCCTGAGATTAAGTAAAAGCTTCTGGCACTCCTTTGCTCGTTCACTATTCGGATAAGTATTTACAAACGTTTGTAAGGCATCGGTAGCTTCTAATGATGGTTGTTGATCGAGCCTGAAATTAGGTGATTGCAGATACAATGAATATGCATTCATGTATTCCATTTCTTCTTTAAACGGAGAATAAACAAATGTATTTGCAAAGTTTTTAAAAGCAGATGCTGCAGCAGAATAATCTTTTTGATGATAATAAGTATAGGCAAACATATAGTTAAGCTGCTCAAACTCTTTTTTACCCCTATAACTGCTTACAATCGATTCAAACAAAGTCTGTGTTTTGGAATATTCCCCTTTTTCGAAATATTCCACGGCACTTTTATACATGCTTTCAGGGTCATTACTGGTCCTGATCTTTTCAAACTCGCTTTTGCATGCCGAAAAGAAAGCCATGATGACTATTGCTAACAAACTGTATTTTGAAATTGCCATTGAAAATGCAAATTTACTATTTTTTACTGAGAACAGAACGCATTTTTTTACACTTAGTGGCCTGAAATTCTGTGTTTTAGCAAAATAATAACAAGAGATGACCAAGTAAGATTTTTACACCATTTTAATTTTCTAAGACTGAATCCAGGGATTTAATCCATCAAGCGTTGTATTTTCTTGAGTACCACTTTCCTAAATTCCACTTCTGATCCCTCAGCTTGCAATGCAATCTGACCCTCTGCCGCCGTTGCATTAAAACCATGATTTACAAGATCTCCATTGAGCCAAACTTTTACTTCTCTTCCCAGGCATTCGATATGTATCTGATTCCATTCGCCAACAGGCTTTTCAGAATTATCTGTGAGGTTGACTATTCGCCGCTGTCTGTCACCATCCACTCCCCAATTTTCCCTGGGGCCTCTGCGTGTTTCCATATCGGGCACTTCAATATCTTCTCCTATACACCAAAAGTCTCCGGCATTTTTATGCATCAATTGCACCTCGATACTCTGTGGAAACATTTTGTAAAGTCTTCTTGGAGCTGAGGCATGTACCAAGATACCACAGTTTCCTGGTTTAGAAGAAAAACGATATTCCACATCCAGCATATAATTTGAATACCTGGCATCTGTAATGATGTGCCCACCAGGGTCATCCAGACTCACTAATTTGCCATCTCGCACCAGGAAAGGGGTTTTGCCTTTAGGATTAGAATCCAATGCCGGTACATCTATGTGCCAACCCTCCAGGTTCAAACCATTGAATAACGGTATTGGATATGCATCCTTAGAAACAGTGTTTGATTCATTTGTTCCATAAATACTTACTTGCGTGGATGAGGTATGCCTGATTTTCAGAATACCTCCTTTTTCAAGCGGTGTCCAGCTAAATCCATCCTCCGCCAGGACAGTAGTCATTTCCATGACTCTATTTTTTCCAATAAATACTCTAGCCGGTTTTTCTACCAGACGAATAGTCTCAACCGATGGAATATCATACGTGCTGTAATTAATCATAATGGATGGTAAATCCTCTTTGGATACTGAATTGCTCAATCGTTTGTTTTGGTCTAGTCCATAATCTGCCTGCCCTACAATACTTGAACTATACAGAATATGGTTTTCATGGGAAGGTGCTAAATCAGGCATATATGCCATAGCTCTGAGGTAATGTCTTATATAATCACCGTAGCCATCTGTAAGCCATACTTCATCCCTGGGGTAATTATTTTTCCCGTCCCAGTCAACCATATAAGTGGCCCAGTTCAGCTTCCTGACTGCATTTTCGACATAAGAAGTATCACCGCTGATCATGGCATATTGCAATTCAGCTGCTGCTTGCCTGCTACTGTGACTATTACCCGGTGTCTGATAAGCAGTCTGTTCGTTGATTACGGTGACACCGTATTTTTCCCATTGTTTGTTGCCAAGTGTTTTATATACCCAATCAAAGATATTTTTCACATCTGATTTCCAATTTGGAAAATCGGGGGTATGATCCATTATGTATTTCGCAAAACTGACGGCATTGATTTGAGTATCCGACCACCCGGGAACATCTTCAAAAAAAGGACCCC
>CAYNIG010000207.1:0-8741 GCA_964396995.1 uncultured Saprospiraceae bacterium | reverse complement strand
TCTCACTATACAAAAATACTGAAATTGGAGGATCTTGAGTTGATTCTATCCTGAACATTGAATCAAGGGAAATTTCAATAAAAACGATAAAAAAAGCGGGTTTTGATTTATAATTTGTTTTACTTCTTCATGAATACGTTTCCGGTCCCCAACGATTTATTAGATAGAATTGGATAAAGCAATTGTTTGATTTTTAGCTCAGAAAATTAGTCGAAGGGATATATCTTTGCATAAAATCTTATCACAATGCAGGTATTAGATCAAAAGGTAAATACATTGACTAAGAAATACGACAAGGCCACCTATCTGAAGTGGTTTGAAACCATGTTGCGGATTCGTCGTTTTGAAGAGCGTACACTTTTGATGTATTCCCAGCAAAAGATCAGAGGTTTTTGTCACGTATACATAGGACAAGAGGCCATAGCCGGAGGTATAGTCAGTGCGCTTCGACCTGATGATGCTTTGGTGACTGGTTACCGCCAGCATGGTATTGCATTGGCCAAAGGCCTGACAGCTTCATCCTGTATGGCTGAGCTCTTTGGAAAGGCGACTGGTTGTGTGAAAGGAAAAGGTGGTTCTATGCATTTTTTCTCAAAAGAGAAAAGGTTTTTTGGAGGTAATGGTATAGTGGGAGCCCAGATTGGTATCGGCACCGGAATTGGCTTCGCCGAAAAATACCGCGGTTCTGACTTGTTGAGTGTTACGATGTTTGGTGATGGAGCGGCCAGGCAGGGGATAGTGCTAGAATCTTTTAATATGGCCATGACCTGGAAATTACCTGTATTGTACATATGTGAAAATAATGGTTATGCAATGGGTACTTCCGTAGAGCGTACCAGCAATGTGACTGATATATACAAAATTGGACAAGGCTTTGAAATGCCATCCAGGCAAGTTGATGGTATGAATGTGGAGTCTGTGCACGAGGCTTTGACTGAAGCAGCTGCTCATATCCGCGCTGGAAAAGGCCCTTATTTTTTGGAAATACTTACCTATAGGTACAAAGGACACTCGGTGAGTGATCCTGCCAATTACCGTACAAAGGAAGAATTGCATCATTATATGGAGCAGGACCCTATCGCAACACTGGAAGAAACCATTCTTACCAATCAAATAGCTACGGAAGAAGAATTACTGATTATCAAAGACCGTATCAAAGCCGAGATAGATGATGCCATTAAGTTTGCCGAAGAGTCCCCGTTTCCTGATCCTTCTGAGTTGTACAGTGATAATTATGTGCAGGAGGATTATCCTTTTCTTCAGTAATTCTGATTTTTGAAGAAATAAACGAATTCTTTTCATAGCATATCACACTTTGTTACCTGATGAGAAATAATTATCTTTGCGCAAATTTTTTCAAAACCTAGCATGGCAAAAGTCAAATCGAGCACTAAAAAATCAGATGAAAAATTATTGGATCTGGTTGAAGTTCAGCAAAATACAAAGAGTTTTTTCGAGCATCATCAACAAAAGATTGGGATCATTGGTGGTGGCATATTATTAGCCATTTTTGGTTTTTTAGCCTACTATTTATTGTACCAGAAACCCCGGCAGGAAAGAGCCGTGGAGCAAATGATGCTGGCTCAACAACAATTTGAAAAAGATTCATTCAGACTCGCCCTTACTAATCCGGGAGGAGGATATTCTGGTTTTCTCGATATCATCGAGACTTATAGCGGTACTAAAACAGCCAATTTAGCCAGATATTATGCAGGTATCTGCTATCTGCATTTAGGACAGTTTGATGCAGCTATAGATCTTCTTAAAAATTATTCAGCAAAGGACGAAGCTACCTCCATCACCAGATTAGGCACATTAGGTGATGCCTATTCTGAGAAAAAAGATTTTGCTCAGGCGATATCGTATTACAAACAGGCCATCGCTGCAGGTAAAAACGAATTGCTTACAGCATATTATATTAAGAAATTGGGCTTTTTATACATGCACCAGAAAGACAATGCCAATGCATTGACACAATTTCAGGCTTTGAAAAAAGAATATCCTTTATCTCCTGAGACCAGTGATATAGATAAATACATCGTGAAAGTCGGTGGGGATGCAGAGTGATCTCATAGAATCATTTGGAGTCAGTTAAATATTCTGCAACTGTTTTAAACAAGGTTTTTCTCATAGTACTCAAGTCAGAATAATTTCCAGCAGCTGATAATCCAGATTGTTGCCTGTTTGTGAGTATTATCATAGAAACATTGTATGCCGGTATCACAGAGATACTCGTCCCGGTGAATCCGGTATGTCCAAAACTGCCATCAGGTCCATCCTTAATAACAGAATTAGCGGTATCCATCATCCAGCCCAGTCCATTTTGAAACTGATCTTTGGTAAGAAAAAGCTCTATGGTTTTGGGGGAGATAAATTGCTTCCCTCTGATGGTTCCACCATAGAGTAATAAATCCACTATTTTTTGCAAATCAGCAGCAGTGGAAAACAATCCTGCTGCTCCCGAAACACCTTCATTGGCATACCATGTATTGCCGTCATTTACCTCACCGGTCAGAGTATAAGTTCTCCAGCTATGCCAACTGGAGGGATCTATATCCTGAGGTCTCATATGGAGCGAAGTATCGTATACCATTCTTTTTTCATACGGATTGCCAAATGATGTAGATGCGATTTTAAACTCATTTTTTTCGTTCAACGGATTGTAATAAGTATGTCGCATTCGTAAAGATTTGAAGATGTATTTCTGTACAAATTCCTCCAAATTGCAGGATGATACAATCTCGATAATCTGACCTAGTATGGTAAAACCAAGGTCACTATACTTTCTTAGTTTGCCGATCGAATCTTGTAAAGGCAACGTTGAGATAAGGTGGTAGGTCTCCTTTTTGGTAGATGATTTGTAATACATGGGATACCAGGCATACATGCCGGAGGTATGGGTCAATAAATGCCGGATGGTGATATTTTCTTTCTCTGCCGAGTTAAATGCCGGAATATACTTACTGACCTTGTCATCTATTGTTAATAATCCCTTGTCCACTAAATACATGATGCTGGTTGTAGTACCTACGACCTTGGTGAGTGAAGCCAGGTCAAACATATGATTTTTAGTCATCCTGATGGGCGTTTTTAGTGTTTTACCATCAATGTCATTTAATTGGGCGAAGCCAAAGGACTGGTGAAGGATACATTTCTTTCCTTTTTTAATCAGAATGACTGCTCCGGGTATGTTTTTTTGAGAGATATTGGATTGGATGATGGAATCGATACGAAATTTGAATCTTTTTTGGTTTTGTTTTTGCTGGGCTGAAGATGATTTGACTAATAAAGTGAAAGCTATTAAAAGAATAAACCGGAAAGACATAATCTATAAATTTATCAGGTATAATAAACTAAGGTAAATCACTTCAATGGTTATAATATTAAAAAATTATCAATACTGCCATTTTGAGCTATTTCAACCAATATATTTTTCATAATTTACTTTCCTTTTTAATTGAAAATAATTCCGGAAATTAAAATGAAACCAATAAAAATAGTAATCCTGAACTTCCTCGTGATTTTACTTTGGCAGCCACTCAGCTCACAGGGTGAATTGATAAACAACGAAATAAAAATTGAAAGGTATAAAACAATTCCTCTTAGAGACGGTACTAAATTATTTGCAGATGTTTATTTACCTGCCAAGCCGGGTAAGTATCCCACCATCGTGATCCGTACTTGCTATGGTGTGCAGAGGGATGGAGGGCATCAGGATAAAATAAAATTTGCACAATACGGTTACGCAGTAGTCTTTGCAGATGTTAGAGGCAGATATGAAAGTGAAGGTAAATGGGAACCTTTCCGGGATGAATCTAAGGATGGCTATGATGTGATAGAGTGGGCTGCTTCCCAACCGTTTTCAAATGGGAAAGTAGGCACTCAAGGCGGAAGTTATCTAGGTCATAATCAATGGGCTGCAATGAGTCAGGCTCCCCCGCACCTGGTCTGCGCTTTTCCTGGCCTGGCAAGTACTAATATTTATGCTAACTGGCTTACTATGGGTGGTGCTTTCAGGCTAAGTTTTAATTACGGATGGGGTGTAGTGCGCATGCCCAATCGTATCATGTTGCCTCAATACTGGCATACGGAGTCCTATACTCCTGAAGAATTAAAATATGAAAATATACTGCGGCATCTACCTTTAAATACGGGTGATCTGAAAAGTGCCGGATACGCGGTAAAACATTATCGAGACTGGCTTCAGCATGAAAGCTATGATGACTATTGGAAATCAATTAGCGATGAAGAACGCTTTAATAAGATGAATGTCCCAGCCCATGTATATGGTGGTTGGTTCGACATATTTTTGATGGGTACTATAAACGGCTATATAGGCATGAAAAAAAATGCTGCCACGGCTTCAGCCAGGGCAGGTACGAGAATGATTATAGGACCGTGGGGACATGGTCCCAGCCAATCCTATGGTGGGGTGGATTTTGGAGTGAATGCAAATATGAAAATGTTTGATCGGGAGCTTAAATTCTACGATTTTCATTTAAAAGGAATAAAAAATGGACTCGATAGGGAAGACCCTGTCCAGTTGTTTTATATGGGAATAAATAAATGGCGCAGTGAAAAAGACTACCCATTACCCGATACTAAATATACCCCCTTATACCTTACCAGTGGAGGTAAAGCCAACTCGGTTACAGGTAATGGACTATTGGTTTCAGAGCAGCCTAACACCGGAGGCATAGATAAATATGCTTATGATCCACTCAATCCTGTAATTACTTTGGGTGGCAATAATTGTTGCGGCACACCCACAGATGCAGGCCCGGCTGATCAAAGGCCTATAGAGAGAAGGGAAGATGTTCTGGTATATAGTTCAGATTTTTTAACAGCCCCATTAACTATTGCGGGACCAGTAAAAATTAAATTATTTGCCGCAACCGATGCCAGGGATACCGATTGGATGATTAAATTGATTGATGTGTATCCTGATGGAAAATCGATGCCTGTTTCAGAAGGTATCCTCAGGGCGAAATTTAGAGAAGGATTAGATAATCCCCGGTTATTGAATCCTGGCCAGGTTTACGAATACAATATTGAAATGACCGGTACCGCAAATGTCTTTTTACCAAGACATAGGATCAGAATTGACATTACTTCTAGCAATTTTCCGCAGTTTGATCGCAATCCCAATACTGGGGCACCATTGGGTACCAGCGCTGAAACCAGGGTAGCTCAGCAAAGTATTTATCATGGTAATACTTACCCAAGTCACGTATTATTACCCGTAGTGAGGGCAGTAGAATAAAATAAATAAAATACCGGATACTTAGAAATCAATCAACAGGATGATGATGTTAAACTTTATTGGCAATTAATCCCTTTTCTCTAACATAAACATAAATACCGAATATCAGTCCACTAAACAAAAGATCCGCGGCCAGTGTGTTCCAGAAAAAAGGTAAGGCAAAAGTATAGCATTTCATCAGGCCACCAAATGACTGTGACCACAGTGGATTATTGATCCAAACCCCAAAATTGGTCAGGAGAAAAAACAACATGGAAGCACTTACACTTGCTTTTAAAACCGATTTTATTTTTATTTCTTGGATATAATAACTCCCTAACATAGTAATGAGTACGAATCCGGTATATACCCAAAGGCTACCAGACCATACCCATCCTTTGTAGTATTCGGGATACAATGTTTTATAAATCCCATTATTGAGAAATAAATCCGAAAGCCAAAGAATAAATAAAGGGAGTAAATAGGCCAACCATTTTGGTTTGATCATTGAGCCAGCGAACAATGCGGTTGCTCCTACGGCCGTAAAATTTGGAAGATGCGGTATAATCCTGCTCATCACTCCGGCTATGATCAATCCAATTATGAGACTAAATTTATTTATGTTTTTCATGTCATCGAATTAAAACGTAAAATTAAAGAAAAGAAAACGAATAAATGAAGTCACCCATTTGTGGATGCTTTAATATCGTAGTTCCTCTACTATTTTTTTCTTACCATTCAATGTGAGCTTAAAAAGGTTGCCATAGTCACTATCCGCTATTTTCTTTATTTGATGCTCTGTGCCCAAAGCATCTAAAAGGCTAATCGTAGTATTACTATGACCTACTACCAGAGTATTTTTTTTAGTTTTTAAGAGTTGATTGGCAAATGCGTTCAAGGAATCTGCTTTGTACATTTTTAATTTTAAGTTATTCCTGGAAGCCAGAGGAGTACCTGTCTGCATAGTCCGCTTAAATGGGGTAGTATAAATTTCTTTGATGTCTTCATTTTTCAACAGGTCTGCTAGTACTTCTGCTCTTTTTTTACCGGCCTCACTTAGATCGGGATCACGGCTATCATCGACCTTTTCCGCATGCCTCACCAGGAATACGGTGGTTTGGAAGTTGCAGGCAGACAGAGTGATAATGAGGAATACAAAGATTGTTTTCATGATTTTAATACTGATTTTATGATAGATTGAGCTACTTTATAGGAGGCATTATCGGGTAATAACAGTTCAAATAAATGCTGATACTCTTCTTTTAAATATTTAAAATTTAATGATTTTGTTTCCTTCTCCAGATTTATGGTATTGAAATCATCCTGAATCAATTCTATAAGCAAGGGTTTGTCAAGAATTAAATTTACGAGTGAGATATATTTGATTTTAACCAACCGCTTAGCTATAAGGTAAGAGATCTTGTTTCCGGCATAACATACTATTTGAGGAACACCAAATAAGGCTGTTTCTAAGGTAGCAGTTCCTGAGCTTACCCAGGCAAGCGAAGCTGCATTGAGGATGCTGTAGGTTTGAGATTGTATAATGATCGGAGAAGACTTTGATTTTGAGGCTTTAATTATCTCAGAGTAAAATCCTATCGGCAAAGAAGGTGCTGCTGCAATTACCGGTGTATATTCCGGGAATGATCCGGCGGTATCTAAGAAAACGGGCAACATTTTGGCTACCTCCTGTTTTCTGCTTCCCGGCAACAGTGCCAATACTTGTTTATTCTTCAGTTGTTGCGAAACTTGCTCGTTGGGTACAAAATCTTTGATTATTTCCAATAACGGATGGCCTACAAATTCCGGGTATACTTCGTGTTTTTTGTAAAAATCATTTTCAAAAGGAAGTATCGTGAATAATTTATCCACTGAAGATTTGATATGTTTTACCCTATTTTCTTTCCATGCCCAGAGCTGAGGTGAAATGTAATAAAATGTATTAAATCCTCTTGATTTTGCCCATTGAACCAATCTTAAATTAAATCCCGGGTAATCTATAAAAATGATTGCATCGGGCTTAAATGATTCAATTTGATTTTTACAAACCTTGAAGTTTTTTAAAATGGTTCTGATATTAAAAATTACTTCTACAAAACCCATAAAGGCCAGCTCCCTGTAATGTTTTAAAATGTCTGCTCCTGCGGCTGACATCAGGTCTCCACCCCAGGCTTTGATGTCTGCCGCCTGATCCAATTCTTTTAACCTTGCCACCAATCTGGATCCGTGCAGATCGCCCGACGCTTCTCCGGCAATAATAAAATATTTCATTAGTTGATTACCAGAGTTCTTTGTAATACTTAACCAGCCATAGGACTACACAAACGAATGTAGATAGAGTGAGTCCCCGCATACTTTGAAACCATTTCATTTTACTCAATAAATTCATGAGTAATGCATTTATACATAAAGATACCAAAGCTATGGTTCTGGGCCTGAGTAAATGCATAGTTTGGTCTTTAGCACCGGATTGTAAGATACCTGCTGATTCAAATACCATAATCAATATGGCAAAAAGGGTGATCGGTAAAAATAAACCGAGTATGAGGCCATTCAACATTTTATCATAGTTAAATATTCTAAAAAGGAGATTTTTCATTCTTCAAAATGTTTTAATGGTTCAATGGCCTGATGGCGGGTAAGATTGTGGCCGGATGGCACTATAGAGATATATCCATTCCTCAGAGCCCATTCGTCAGTGCCTTCAATGTCGTCTTCCGTTACAAATTTACCACTCAGCCAATAATATTTTTGTCCCCTTGGGTCAGTGCCTTCGGCAAATTCCTCTATCCATCTGCCTTCTGCCTGCCGGCAAACCTTTATTCCTTTTATTTCGTGTTTTTTAAGCTTCGGGATGTTTACGTTTAAAAGATTGGTATGAGGCAACCCATGTTTAAGCGTTTTTTCAATTATCGATCTTACATAGGAAGCAGATGCATCAAAGTCGGCTTCAAACGAAAAATCAAGCAATGAAAAACCGATAGAGTTTATTCCTTCTATACTGGCTTCCATTGCTGCTGACATAGTACCGGAATAGATAATGTTAATGGAGGAATTGGCACCATGATTAATCCCGGAAAGGCAGAGATCTACTTTTTTATCTTTCAGCAATAAATGTTTAGCAAGTTTTACACAGTCCGCCGGTGTGCCTGAGCATTCATAAGCTTCAGCATTATTAAATGTATGCACCTTATTTATTCTGAGTGGTTTGTCTAAGGTCACTGCATGGCCCTGGCCGGATTGCGGACTGTCCGGGGCTACTATGACTATATCTCCAAAGGAGGCCGCGATATTGGTCAAAGCTTTAATTCCGGGTGCAAATAGTCCGTCGTCGTTGGTGATAAGTATAAGTGGTTTTGACATTTGATTATTCAGCAAATTTTAAAAATTACCAGTTATTGGATTAGGTCTGTTTTTACTTTCAAATTACGCAGGGCTACTTTAAATAAATCAGCTACACTGTGGTCAGATAAATCCATTTATAATCTGTATTCAAAAA
>CAYNIG010000206.1:0-8767 GCA_964396995.1 uncultured Saprospiraceae bacterium | reverse complement strand
TTTCTTTGATTCTTTCTTTGGCGGACAAAGAAAGAATGGCAAATTAAAAAAAAATTATACTTAACCAGCTGACCCTAAGTACCAACATTAAATAATTGAAATACAACTATTTACAAATAAAGAATAAATTTTATATTAATATTTTTACAGTGAACCCTTTTATTTATTATCTTTGGAACCGAAATGAAAAATCGCGCTCCCAAGTTTGCAGTCATTTTATTATTGAGTTTTAGCTTGCTGGTTTTTACCTATATTAATTTTTGCCCCTCTGCCGGTGTAAATCCTATTGATCCCAATACAATGATATCAGATGCAAGGGAAAGTTTTAAAATGCCTGAAATAGATGCAGCATCAAAGGTGATCAAGGCGATAATCGGATTTATCTTTCCTCGCTAATTTTAGTATACTTTAAAATCAGTTTGGTTTTGGCTTCGAGAGGTCATCTTGCCAGATAATCGCCTACTGCTTTTGCGGCCTGCCTTCCTTCGGCAATGGCCCATACTACAAGGCTCTGACCTCTTCTCATATCTCCTGCGGTAAATATCTTTTTGTTCGAAGTCTGATAATTCGTATCCGCCACATTTCCCCGACTATCCAGTTTTATATCCAATGCTTCCAGCATTCCCTTATGTTGCGGATGTAAATAGCCCATGGCAAGAAATACAAAATCACATTCTATGATTCGTTCCGATCCGGCAATTTCTACCATTTGATTCAGTCCACTGGACTTATCCTGCTTCCATTCCACCTCGATTACTTTAAGTGATTTTACTCTGTCATTTCCATCTGATTGAAATTCTTTACTGAGTACTGCCCACTGGCGTTCACAGCCTTCTTCATGCGAGGATGATGTTCGTAAAATCATGGGCCAAAGAGGCCATGGATTGGTTTCAGTTCGTTCCAGCGGTGGTTTGGCCAATAACTCTATTTGTGTAATCTGTCTGGCTCCTAAACGAGCACTATTGCCTACACAGTCTGATCCGGTATCACCTCCGCCGATTACCAATACATTTTTACCATGGGGATTGATTTCCAGTGAAGAGTCTATTTTTTCTCCCTGGTTTCTGCGATTGCATTGTTCCAGGTATTCCATTGCAAAATGAATTCCTTTTAATTCTCTGCCTGGAATAGGCAGATCACGTGGTATAGTAGATCCTCCGCATAAAACAATGGCATCGTGATCCTTCACCAGATCTTGTATGTTAATATTTTCCCCCACGTTGGCATTGGTAAAAAATTGTATACCTTCTTCTTCCATTATCTGAAGTCTCCGATCGATCACCCATTTTTCCAATTTAAAATCCGGTATTCCGTATCTGAGTAAACCACCAATTCGATCGTTTCTTTCATATAGTTTTACTTCGTGCCCCTGGCGATTAAGCTGATCTGCAGCTGCCAATCCAGAGGGACCGGAACCAACCACAGCTACCCTTTTACCCGTACGGGGAATTGATTTAATGGCTTTATAATATCCCGCTTCGTAAGCTTTCTCTGCTATTGATTTTTCGATATGCTCAATAGTGACAGGAGTAGAATGCAGACCCAGTACACAGGAAGCTTCACAAGGTGCCGGACAAATGCGGCCTGTAAATTCTGGAAAATTATTAGTGCTGGCTAAGATTTGAAATGCTTCACCCCATTCTTCGCGGTACACCGCATCGTTAAAGTCGGGTATAATATTTCCCAGCGGACAACCGGAATGACAGAAAGGTACGCCACAGTCCATGCATCGGGCAGATTGTTCATGGGTAAGTTTTTTATCATAGGGTGCGTAAATCTCTCTATAATCTTTTAAACGATCTGCTACTGCCCGTGAAGCAGGTATTTCTCTGTTGTATTTTAAAAATCCTCTTGGATCGGCCATGAATTGATAATATTTTAAGTTATTAATTTTATTAAGTACGTAAGTGAAAAGAGTTTACGTGTTTAACTTTTTTTAGTTAGGTTGACTGATATTGGATTTCGCTCGTTTAGATTCCAGCACTTTTTTATAATCCTGTGGAATTACTTTGATAAAATCATCTTTAAGTATATCCCAGTTTTCGAGTATTTCTAATGCAATGCGACTGGAAGTATATCTGAAATGATTGCGCAAAAGATCTCTGATTTCTTCAAAATCTTCTCCTGACGGGGATTCGATATCAACCAGTTCTTTATTTACTTTTTTATCAAAATCGTCCCAGGTGGATCTTACATAAGCAATGCCACCACTCATGCCGGCTGCAAAGTTTTTACCTATATCGCCAATGATTACGACACGGCCTCCGGTCATGTACTCACAACCATGATCTCCAACCCCTTCTACTACGGCATTCGCCCCGGAATTGCGCACGCAGAATCGTTCTCCAGCCATGCCTTTAATATATACTTCACCGCTAGTAGCTCCGTATAAGGCCACATTGCCGGCAATTATATTTTTTGACGGATCAAACGTGTTTTTTCTATCCGGGCTAAGCACTACGGTAGCTCCTGATAATCCTTTGCAGAAATAATCATTTGATTCTCCTTCCAATATAAAATGCAAGCCTCTGGCTCCAAATGCACAAAAGCTTTGACCGGCAGATCCCCTGAATCTATACCGAATAGTACCAGATGGCAATCCTTCTCCTTTGTACCGGGTGCTGATCTCATAAGAAAGCATTGTACCAACAGCCCTATCTGTATTTTTTATATTAAATATTCCTGTAATATGTTGTCTTTCCTCCAAGGCTGGTTTGGCATGCTGAATTAAAGTTCGATCCAGCACTTCATCTATGCCATGATCCTGAGGTACGCTTTTGAATGTTCCAACACTAGGATCTGAATGTTCTTTATATAAAATAGGGTCCAGATTTATATATTGAGTCTTCCAGTTTTGATTTGGTTTCCATTCCAGGATTTCACTATGCCCTACCATTTCATTTATGGTGCGGAACCCCAGTTTGGCCATGATCTCACGCATTTCCTGTGCCAGGAAAGTAAAATAAGATATTACATGCTCCGGCTTTCCGTGAAATTTTTTACGCAGTTCAGGATCCTGGGTTGCTATTCCTACGGGACAGGTATTGAGATGACATTTTCGCATGAGTATACATCCTTCTACCACCAGCGCGGCGGTAGCAATGCCCCATTCTTCAGCCCCTAATAAAGTAGCTATTACTAAGTCTTTACCGGTTCGAATTTGTCCATCAGATTGAAGTATCACCCGATCGCGAAGTTTGTTTTTTAATAAGGTTTGGTGGGTTTCAGCCAGCCCCAGCTCCCAGGGTAAACCAGCATGGCGAATGGATGTCAGCGGCGATGCTCCTGTACCCCCATCATGGCCCGAAATCAAAATTACATCTGCATGTGCTTTAGCAACGCCCGAAGCTATAATACCAACTCCGGCTTTGGATACTAATTTTACTGATATTCTGGCATTTCTGTTTGCATTCTTCAAGTCAAAAATTAACTGAGCCAGGTCTTCAATTGAATAGATATCGTGGTGCGGTGGGGGCGAAATCAATCCGACTCCTGGCGTGGAATGCCTGGTGCGACCAATCCATTCATTTACTTTATGCCCCGGTAATTCCCCACCTTCTCCGGGTTTGGCTCCTTGAGCCATTTTTATTTGTAGTTCCAGAGCTTCACTCAGGTAATGACTGGTGGCGCCAAATCGACCTGATGCAACCTGCTTTATTGCAGATCGTAAATAATCGCCATTGGCCATTCGCACGTACCGGATGGGATCTTCTCCTCCTTCGCCACTGTTGCTTTTGGCACCAATACGATTCATAGCTATAGCCAGGGTAGTATGGGCTTCATAACTAATAGAGCCGAATGACATAGCACCTGTGGCAAATCTTTTCAAAATTTGCTCTACTGGTTCTACCTCTTCAATTGGAATGCCATTCTTTTCTTTGAAATGAAATAAACCCCTGATGGTTACTGCCTGCTGATCCTGGTCGTCAATGGATTTTGAAAATTTCTTAAAAATGGAATAATCATTGAGTTGGGTTGACATCTGAAGCAAATGTATGCTGTTGGGATTGAAAAGGTGCGCTTCGCCATCGCGTTTCCATTGATATACACCAGCATCCCGGAGCGCACTTTTTGATTGGATCTGATATCTTTCTTTAATTTCGCGTTGTATACCTTCGAAATCTAATCCACTGATTCTGGATACGGTACCCTTAAAACATTTTTCGATTACTTTTTCATTTATTCCCACTGCTTCGAATATCTGAGCTCCCTGATAGGATTGTAATGTGGAAATTCCATTTTTGGCCATTATTTTCAACAGGGACTTTTCCAGGCCTTTAATAAATTTTTTCTCTATGTCTTTATGATCGTGAGGTAAAATATTTTTGTCCTGAAACCATACTGATTCTATGGCCAAATACGGATGCACAGCATTGGCGCCATAACCAAATAATAAAGCAAAATGATGTGACTCCCATACATCCGCCGCTTGAATAACCAGGGATGTTTTTGACCGAAGGGCTTTCTGAATCAGATGATGATGAATCGCTCCCGTGGCCATTAAACTGGGTATCGCAGCTTGCCCGTAAGTAATCTTACTATCAGTCAAAACCAGTATATTATGTCCGGACTGGGAGAGTTTTTCTGCAGTAAGACAAAGCGCATTAATTGCAGATTCTAAAGAATAAGGCCTGTCAAGATCATATACGGTAGACAGATATCCTACCTTAAAGTCCGGATGGTTTAGGGCTTCAATCTTTGAAAATTCTGCGTGTGTAAGTACGGGGTGATCCAGATAAATAAATGCAGCCAGATTCTCATCTGCTTTTAAAATGTTGACGCTTGCTCCCAGGCGGCTGGTAAAAGCCATTACCGATCTTTCTCTGATGGAATCAATAGGGGGATTGGTAACCTGGGCAAATAATTGTTTGAAATAGTTTGCCAGGTGCTGAGGTTTGTGAGATAATACTGCCAGAGGAGTATCCGTTCCCATCGAACCAAGTGGGTCCCGCTCTTCCGTAACCATGGGTTTTAATATCACTTTCAAGTCTTCCTTAGTCATGCCTGCCCATTGTTGTCTTTCCAGCAGAGAGGCGCCTTCGGAAGAATAAATCCTCATCTCCTTTTTTTCTTGCAGTTCTGCAAGTCTTTTTCTTCTTCGAGTGAGCCATTCTCCATAGGGTTGATTGGTGCAAATTATTTTTTTGACTTCTTCGTCGCCAACTATCCGATGTTGTTCAAGATCGGCAATCAGTATTTTACCAGGTTGTAATCTTCCTTTATAAATGATTTTGGAAGGATCCAGATCTACTACCCCGGTTTCTGATGCTACCACCAATTCATTATCTGAGGTCACAGAATACCGGCTTGGTCTCAATCCGTTTCTATCCAGTGTAGCACCAACTACAATTCCATCGCTGAAACACATTGAAGCGGGTCCATCCCAGGGTTCCATCAGATTTTGATGATAGGCGTAAAAGTCTTTTTTATACTGTTCCATATTGGCATCGTGTTCCCAGGCTTCGGGGATCATCATCATCAGCGAATGGGGTACTGATCTTCCACTTTGAACCAGATATTCCAATACATTGTCAAAGGAACCGGAATCAGAAAGTCCTTGCCAGGGAATGGGTTTGAGCATTTCATTGTCTGCACTTGAAAAAATATCAGAACTCAAATGATCTTCTTTTGCACGCCACCAATTGAGATTACCCATTATGGTGTTGATTTCACCATTATGTGCAATGTACCTGAAAGGCTGAGCGAGTTTCCATTTGGGAACCGTATTAGTGGAAAACCGACTGTGAATAATGGCAATGGCTGAAGCTATTCTTTCATCCCGGAGGTCCTGGTAATAGTTGCGTAATTGAAAAGTGGTGAGCTGGCCTTTGTAGATTACCGTTTTATGTGAAGAGGAAGCTATGTAAAAGGATTCTTCCACCTGAGGTACGAATTTATACACGGAATGAATTATGTATTTTCTGAGTACGTAGAGCTGGCGTTCGAGTTCCTTTACTGGTAGATTTGATTTGGGGGAAACAAAAATTTGTAAGATTCTGGGTTCAGTATTCAAAGCAGAGATTCCCAGCCCCGTATTATTAGTGGGTACATTTCGCTTACCCAGTATTCTGAAATTAGACTGGCCTATTAATTGCTCAGTTTGGGTAATGGTTTTATTATAGAGCTTTTCATCTTTAGGCATAAAACACATCATTACCCCATATTCTCCAAATTCTGGAAGGGTAAATCCAAGTTTGAAACATTCTTCTTTGAAAAATAGGTGGGGAGTTTGAATCAGGATACCTGCACCATCTCCAGTCTCGGGTTCGCAACCACAGGCTCCCCGGTGTTCCATATTCTCCAGCATGGTGAGAGCATTGTCAATGACTTTGTGTTGTGAAATCCCATTGAGATTAGCAAAAAGGCCTACTCCGCAAGAATCTTTTTCAAGAGAAGGGATGTATAATCCTTTCTGGTCAGATTTATCCATTATATATTTATTTATGAATGTATTAATATTGCGTTTGTTCTTTTTAAAGCACCAAATTTGATTGGGTGAATTAAAAGGACTGAAAAGATAAGAACAAAGAGCTGAAAAAAGTATTTAAACTTTGCGAAAAAATTGTCTTAAACAACAATGTAAAGTATTTGTATTATCTTGTTAACCAGAATATTGTAAAATAAAACCTTGTTATGCCAATCGCAAAATCAGATCACCTCCTGGAGCTCATTCAATCGCTTACCAAAGCTGAAAAAAGACATTTTAAACTATTCAGCAGCAGATTGCAGCGACAAGAAGGTACACAGTTTATCAAACTTTTTGATATTCTCGAGAAGCTAAAAGAAATAGATGACGACAGTATTCGTAAGAAATTAGGTGGAATAGCGGGAGTCAAATATGCCAATCTAAAACGAAACTTATATTCCAATGTACTTACTTCACTCAGACTAATCCATTCCAGTAAAAAGGTAGATCTCGAAATACGGGAACAGATAGATTATGCCAGGATATTATATGGCAAAGGTTTGTATATACAGGCACTGCGATTGCTGGAGCGGATAAAGACCGTGGCGCAAAATCACGATCAGCAAATCCTTTTATTGGAAATCACGGAGTTCGAAAAATTAATTGAATCAAGACATATTTCCCGGGACCATAAAGACCGATCCAAACAATTATCTGAGGAGTCTACTCGACTTTCGGATAATGTGATGACCTCTATAAAACTTTCCAATCTCAAATTGCTGATGTATGGCAAATATGTACAGATGGGACATGTAATGAATGCTAAAGATGAAAAACTAATACAACAGCTGTATAAATCCAATTTGCCAAAAATTAATGAAACGCAGCTTACCATCCTTGACTTAAAGACCTATCACCAATGCCAGGTATGGTATTATTTTATACAGCTCGACTTTAATCAATGCCGCGAACATGCTTTCCGTTGGAAGGAAATACTGGAGTCAAAACCGATCATGGTCGAAGCCGATCCGGACTCCTATATGCATGCTATGCATTATATACTTACCTGTAGTTATAACCTGAAGCAATATTCGATATTTGTAAAAACATTGACTGAATTGGAAAAATTCAGGCAATTGAATTATGCAAAGTTTAATGATAATTCGAAGATTTTGTCTTTTATCTATGTACATACCTCCAGGCTCCATAAAATTTTTATGGAGGGTAAATTCAAAGAAGGCATCGAAGACATTCCTAAAACTTTATCGCGCATAGAAAAATATGAGGATAAGCTGGATGAACACCGCATTTTGGTATTTTATTTTAAAATAGCCTGGATGTATATCGGGGCAGGAGATCCCCGGTCAGCCAGTAACTATCTGGACAGGATCATTGATTTGAAATCTATTCCTCTGAGGGAGGATTTACAGGGCTATGCCCGGTTACTTAATCTGATTGCCCATTTCGAAATGGGAAATAAAGGATTGCTTTCGTACCTTGTCAGATCAAGCAATTATTTTTTGAAGAAAATGCATGATCTGAATAAGGTACAAAAAGCTACTTTGCATTTCTTCAATCGATTGATCAATGCGGATAGCTTTAAAGAAAAAGAATTATTTACCTCATTCTTGCCAGAATTGCAGGAGTTGTCAAAAGATCATTATGAGCAACAGGCATTCATTTACCTTGACATTTTACATTGGGTGGAAAGTAAGGTAAACGGAGTGCCGGTATCTCAAGTGATTGCGGAATCTTTTCAGGAATCAAAAAAATAGAAGATAAATGTCTACTCAAAAAGGAAGTCTACAACGGTCACTGGGTCTTTTATCCTGTGTGGTGCTGGTGATCAGTGCGATTATCGGATCAGGGGTATTTAAGAAAATTGCACCCATGTCTGAATCTCTTCAGGTGCCAGGTTATGTATTGTTAGCCTGGTTATTAGCAGGTCTGATCAGTTTATTTGGAGCCCTGAGTAATGCAGAGATTGCGGGTATGTTTGCAGATAGTGGTGGGGAATACGCCTATTTCAAAAAGATTTACAATAAATTTTTTGCATTTTTATACGGATGGGGATCGTTTGCAGCCATACGATCAGCTTCAATTGCATCAATAGCTTATGTTTTTGCTGAATCTTTAAACCATTTATTGAAATTTCCTTCTATCGGTAATTCAGAATTCACCATTTTGTGGGGATTAAAACCATTTGATAACCTTACTGTAAAACTTATTGCCGCTACTTTATTATTGTTTCTGACTTTTATTAATTATAAAGGACTTAAACTAGGGGAAAAAGTTTCTCGTACGTTGACCTTTACGTTGATTTCTGCCATGTTGCTTATAATCATCACCGGCTTATTTAGC
>CAYNIG010000205.1:0-8920 GCA_964396995.1 uncultured Saprospiraceae bacterium | reverse complement strand
ATCCAGGATTCAAGAGGATTTATATGGATTTCATCGTATAGGCATCTTACCAGATTTGACGGTTATAATTTTTATGACATCATACCACTATCACCTAAAGCCGATAAAGATTTCGGAATACATTCGCTCATTGGAGAAGGATCAAAGTTGGAAAGAGTCAATAAGGAGTATATTTTATTGAAATCCATTAATAAAAATTCAGAATTTGGATTGATCAATGCTACAGAATTGAATTTTAAAAACTATGCACTAAATCAATTACTTCAGGAAAAAAATATACTTAATATTCAAGCGAATCCAATTACAGAAAGCATTTTAATATCCTGTCTGGATCATTCCGACTTAATTTTATACAATTTTCATCCAAAAAATGAAAAAATTGAAAAAGTACTCCATTTTTCTCTTGCTAAATTTCTTTCAAAAGACTTAGTGAATGTGCAGCTGGCTGTAAACCAAATTAACGGCCTGGTGTATTTCACTGCTGCTACTCTACCCCTATTTCAATTTGACCTGGTAAGCGGAACGAATAAAAAATTCACCATACCGATATCTGAAAAAGGCTATAAAAAAATTAAATCATTACAAACTGATGAAATCGTGTTTTTGGATAACGATCAAAAAAAAGTATTGATTTTGGATCTGCTCAGCCAGCGAATAAGGATTATAGATAAAGGATTTCAAACTTATTCACTAGATGAGATGTGGGTAGATTTGGATGGAAATATCATACTTGCAAACATTACCAATAGAGTGTATAAAAAATTGTACCTGATACCGTATAAGAGCAATAATGTCATATCCCTGGATTTTATACTAAAAACAGAAAATTTAATCTCCCAGCTAAGCGGTGATCATTTTTTAGATCAATTATTAATGTCTACCTATAGTGGATTTTATACATTGACTAATGAAAAGAAAAGATTCAAGACGGTTCTTAGCCGGAATGTCAAGAATGGCAACTTTGGTCATGTGATTCGTAGCATGGTTGAAGATGGAAAAGGATCACTTTATATAAACGAAGAAAAGAATAAACTTTTCAAGTTAAACTTGTACACGGACACGATAGAAAAAATATTTAAAAATAGCCCATATCCGGAAGTGGCTATCAATGGTTCCCTGAAAAAAATCGACAATGAATTGTGGGGAGTATGTGCAAAGAATCCCGATAAAGACCAATTGTATGGTTTTGACATCAATACTGAAAAATTTCAATATTGGCCACTTCCTTTCGAAAATTTTGCAATAAAAGCAATGGCAATAGTGGACACCAATCAATTGCTTTGTTTTGGCAGAGATTTCAAGATAGACACACCAGCAGTATATCTTTTTAAAACAAAAACAAAAGAATGGATAAAATTTGATTTTGCACCCAAAGTGCCTACAATTAAATTTCAATTCGCCTTACAAGATGATGTCAAACAGATTTGGTTAGGAACCTCTACAGGATTGTATTTGATCCATGTTGAATCAAAACAAATAAACAAAATCGAATTTATTCCAACTGAAGACACTTCTCTGAATATCTCAGTTCATACTTTGGCACTGCATCCGGTCACAAAGTTTCTTTTGATAGGTACTGAACAAGGTGTATGGATATATGATCCCTTACAAAAGAAATACGTTGACCATTTTACCAATAAATCAAGTGGAATAAGCAATGACAATATTGAAGGAATTTTACCAAAGAACGACGAAGAGTTATTTGTCACTACCGATAATGGACTCAGTCTCCTAAATAGTAAGACCAAGATAAGCAGGAATTATTACGAAAATGACGGGCTAGCTCATAACGAGTTTAATGTATTAGCTGCACATAAAGGAAGCAATGGCCATTATTATTTTGGTGGACTCAACGGATTGACTATAGTAACAGATAGCAGCCTAAATGAATACAATGCTAAAAAACCAGCGATCTCAAGGTTTTATAAATACAACTCAAAATCAAATAATGAAATCAACTATTCTAATAATATCGAAACAATAAAGAATGTAGTAATAGAGCCAGAAGATCAATATTTTGGTTTTGACATGATGTATCCTGACTATACCGAACCAAGACTAAATCAATTTCAAACCTGGCTGGAGGGGTACGAGAACGATTGGCAACAACCCATAGCAAATAATAAAATCCGATATGGCCGACTCCCAAAAGGAAATTATACATTCCATGTCAGAAGCTTTCCGAATATTAAAAATGAATTAAAAGTCAGTGTACAGGTGAAAGAACATTTTTATCGTTCTCCCTGGTTTAGTTCGGGACTGGCTATATTATTGATTGGTGGTGGCTTGGGTATCTATGTCAGATATCAGCAAAAAAAACGTAATGAAGAACTGGAAATCCAAAAAAACAATCAAAAATTTAAAGACCTCGAAGCCGCCGCCCTTCGTGCTCAGATGAATCCCCATTTTATATTCAATTGCCTTGGTAGCATTCAACAATTTATCAATGAACATGACGCTGAGTCAGCATCAAAATACCTGGCCAATTTTGCCAGATTAGTAAGACTTTCATTACACAGCTCGGTAGATGGGAAACACAGCTTGCAGGATGAAATAGACATGCTTGATAATTACCTGGGCTTAGAAAGACTGAGATTTGGAGAAAAATTTATCTACGAAATTCAGGTAGATCCAGCTCTGGATAAAGAGGATATTTATTTACCTCCTCTACTTATACAGCCGTTTGTAGAAAATGCATTACTGCATGGTATGAAAAACAAAATTGAGGGTGGCAAGATTATCATATCATTTAATCAATCAAACCAAGGCATCGAGGCATCCGTTTCAGATAATGGGCCTGGTATTTCAGCAGAAAAAAGATCGATGGATAGCTCAGGGCATAAGTCAATAGGTATGACTCTTACCAAAAAAAGATTGGAAATATTGTCAAATAATGATGTGTTTAAGGTATCAACTGTTTTAGACAATGAAGGAATGGTGACAGGTACAAAGGTGAGTTTGGTGATACCGTTATTGTAGAGTGGTGTACTCATTGCTAAAATTTTAATTCAATCACTTTCCATTATTATTAAGATATTTTCTAACTCTATTTTTAATTACACAAGGAAGGCTGTATTAATTTAATTCATTCGGCTACCCATATGAGAGTTCCTACATTTCAACATGCAGAACTTTTGAGCCATGCCAGAAGGTCAATGGTGAAATTTGGCTGAGGGGAAATATCGAAAACCACTTACATTTTTTTCCCTCCCCCAAAATTCTGAAAACAAAATTATTGCCTTCAGGAACATAGATCTGATCTCCTTTTACCACTTATCATTTAATTCCAACCGAATCGCATGTAATCAGGAATAGGTGCATTCTACTTACATATATTGTATATCAAAACCACTAAATATTTCTTTTATGAAAAACCATTTTTACCGACCCATTTTTACGATTTTAATTTTTGTCCTTTTACTCTCTGCTGTCCACTTAGATGCCCAATTCACCAGATTATATGGAGCCAATACAAATGAATCCTTTACAAAAGTGATTCAAAGTGGCACAAATTATTACTGCCTTGGGCGCTGGCTGGATCCTGCCAATAACCAATCCAAAGCCACTATCACAAAGATGAATAGTACTGGCCAGCACATCTCAACACTCGCATTGAATATAGCTTCAGAATTTACGGATGCCGTACTGACGCCATTGGGTGATTTGATGGTAATAGGATATACTGCGCCACTAAATAGTAGTTCTCAAAGTATTTTGGGAAAGTATAGCACCGGAGGAACAGGCAGTTTCTCTTTTGTACGTTCTTATGATGTACCTGGAAGGGATTTTTTTAACAGAATTGCAAGATCACCTTTGGGAGGGAACTTTCCTTACTATATAGTGGGAGCACAAAATGATCCTAGCAACCCAAGTACCACCTGGGACGATGTGATATTACTCAATGTAAATGAAACCGGTGGTATCAACTGGAAACGAAAATTTACTAGCAACGAGGATGATGAATTTTTTCGTGACCTGGAGATATTGGCAAATGGAGAATTGATACTTGCCGGGGTTAGTGGTAATCGTGGTATGATTATTCGATTAGATGCCAATGGAATACCGATAAATGCCGGAACACCTGATAATATTGTTTTTTCGTATACAGATGTCTCCAGGATTGGGAATATCGGTTTCTATGCAGTAGGAGAAACATCTCCCAATTTCATTCCTTACATAATCCGATATGACAATGATTTTTTACCACAATGGCATTTTTCTATCACCGGACTTACGGACATAAACCAGATATGGAATAACCCGGCTAACGGAAGAATTTATGTCACCGGAACAGGTGTATTTAATGGTAAAAGCAGGGCTGTGTTAATAAGACTATTTGAAGTAACCAGTTCCAATGTTATAATCGAATGGGTTCGCTTTTTAGATAATGGGGAGACCTCGTATACCGGTGGCTCTTATTGGTTTTTATCACCTAATCAAATAGGGTTTACAGACGGGAGAGTCCCCATTTTAAACGGGTTCAGTGGCACTGACGCATTTTTACATGTAAATAATATGGACCTATTAAGCTGCATGACTAAGAATGTCACTCTTGGATTACAAACAAGATCTCATATCTATAATAGTCCTGAAATAATTTCCACATTTTTTGATATTCCCAGGGGAGTCAATATTCTTTCATCTGCTCTCAACTGGGATTCTCATGATGCCTGCAAACTACCTTGTAATGCAGCATTTACTTTTCAAAATATAACTAGCTGTGGTAATTTTCAATTTACAAATCAATCTACCGGTGCCGCACCATTTACTTATTCCTGGACATTTGGAGACCCAAGTAGCGGAACTAGCAATGGTTCTACATCAACCAATCCAACGCATCAGTATAGACTATGTGGTACATATAATGTATGTCTGATCATCACCACAAATGACCAATGCAGGGATACTATTTGCCAGACGGTTACTTTCAACGATAATATCAAACCTGTCATTACTTGTCCGCCGAACGTAAAAGTGAGTTGCAATGGAAATACAAACCTCACTGCAACCGGAACCGCCACCGCCACAGATAATTGTATGAATACTGCCCCACTCCTAATCTCTCACACTGATGTAATCTCAGGCAATATATCCTGTGATGGCACTATAGGAAGAACCTGGACGGCTACGGATGCTTGCGGTAATATTTCAAGCTGTCTGCAATTGATCGATATTAAAGACAATATTCCACCAGTAATAGTGTGTCCCCCGGGTCTCACTTTACAGTGCATTAACAACACAAATCCAAGCACTACAGGTACTGCATCGGCTACAGATGATTGCACATCTTCTGCTTCTATCAATATTAGTTTTACCGATCAACAAACAGGCAATATGCCATGCAATGGAATAATCAGGCGAACCTGGTCTGCAACCGATGCTTGTAAAAATACCTCTTCCTGCGTACAAGTGATACAAATAAATGATTCAACGCGGCCTACTATATATTGTCCTGCTGACCGCCTATTACAATGCAATGTATTAAATCCTCCGCCTACCGGTCTGGCAACTGCTACCGATAATTGCACTTTAACATCCAATATTAAATTGTCAAGCCTGGATGTATTGGCCGGGCAAGCCCCTTGCAATCTTACAATAACCAGAACCTGGACTGCTGAGGACGATTGTAAGAATAAAGCCACCTGTGTGCAGATATTAAAAATGGTAGATACTATACCACCTGATATCTCATGTCCAAGATTTCCAACTGTAAATACCCATCCAGGGCTCTGCTATTTTACGGGAACTTATCCATCTGCAGTAGCCACAGATAGTTGTGATTCCAATCCTACCATCGTTTGTTCGTTGATTACGCCTACCAGTTCAATCCTTATCACTCCCACTACTCAGTATCCAAAAGGAGTAAACACCATTACTTGTTATGCAAGGGATGCTTGTGGTAATCAAAGTAAGAATTGCACCTTTCAATTGACAGTGGTGGATAAGGAAGCTCCGAAAATCACCTGTCCGCTGAGTATTTCCGTATTGGGTGTGATTAATAGCGCGGGGCAGTGTAAAGCTGTGGTAAATAGTATAGCGCCTACCATAAGTGATAATTGTCTTATGACTACGGTTGCTTATACGTTGACTGGTGCTACCACTGGAAATGGTGTATCTGATGCAAGTGGCACGGTGTTTATGAGTGGAACTACTACTATACAATATATAGTGACGGATATGGCTGGGAATATGGATAGTTGTAGTTTTACAGTAAATGTTAAATGTGGCAATACTGATTGCATTGAATTATTTGAGGATGAAACGATCGGGTCTGCAGGAAATTGGCAAGTAGTCAATGGCACTGTTTCTGTAGTAAATACTATTCCCAAAACTCCCCCATCTCAAGTTTTATGTGGTAAGGATAATTCTGGTGGCTCCTATATGTTTAATTCATTGGAATATAATGGTAATTGGATCCAAAAATATGGAGGTGATTGTTTTTGTTTCGATATTCGATATGACAACGGGAATGCTGCTAATCCCGCCACAGGAACTTCCACACTTAATATTTATTCAGGGCCTTCCCTTACATCAGGCCCCAGGGCAACTTTTGTTTTATTTAATAATTACGCTATTGGAAATGCATGGGAAAGAATATGTGTACCCATTGCCTTATCTAATAATGGCATCTTACCAGGAAATCACTTTGGCCAATGGACTTCAACTGGCGGTCCTGCAGTGTTTGATATTTTAATTCAAAATGTAGCCGGAATAGCCTTCGTATTGGATTTTGCTTCAGGTGACCATCCTTCTGAAAAAGTTTATGTGGATAGTTTCTGTATTGAGAAATGTGTAGATACTTGTGTATGTGGATATTTTTCCAATCTTTCTGCACGATTTAGTCAAGGCGCTCCAAATCAACCTATCGAATGCGGTGACACTACATCGCTTGATTGTCCATCCATGTTTGTGTTAAGTGGGGAATTTCATTGTCAGGGAAATACATGTGAATCTAATACTAAAATAGATTGGAAATTAGATGGTCCGATTAATATAAGCGGTACAGTGAATATTTCTTCAGGATTTACTCTTCCATTAACAGCGAGTCATTTTGCTGCACCAGGTTTGTATACATTGACACTCACCGGTTATTGTGATGGCCAGCCATGCCCACCTTGTAAATTATTTTTTGAGGTGACAGCTTGCGATTCAAGCTGGTCTTGCCCATGTGAAAACGGTACATCTAATATCGAACTAGTGACAAACGGGCATTTTACTTTAGGTGATGATGGATCATTTACAAATAGTTATACTTCTTTTAATCCGGGTACTTCAACTATGATAGGAAAATACTCAGTGGTGCATAATTCAGAAGTGCCACTAGCAAATAGTCAGTGGGCTTGTATTGATCATACTACTGGAACTGGTCCATTTTTAATCGTCGATGGCGCTTCTACTGCGGGTAATGTCGCTTGGAGACAAACTATTCCCGGAAGTGATAGTGGGTCGTTCAACTTATGTTTTTATGTAAATAATTTAGTAAAGCCGTCGTTAGATTATGATGACCCATTCCTTAGTGTATATATAAATAATGCACCGGTTATTACTTCAACACAGATACCTGAAAATCCAGATGTATGGATACCTTTTAATGTAAACTGGGTAGGTAAATTGCCAGCCACAATAGAAATACGCAATGCGACAAATACAGTCGTTGGAAATGATTTTGCAATAGATGATATTAGCTTTACACAATGCGAAAAATTTGTAATCAATCCTTGCGATTCAATAAATTATGGATTGGTAGGATATTTCCTTTTAGATAATAATGCCAATGATGCAAGCTCTTTAGGAATTAACGGAACATTGGTTGGCAGTCCTCCGCCGACTTTGACTACTGGATTTTTAAATGGTGCTTATAAATTTAATGGATTAGGAAATTACATAAATCTGGGTGGAGATAATAGAAATATCACAAATGAAGTAACCATCCTGGCAATGGTAAAAACTACCTCAAAAAAACCACAATGGATTGCAGGAAAATATGAATTTTCAACTGATAAAGGATATGGAATTGCAATAGGTGACAATAGCAATGGAAATATTGGCAAAGTTGCCATCGCCGGCCGTGATGGTACCAATACTTACCATACATCAGGCTTTAGCCTTGACACTGTAAATGATGGGAAATGGCATTGTATTGCGGGAGTGATCGGTAATGGTTATTGGGAAATTTATATTGATGGCCATCTACAAAGTTCTGCAGTAGGTACTTCAAATTCTTTATCTACCCCCATAGGTGTGCCATTTACCATAGGAGCATTTGTAGGTACAAATCCCGGTACCCAATTACAAATGGATGGAGACATTGATAATGTACTTATTTACAATAGAGCACTTGATTCATTGGAAATAGCATGTTCATGTAAACAAAATGATGAATTGGAAGTTTGCCTTTGCGGCTCCTTCTCAAATCTTACCGTCAGGACAGGTGGTGCTCCAAATCAATCTATCCAATGTGGCAAAACCTATACACTTAATTGTCCGACCGTATTTCAAATTGGAGGGGAATTTGCATGCCAGGGAAATGACTGTGACTCTACCTCAAAAGTAGACTGGAATATAAATGGCCCCATTGGAGGTGGCGGCACCGTATTAGCCAATACAGGATTTACTTTGCCATTAAATGCGCAGAGTTTTGGTATCAATGGTTTGTATACATTGACCCTTACTGGCTATTGTGATGGCAAGCCTTGTCCTCCTTGTATTATTCATTTCGAAGTAACAGGATGTAGTCCTTGCTGCAAAGATTCTATAGCATTTTCAAGTGCGGTAGCAAACTTCCAAACCAATGGAGCATTAGGCAATTGTATTATATTCGCAAATGGGACTGGACTGGATTCTTGTATGCAAGTCACCTGGAGTTGGGGAGATGGAAATACTACCGGACCTGTTGGAAATGCGACTCAGGTTTCACATG
>CAYNIG010000204.1:0-9139 GCA_964396995.1 uncultured Saprospiraceae bacterium | reverse complement strand
ACTGCAAAGCTCGGCGATGGCAGCACAGTTACTTATTACTGGTATCGGTTTGCAGACCAACCCGCATTATTAAATGCTGACCTAAGTATAGAAGAACGCAATGAAATGCAACGAAGAGTTGAATTACTTCATAGGCATTGGACTATAGAACAAGAATATCTTCCGCCTCCTCTGATAGGGCATTTAGCAGATATAGACCCTGCTCTGATAGTGAAACCGCCAAAAGGCAAAGAAGTCGGTTATGTTCCAATCGTCACCAGGCAGGAAGCAATTGTAAAAAGTAATGAAAAGAAATAAAATTGATAGCGAATAAAAAAAATAAATACCATTATATAATCCGAGTTAAAGTCAATTTTTATGAATTAGGAAACATGTTGACTTCGGAGAAGTCATGCTACATTAACACGGCGTCTATACGATCTAATTGGCAAAAGATGAATTTAATTTTCTAAATTTCATTATAAAAATTATATTCATCTTTTGCCGTTGAAGTTTCGATGTATCGTTTTAATGTAATCTAACCTCTCCGAGGTAATATTTTCATCTTAAAACACTAGCCGTTCAAATCTATAATAACCATGATATTAAATAGGATCATTCTTTAAAATTATAAACATGAATAGAAATAACTTAATAAAAAAACACAACAACCCTCTTTGTCCTTTGTATTTGATTCTTTTATTCAATATTCTTTTTATGCTGAGTTCGAAAGCACAGAACAGCAACACACCAATTAATAAACCCGGAGTGATTCGTGAACACCATCGAGGCTTACACGGATATATAAGTTATGATGCAGAGCGCCCAGCCGATAAGGCAAACTATGGTTACGGCATGGGGTTTTATTCTGCAGTATGGCCATTGATCAGTGAACCGCTGGCCGACTTTCAGATTGGGTTGGCCGGTTCATGGATCATTCCTGACAATTCAGACAATAAGGACAAACCATTGGCGCCAATAGGTACTCATGCCCGGGACAATTGGCCTAAACGTGGTCCAACATATAGCAGTGTATTTCAAACGTTAGAAGGCGGGCTTGGTTATTGGGCAGGCAATCGATTTCGATACGGTCCACCAAAATTTAGTATGAATGCCACACCACAATGTTATGATTATGAAATTGGATCTCCGGGTTGGTCATTTTTTTATGATACAGAAGCTCTGCCCGATAATCGTCTCGGCATCGCTCAGTTGAGCAATCGAATACTTATTCCACCTGATGCATTACCATTCCAGGACAACCCAAATGGAAAATTTCTGGGTTATTCATACATGGCTTTGCCCTTTACAGAGCCTACTACTGGTGATCCACCAACAGGTGATCTGGCCTGGACTTGTTTTTTAAGCGCAGCAAATTTCAAAGGGCCAATAGCATACTATATTCCGGAAACCTGGAGTAAAATCGGAAAACTTTTTAATTATGATTTTATATATGGACGCGGTTTGGATGCAAGATCAGGGACTATGGGTGGTGGTGCTATGGAGATCAATACCGTACCTTGTTTTGAATCACAAGACGAAAAGGGTAATACTTATTCCAAGATACCACAACTGCAATTTCCTGTCGATAAAAATGGCAAAACATCACTAGTGCAGGATGTCGTGTATTATTCAAAAGCGGCATTGTATGATTCATTCAAAGCCTGGCGTGATGGTGGTAATACTTGCTCTGGTACGTTCGATGAAAAAGGTGCATTTAAATCCACGCTGACTACTCGCACCACTACATTTGATCAGGCTGGTAAAAAAATCAATGGAGTAGAAAAAATCTTTAATACTAAAGTACATGCAGATAATATATGGGGATTGGAATGGTTTGATGGCACTACTAATAAATTTGGAAAATTTCCTACTTATTTTAGGCATGAAGGAGATCAGTTAATAGCCATAAAGGAAAATGAAGTACCTATTGAAACCAATCTTCGCGACAAGAAATTTAAACTGGCAGAGCCTGGCGACCCGTTTACATCTCCTGCCAAAGGAGCCTGGACAAATCCCGGTGCTGCGGCAGGGCCATTTAAAGTCAAGCTTATAGATGGCTCGGTGGTCACCTATTCCTGGTATCGATTTGTTGATCAACCTTCGTTCCAGCAGTACAATTGGACAAATGCCAAAAAAGAAAAATTACAAGCTTTCGTAGAAAAAATTCATGCCACCTGGCCGATAGATAGAGATTATATGGCACCTATTACAAAAGGAGAATTAGTAGCACTTGATCCTGCATTATTGGTGAAACCTCCGAAGGGAATGGAAGTGGGATATGTGCCGATCGTAACATGGCAGGAAGCTGGTGTAAAATAGGAATGATAAATCATTTTAATTAAGCTAATAAAAATGCATATTGAAATTTTTAAATCTAGCCTAATCGTTTGCATGTTATGCTTCTTACCAGTTTTAATTTATACGCCGATCACGAATGCAAATTCATTGGCGTACAGTGATATTGGACATGCTCGACTGGTAGGGATCCTGAAAGATAAACCCGTCGATGATACCAGACAGCCGAAAGATACCAGGCTAACCCTTTTGGGTAACCGCTTTGTTACTTTGATTACCGTGGTGCGAGTCAATCAAATTGAAACATCACGCGATCAAGCAGTCGGTGAAGATGAATCTAGCATTCACTCTCCTGAATCTGCCATCGCATTCAGGGAAGCTGTAGAAAAGGCATTGCCTGGGTCTCGAATTACCTGGGCATTCAGCTGGCTGGCACTTAAAGACAATCGTGCAAATTACCTTGGCATAAAAAAATTGGCCGTTTCCTATCATAAAAAATACGGAGATGAGATCACTTTTGCACCCGGCGGTTTTTTCTCTAATATGTATAACACCAGGGAACAGATTAACCGTGATTTACATGAAGGCCTGCAAATGGTTTCGGAAATGGTTGGTAATGGATACCGGCCTTCCAGTGTCATCGCTGGTTTTCTGGCAGCTGAGAATCTGCGTTTTTTGGCTGAAGAAGAAGAAATACACGTTTGCCAGGGCAATATCTGGAGTCAGTATGCAATTGATAATGGTGACGGGGATGGTTCTATTTCCTATCCCTACTATCCTTCGCGCCAGCACTTTCTAAAAGCAGCTCAGGACAGCCTTGACCAGATAGATTGTGTGAATCTTGATGGCTGGACCTGCGATTTTTTGACTGCACGCCGGGCAGGATTTGAAAATGGATTTAATAGTCGATTGGGGGTTGGACCAATAGAAACAGTGATCCGATATGGTGCAGAAAAAGGTTTGCAAGAAATGATGGCCACTACTTCAGCACATTTTGATGAAGGATTTAATCTCAACAAATTTGCCTGGGTTACTAATATCTGTGAACTTGGATTGATAGAAGCACACAAAATATACGGTTATAAATACCCTGGCGTGGCTCTTACTGGTATCTCGGTTGGCTTGAAGGGATCAGAAGCAGATGGCCTAATGCTAAGGCAGTTACCGTTGGAGAATTCGGATTAGCATGGCGCAGACAGTATAAGACCAATGACGGTATCAACTACCGTTTTGTACAACGCGGTTCCGGCTTCCCGGGATCTGAACCAGAAATGGAAATCCGTTGGTTTATGAACAAAGATTTTAGATTGGCACTTCTACGAGATTGGAAGGCAGGTACACCGGAAAAACTTATCGATTTTACGCGCTATGATCTCAAAGCAAAAGAACCCAATGATCCTAAGCCCGGCCAGAATACACGAAACTGGAGTTTGCTCAATCGGCTTAATCAGAAAGGAACTAGAAAACAGGATAAACCTTTGGATATAGGGCAATTGAATGCAACCGAAAAGGCATTGATAAAGCGGAGGTACCCGGAGTTAATTCGTGTCGGTGCTTTAAGGTAGAGTGTGTTTCTTTATTTAAATAAAAAACAGGCATCTAAAGAAAAACACGGACAAATATGCTGTTGATTTACAATAAGTTAAATTAATTTAATACTATCAAGCGAATCATCAAACAAAATCTGAAAAAAGTTAAGTTTTCTACAGTCTCCCTCTTATATTCCGGTTCTGGTACAAATTTGTTTTTAGGAATTATATTCAAAAGCCAAAATGGGATAAAAATGTAATCGCTATAATGATTTTTGAAAAGTGCTTTAAGTTTTTCCCATTTGATGTCAATTGAATCTTTTAAACTTTTTCAGAATAAACTATAGAAATCAGAGGATCAGAATAAAAAAAATAAGAAGGGTCATTGATAAACTGTTTAACGAATTCATCTCATTTCAAAATTTTGTATTTATTTAAAGCCCATTGATCCCCCAAATAATAGGTACATATTTTATATCTTTGTCTTCCAATTTAAAAGAGGAATATTTTAATTATTGGCGTTTTATATCAGATCCGGTGCATACAGTTTCAAAAAAGAGTATTATACCGAATATATCAACGGGTTTTGCAATTCATCATTGAGCAAATCTCCTATTTTTAATCTCGAAAATTGTTCATCACTAAGTATATTTTGAATGCCGTTGAAAGTAGCTCCATCGGGCATATAAGCACAAGTCATCGCTCTCCTGTACCCGTTGGTCATATTAGCTCCTGCACCATGGATAGTCAGGCCATTATGGAATGAACAACTTCCTGCCTTCATGGGCGCTGCAATTGATTTGGATGATTTAAAAGCAGGGTAAAAGTCAAAAATAGCATCCATATTCTTTCCAATACCGGGATTTTCAAAACCGGTCTGATGAAAAGAACCAGGTATAAAATAAAGGCAACCATTTTCTAAAGTAGCATCATCTAATGCCACCCATATCGAAAGAGCGCGTCGATCACTAAATGACCAAAAAGGTGTATCGAGGTGCCAGGAAGTAGGATTAGCCCACGGCCTTTTAATCAAAGCCTGGTCATGCCAGATCCGGGTACCACTGGAGGCGGCCAGCGTCGAAACCATTTTTCCGATTCTTTCATCCAACATGATTTGCCTGACTTTATCATTTGTTTGCCATAAGTTTATGAGCTGATCAAAAACTTTTGCATAATAATCGCTGTCTTTATTGATGCCATCATCCTCGCCCGTTTTAATATCCTTATTGGGCATTTTCCTTCCGTCTCTTTGAGAAATTGCCTCACTGACTGCTTCCCGCCAAAAATCCAATTCTTCCGGAGATAAAAAATCTTCGATGACTACAAATCCATCTTTTCGAAAGGACTCTACCTGGTTTGGAGATATCGAAGTATTCATATTTCCTGTATAATTTTAGGTAAGGATATGGATGTGAATATAAAAAAATAGGTGGTAAAAAGACCCGCTCTGGCTAAAAAAATAGCAATAAAATAGAGAATTCGAATTTAGTTTCGCCATCATCAATAAAAATGCCATTTCTCCCATATTTGGTTTTAAGACTAGTCGACTTCTATGAGCAGGATACGTTAACAGGTGACCAAACACTTTTTCTAATTTTCTCAAAAGATGAATTATATTTTCAAAATTACATTATGCAAATTGTATTCATCTTTTGCAGGTAATGGCATGATATGTTCTTTGTAATGTAATCTGACCTCTCCGAGTGACTTTTCGCCATTTAAAAATCTAGCCACGTACCTTAAAGCCACACTATGTTTTCAGATTTAGAGCTTTAAATGGTTAAACTTACTCCTATTGCAACTTGCAGAATTTCAAACATGATATCCACCTATTTATTACGAATATTAAATTATCTTTGAAATTGTCCATACCAGATTTACAATAACCATCATAAATGAATTAAATAAAATTACCAATCATATGAATTGCTTGAAATCCATCGCTCCCAAGTATTTACTCCTATCCATTATCCTTTTAGGTCTGATATCAGATTCATGTAAAAAGCAAGAAGAACAGCCTGTCCAAGTGACAACACAGCAGACAGAACCAATTCCCAACCCAAAAATTGACAAATTGAAGCTGCCTGTCGGGTTTCGGGCGGAGCATTTATATAGTTCAGCCGAACATGATCAAGGTTCATGGGTAGCCATGACTTTTGATGATAAAGGCAGGATGATTACTTCTGATCAATATGGCCACCTCTATCGACTGACTTTACCAAAACAAGGCGACACCAGTATGCCTCAGGTTGAACCATTGATGATTGGAAAAGATGATCATCAATATACAGATACATCTACCATAATGATTAAAATGGGTTTTGCCCAGGGTTTGTTGTATGCATTCAACAGCTTATACGTAATGGTCAATAATGACATTGATAAAAAGAGTGACAAGAAAAAGAAAATAGAAAAGCAGGTCGAAAAGAAAAAAGAAATAAAAATGGAAAGGGAGACCGGTCTTTATCGTCTTCAGGACACCAATGGCGATGACCAGTATGATAAAATTACTTTGCTTAAAGATTTTGAAGGATCTGCTGGGGAACATGGCCCACACAGTCTCCTACTCTCTCCCGACAAAAAGTCCATTTATTTGACTGTTGGTAATCATATTGATGTACCCAAATTTGATACCTATCGCTTGCCTCCCGTTTGGAAAGATGACAATTTATTTCCAAAAATAAAAGACCCCAGAGGGCATGCCAATAAACGGGAAGCACCCGGCGGCTGGATAGCACGTATAGATTCACTTGGACAAAACTGGGAACTGGTAAGTGCCGGCTACCGCAATGAATTTGATATCACCTTCAACGAGGCGGGTGATATGTTTACCTATGATTCTGACATGGAGTGGGATTTTGGAATGCCTTGGTATAGACCTACCCGTATTTGCCATGTCACCAGCGGTAGTGAATATGGATGGAGGACAGGGAATGGAAAATGGTCTCCAAACTTTCCTGATAATCTTCCTCCTGTGATCAATATTGGTCAGGGTTCTCCCACCAATTTTATGAATGCATTCACCTCAAATTTCCCAGAAAAGTACAGGAAAGCTCTGTATGCATTTGACTGGAGTTTTGGAATCATATACGCTATACACCTTACACCACAAGGTGCTTCTTACACTGCAGATGTAGAAGAATTTTTATCCGGCGCACCGTTGCCATTAACTGATGGCATAATAGGTCCTGATAGTGCCATGTATTTCCTCACCGGAGGCCGAAGGCTGGAATCAGATTTGTACCGTATCTCTGCTATCCAGGATAAAGTAGCTGCAATCACTGCAAAAAAAATAACAACTACTGCAAATGAAGCCAATCAATTGAGAAGAACTCTGGAGGCATTCCATGAACCTAAAAATGGTGCTGTAGACTTTGCCTGGCCTCACTTAAAACACGAAGATCGATTCGTACGATATGCCGCACGCATAGCTATAGAACATCAACCCCTTGCTGAATGGCAGGATCGTGCTTTGAATGAAACAAATCCACAAACACTATCTCTGGCTATGATCGCACTCGCCCGACATGGTAAAAAGGAACTGAAAGACAAAATGATTCAATCCCTGGTGAAAGTGGATTTTACCAAACTCAGTCCTACAGAAAAAACCGATTTGATTAGGGCATTTGAGGTACTGATATTCCGTATGGGTAAACCTGAAGGTACAACCAGGGAACAGCTAGTAACTTATCTTGATAAACATTATCCATCATCTTCTAATACATTAGATCGGGAACTCAGTAAGATTTTAGTTACCATTAATGCTCCGGGAGTCCTGGAGAAAACATTATCCTTGTTAGAGACTGCTAAAGACGATTCTTTAGTAAAGACAGTAAAGTCTTCCAATGAAATGATCATGAGAAATCCTCAATATGGAATTGACATTGCTCGTATGTTATCAAACATTCCGCCATCACAACAAATTTATTTTGCTGTAATGCTTTCTGAAGCAAACTCAGGGTGGACTCCCCTACTTCATGAAAAATATTTTAAGTGGTTTGCCAAGGCTTTTACCTATAAAGGCGGAGTGAGTTATGTAGGATTTATAGACAAAGCAAGAAAAAAAGCGCTTACTTATACTCCCATAGATAAAAGGAGATACTATGATACCTTATCAGGAGCAAAGCTCTTAACTATTACGGGTAACGACCTTGCAGATCGGCCTAAACCAAAAGGCCCCGGCAAAAATCGTAAGTTGCAAGAATACCTTGCCATGTTAGAAATGCCACTTGAGAATCGAAACTTTGAAAATGGAAAAAAAATGTTTGACGCTGCATCTTGCAGTCTTTGTCATACGATGCGCGGCGCCGGGGTAGCTATTGGGCCCGATCTCAGCCAGGTAGGAACGCGGTTTTCTTTAAAAGATATCATGGAGCATACCATTGAACCCAATAAAGAAATTTCGGATCAATATGCTTCTACGGTATTTACCATGAAAGATGGAAGTTCTATAGTGGGCAAGTTAATCAATGAAGAAAGTGAAAAATATTTTGTTTCACAGAATCCATTTGTGCCACTATCCTTGCGTGAGATTGATAAAAATGCCGTTGCTTCAGCTAAACTATCAAAAGTATCATTTATGCCGGGCGGTTTATTAAATGGTTTAAATGAAGACGAAATCAAGGACATTCTTGCCTATCTTATGACCGGAGGAAATCCGGATCATGAAGTATATAAACCAATAAAAACAACTCCTTCATCAGGAAAAAAATAGCATAATCCAAAAGGCTTAAGATTGAAGGATAAAAAATAGGTTACCTGCTTCGGATTTTTATGATTGGGGCAAGAATAATGGTATTGACAGACTGGCAGTGAAAATTACTCATCTTATGGTTATCTTCAGATCACAGTTTAATATTTCCATATGCACAGAAGAAAATTTATAGCATCTACCGCACTACTTTCATTGGGATTGGGGCAAGAGCATTTTATAAGCCGGCGCAAAACGCATATACTCACTCTTAGTTTTGATGATGGTTTTAAAAAATCTTTTTATAAAATTGCAGATATTCATGATGAGTATGGATTGAAAGCATGTTTTAACGTAATTGCTATGGGACATGTAAAAGGAATGGTCTCCGACAAATACATCATACCTCATGTACTGGGTGATTTTAATGACTGGAATAAACTAAAAAGCCGTGGCCATGAAATCATGCCACACAGCTGGGATCATCAAAAACTCACCGATCTGCCGCTCACCGAGGCAAAGGAAAACATTGATAAATGCCTTGACTATTTTGAGAAAAACCTGGATGGCTACAAAGCCCATCATGCCGTATACAACTTTGCTTATAATGCATCCAATCAGGAATTGCATGATCATGTCCTTG
>CAYNIG010000203.1:4788-9194 GCA_964396995.1 uncultured Saprospiraceae bacterium | reverse complement strand
ACAGGAGCAATGATATTTGGATTTATCATAGTCAGGAGGTTTAGTTATAACTGGTGCTTTTCCATCTTTATATTCTTTTAAAATACCGGCATAGGTAAAATCCTGAATAATATTTACTGGAGTATCCAATGCTATTGATTCTCCGGTTATGGCTTTGTCATCCATGCCCAGATCGTACTTAACTCCCGCATGGGCGGCTACATCACCCATATCGGTACCGTCTATCAGGATTTTTGTTTTTATCTTAATGGTTTGTCCATTTTGAATGCAAGTAGCTATCCAATTTTGTTTTACTTTCCTTATATCTTTCCATTCGGTGTGATATAAAATGGTAAGTGATGGTAATGATGAAGTCATGTTTTTAAAGATCTCATTTCCAACATGGGGTTCAAATAAGGTATTGCTTACCCATCCGGTGGATAAAGCTGATTTACTTCCATATCGTCTTTCCAAACTATCTCTAAACTCTCCCCAGATACCGGAAGGCAACTGATCATTTCCATCCGTACCACTCACCCCCGCCGCGGTAAGCATACCACCTAGCCATGAATGCGGTTCTGTAAGTATGACCTTTGCTCCCATGCGAGCAGCAGAGATAGCGGCAGCAGTACCGCCGGTGCCGGCTTGTATGATGAGGATATCGGTGGTGAGCGTTTTGGAAACGCTGGCAGAATACAGCATTAATACCAGTAGTGGAAAAATTACGAATACATGCTTTTTATTCATAGATGTGAAAGATACAAAAGAGTTATTTGAAAAGAGATTCAGACTTGATTGTTTAGGACGGAAGTATTTCAATATAAATGCAGTATTTGAGTTTCAATATCTTATCTTAGCATTGAAAACCAATTTTTGTACCCAAAGTTATGACCAAGCCATTGCCAAAATACATAAAGATTGTATTGATTTTCACTATCCTCAATCTCCTCATTTTAATGATCAGAAACATTGCAGTAGGAGATCATTTTTACAATTTTATCAAATCCAATTTATTTATTGGTTCATTTCCGGTGATCCTGATTGCTTTTTTATTGGATCAGTTTAATGACAGGATAGGAAAGGTCTGGTTTTGGATCGGGACAGGTCTTTGGGTATTGTTTTATCCTAATGCTCCTTACATGATCAGTGATCTGATTCATAATTCCCAGGATCCATTAAGCACTGCCTCCCCGGACCTTATAAAATTTGACACGCTGATCCTTTTTTCGTTTGCCATGTTATCCGTTTTTTATGGCTTTTTATCCATTAAAATCATGTTTTCTCTTTTTAGTAAAAGATATTCAGTACGCTTTGCACATATTGCAGTTTCCATTACCATTATACTCAGTTGTCTTGGTTTTTATATGGGCCGTGAACTTTTATCTGCCATCAAATTGGGAAATGGGTATTTATATTCATGGGAAATATTTTTAGAACCGGTACAGATCATTAAAATAGTATGGCACGCTCTTTGGCCTATAGGTACACATTGGACGGCTTACGCCATGATGGCGCTTTTTGGATTTATCCAGTACATGATGCTGGTCATGTTTAAAGATGTGAGTGATGTAGAACAGGCAGGAATCATTACAAAAGATTAAAATAAAATACGCTATGGCACCGAATTGAGAATAAAAATTGAAAAAAATGGCTAATTCAAAAAAAGTATTTTATTTGTTGCTTGCTTGTTTTGGTATAATTGCGGTGCCCTATATCGGTGCCTATATTCATACCGGAGGTAAATTTGACTCGCATTATTTTGATTTTCCACCGCTGCAACCGGAGAAAATCTATGATAATTTTAGTTGGCCTGTATTTATTGCTGTAGCCGTATTGTTTGTCATCACCCTGTTATTTTATTTCATTCCCACATTATTCGGATTTAAAAAAATACCTCCAGTACAAACTGCTGAGACCAAAAAGGTAGCATTTCCGGTTTGGTTTTGGGCAGGACTGATCGTATGGGGCGGGAGTCTTATCTTTCTTGCTCTTCATCTTACTTCACCGCGTTTGTTTCTCAATTGGGCATACGTACCCTTGTACTGGGGATTTACTTTTATGATGGATGGTATGGTGTACAAGCGTACAGGTGGTAAATCTATTTACAATAATGACCCGCAGGAACTGGTTGGTATCGGGGTAGCCTCTACAGCCGGGTGGTTGATATTTGAATATCTCAATTTTTTTGTATTGGAATATTGGTATTATCCTAAAGGAGGCCTTGTACCGGACTATGAATTTTGCACCTATGCTGTATTTGCATCATCTGCATTATTACCGCTGGCCTTTGAGTGGTATAGCCTCTTTAACAGCTATCCCAATTTTGTAAACAAATATAAACAGGGGCCAAAAATAAGCTTCAACAAAACTACCCAGATCGTTTTACTGGTAATCGCAATAATAGGTTTGTTTTTTATGCCCTTTTACCCAACCTATTTCTGTGCGATGATATGGATATCTCCACTGGTGATATTGACCGTAGTGCTGGATCTGATAGGGGTGTGGACGCCGTTTAGTCCGATACGAAAAGGAAATTGGACTCCGGTTGTGTTTATGGCACTTACCTACCTGGTAGAAGGATTTCTGTTGGAAGGTCAAAATTATTTAAGTGCATCCCATAGTAATGGACAACCTGTAACTGAATACCCCGGATACTGGGTGTACAATGTACCTTTTGTAAATGATTTTCATGTATTTGAAATGCCGGTGGTGGGGTTTTATGGTTATTTTCCATTTGGTATCTACTGTTTGGTGTGGTGGATAGCATTTACATTTTTATTGAATATACCCACCGATTTTGCCAAATATGAAAGTCCGGTTTATTAAATTCTACGGCAAGGGAATAAACTATTTATATCTAAACTGTTTTTCGATAATAATAATAAAGTGAAATTGGTACTAAAAAAGAAAATTCTCACTGCTAAGACGAATGCAATCCTGTTCTTACTTATTTTATTATTTCCGTTCCTGTGCTACAGCCAGGTGATCCGTTGGCAGGGAGAAAGAGCCACCTTAGATATAGGCGCTCAAGTAACCATTTTAGAAGACCCGGACGGAAAACTTTCAATAGATGATGTAAGCAATGAACAATATCAGACCAAATTTAAACCATCGGGATCACCTAATTTAATCTTGGGCTATACGCTTTCGGTTTTTTGGGTAAAATTTTCATTAGACAATACGGAGGGAAAACAATTGATATTGGAAATTTCACAAGCGGGGTTGCCGGATTGTGATTTATATTTCCGCACTGAAAATGGTATATTTCAATCCTACAAAGCAGGCTCCAATACCCCATTTCATCAGCGGCATATAAAAAGCTCTTTCCAGGTATTTCCTTTGCTTACGGGTACCCATGATTATTACATTCGATTGACCACCAATTCAGGTCCAATACCATTAAAAATTTACAATCAGAATGCCTATGATGAAAAATCACTTTCGCTAAAATTTGTATACGGTATCTACCTGGGGCTGATGCTTTTTGTATTTCTTAGCAACCTGTTTTTTTACATCTCCCTCCGAAATTATCTATACCTGGTAAATGCGCTTGTGGTGATCATCTTTACCTGTTATTCGATGGTGGTGGTCGATGGATTTATAGTTTATTTTTTTGAAAAAGTAGATATGTTGTTTTGGTATACCACCATTCCCCCATTGGGTGTCACTATCCAAACTATATATTCTTTATGGTTTTTGAATGTAAAAAAATACAGTCCCCGGATATATAAGTTTGTAGTGATTGTCATTCTGGTATATGCTATCTGGTTTGTATCAAAATTCTTTTTGAGTTTTCCGGTAGTACAACCGGTCAATACTTTACAGGCGCTGCTTTCCTTTTTTATCATGGGGTTTGTAGGAATCAAAGTTGGCAAGGCAGGTAATAAATTCGGATACTATATTGCTTTGACCTATTTTATATATTTTTTGTTGGTCCTCGCTGAGGCTGCTTATATCAATACAGGGAAACCGGCTTATCTCCTTGGGTTTAGCTATTCCGGATATGCAACCGTAATCGAAGCACTGGCTTTGTCTTTTTTATTGTCAAAACGCTTTGAATGGGAGAAGGAAGAAATCGAACAGGCCAAGGCATTAGCACAAAAACAACTACTCGATAGTACGCTGGAAAACGAACGTATAGTCAGAGATCAGAATATTATTTTAGAGAAAAAAGTTGATGAGCGTACGTTTGAATTAAAGGCAGAGAAAGAAAAATCAGACCAATTACTACTCAATATTTTACCCGAAGAAACAGCGGAGGAATTAAAAATGCATGGCAAAGCCCAGGCCAGGATATACAATATGGTAACTGTATTGTTTACCGATTTTCAGGGATTTACCGGCATCAGCGAAAAACTTTCGCCTTCAGAGTTGGTAGAAGAGATAGATGGTTTTTTCAGTGCCTTTGACCGCATACTGGATAAATA